>URBQ01000009.1 GCA_900546115.1 uncultured Collinsella sp.
ACGCCATCTTTTATCAGACAACTCGCTGAAGTAAGGCTGCGAAGGCCGCGGGGCCGGGAGGGGTTTCCTAAGGGGACATCCCGCAGCCGCAACGCGGCGAGGACGTGCCCGTGGAAACCCCGCAGGCCCCGCGGCCGGTGGGAGCAACGCTACTTCACGACCAAAATGTCGCAGTCCGTATTGCGCAGCAGGAACGTCGAAATCGAACCCAGGAGCGCGTACTTGATCGAGGACAGGCCGCGGGCGCCGCAGAGCACCAGGTCGGGCTTGACCACGTCGAGCATCTCGTCTTTGAGCGTCTCACGAATACGGCCGGCGCGAATCATGACCTCGACCTCGGGAATATCGGGATTGGCCTTGGCCTCTTCGAGCTGCTTGGCGATGGAGTTCTTAAATGCCTCCTCTAGGCCGTTGACCAGATCGACCGGATAGGAACCGGCGCTCTCGAGCGCCGTGGAATCGATAACGTGGCCGATGATTAGCTTGGCGCCGTTGTTCGCGGCGACCTTGATGGCGCGTGTGAGCACAAAATCCTGCTGTTCAGTACCGTCGAGTGAAACAAATACCTTGGTGTAGCCCTCGTTCATGGTTTCCTCCTTGGTCTATCGCACGGGCGCGGGGCTCGTGCATCGGGCGGGCGCGGGCGCGTTGGCCGCCGGACACTTTATCTTGTTGCAGTTATACCCAAGGATTTGGGTTTGACCGCTCGCAATTCTGTGAACGGGCGAGTTTTTTGGTAAGGGTAGGCGCAGGCGCGCCGCCAACGGTTGATAATGGGACATCGCCCGCACCGTCCGCAGAACAATATCGGCGGGTGTCTAACGAGGGGGTCCCTTTGGATATCATCGAGCTTTTAAAATCTGCCTTCATGGGCCTGGTCGAGGGCATCACCGAATGGCTGCCCGTTTCGTCGACCGGTCACATGATCTTGGTGGACGAGTTCGTCAAGATGAACGTGAGCGAGACGTTCTGGAACATGTTCCTGGTCGTGATTCAGCTTGGCGCCATTTTGGCCGTCTGTGTGCTGTTCTTCCATGAGCTCAATCCGTTCTCGCCCAGCAAGGGCAAGGAGGGCCGTCACGACACCTGGGTGCTGTGGGGCAAGATTGTGCTCGGTTGCATTCCTGCGGCGGCGATCGGCCTGCCGCTCAACGACTGGATGGAGGAGCATTTCTACAATGCTCCCGTCGTGGCGCTGGCGCTCATTGTGTACGGCGTGCTGTTTATCGTGATCGAGAACTGGCGCGCGAGCAAGCGCGAGGAAATGGTCGTTGCCGGTTCGTTTGGTTCGCGTGCTGTGGTGTCGGGTGAACGTCCCGCCGGTGCGCACTTTGCGGCGCCCGCCACGGCTACCGCTGAGGATGAGGACGATGACGAGAATCTGGACTTTGGTTCCATCGCCACGCTCGAGGATCTAAGCTGGAAGACTGCGCTGGGTATCGGCTGCTTCCAGGTGCTTTCGCTGGTGCCTGGTACGTCTCGCTCCGGTTCTACCATCATCGGCGGCCTGCTTTTGGGCTGCACGCGCTCGGTGGCGTCTAAGTTCACGTTCTTCCTGGCCATCCCTGTCATGTTTGGCGCGAGTGCGCTCAAGCTGGTCAAGTACTTCATCAAGGGCGGCACGTTCGGCACCAACGAGATCGCCATCTTGGGCGTGGGCTGCGTCGTCGCCTTTGTGGTGTCGCTCATCGCCATCAAGTGGCTTATGGGCTTCGTTCGCCGTCACGACTTCAAGTGCTTCGGCGTCTACCGCATCATCCTGGGCATCGTGGTGCTCGCGTACTTCTTCGTTCTGGAGCCTATGCTCGGCCTGTAACTTGGTTGACGCTGCGCGGCGGCCAGAGCGACAACTTGTCATTCAACGAGGGCGGCATGACCAAAAGGTCTATGCTGCCCTCTTTTTTGGGCGATGGGGTGGGTCCGATGGTGGCGCACGGAGTCGTGGTGTGATTTGCGTCGGTGTCCGCGCGGCTCGGTATACTGGTACGGCTCAAACTATGGCGCTGCCCGCAGGCGCGCCGTCCGTCAGATGAGGAGTCGCCCATGACCCAGCCCCTGCCCTGGGAAAAGAACACTGCTGCGTCCGTGCCGCCCGCGCCGGAACCCGTGCCGCTCGATGCATACACTGCCCCCGCTGCGCCGGAGCCCGAGCTCGTCCCGCTCGACATCTACGATGCTCCCGCACCGGCACCCAAGCCCGCTAAGTCGCTTGTCGACATCGACAGTCTTAACCCCGCCCAGCGCGAAGCGGTCCTGACGACCGAAGGTCCGCTGCTGGTCCTTGCCGGTGCTGGCTCGGGCAAGACCCGCGTCTTGACCTTCCGCATCGCCCATATGCTCGGCGACCTGGGCGTTAAGCCCTGGCAAATCCTTGCCATCACGTTTACCAACAAGGCCGCGGCCGAGATGCGCGAGCGTCTGGCGGCACTTATCCCCAGCGGTACCCGCGGCATGTGGGTGTGCACCTTCCATGCCATGTGCGTGCGCATGCTGCGCGAGGACGCTGACCTGCTGGGCTACACCGGTCAGTTCACCATTTACGATGACGACGATTCCAAGCGCATGGTGCGTGATATTATGCAGGCGCTCGGCATCGAGCAAAAGCAGTTCCCCATCAACATGATCCGCAGCAAGATCAGCTCGGCCAAAAACGCCATGATCGGGCCCGAGGACATGCTCAAATCCGCTGACAGCCCCAATGACAAAAAGGCCGCGCAGGTCTACCTGGAGCTGGAGCGCCGCCTGCGCGCCGCCAACGCGATGGACTTCGACGACCTGCTCGTGCGCACGCTCGAGCTACTGCGAACCCGCCCCGAGGTGCTCGATAAGTACCAAGAGCGCTTCCGCTACATTAGCGTCGACGAGTATCAGGACACCAACCACGTCCAGTACGAGATCGCCAACCTGCTGGCCGCCAAGTACCAAAACCTCATGGTTGTGGGCGACGACGACCAGTCCATTTATAGCTGGCGTGGCGCCGACATCACCAATATCCTGGACTTTGAGAAGGACTTTAAAAACTGCAAGACCGTCAAGCTGGAGCAGAACTATCGCTCCACGGGTCACATCCTGAGCGCCGCCAATGCCGTTGTTCGCCACAACTCGCAGCGCAAGGACAAGCGCCTGTTTACGGCCGAGGGCGATGGCGAGAAGATTCAGGCTTTCCAGGCAAGCGACGAGCGCGACGAGGGCCGCTGGATTGCCGGCGAGATCGAGAAGCTGCATGCCAAAGGCACGAGCTACGACGATATCGCCGTGTTCTACCGCACCAACGCCCAGTCGCGTATCCTCGAAGATATGTTCCTGCGCGCGGGCGTGCCCTACAAGATCGTGGGCGGCACGCGATTCTTCGACCGTGCCGAGATCCGCGACGTCATGGCCTACCTCAAGATGATCGTGAACCCGGCCGACGAGATGAGCGTCAAGCGCGTCATCAACACGCCGCGCCGCGGCATCGGCTCCACCTCGATCCAAAAGATCGAGCAGCTGGCGCGCGACAACCGCTGCTCGTTCTTCCAGGCCTGCGAGATCGCAACAGCCGAGACGGGCATGTTTAGTGCCAAGGTGCGCAACGGCCTGTCGAGTTTTGTGGCGCTGGTGCGCGAGGGCCGCCGCATGGACGGCGAGCTCAAGGACGTCGTCGAGATGATTGTCGATAAGACGGGCCTGCTGCAGGCGTTTCGCGCCGAGGGCACCATGGAGTCCGAGAGCCGCGCCGAGAACATCCAGGAATTCCTGGGCGTCGCTGCCGAATTTGAGGAGACGCACGAGGATATCGAGGGCACGCTCGAGAGCTTGGAAGAGCTGCGTGCAGCCGGTGTTGCCGATGTGCCTGCCAGTGCCGAGCCCGAGCCCGTTGTGGTGAGCGCGCCTGCGCCCGAGCCAGGGCCGTCCGCGCCCGCGTCTTCGTTTGAGGCGCTCGTCGGTGCTCGTGACGCCGCGGGCTCCAATCCGCTCGATAGCCTAGCCGCTCCGGCGCTCTCGCCGCAGGATGCCCTGACCGCTGCCATCGCGGGCAACGCATATGCCGCGCCGACGGAGCTGCCGGCGGGTGCCGTGCATGCCGACGAGATCGAGCGCGCCTATGGCCCGCTCACCTGCAAAGCGCTGCCGGCGCTCATGGAGTGGCTGGCCTTGCGCTCCGACTTGGATTCCCTGGCCGGCGAGACGCATGCCATTACCATGATGACCATCCACTCTGCCAAGGGCCTGGAGTTCCCGGCGGTGTTTGTGGCCGGCATGGAGGAGGGTATCTTCCCGCACGTGCACGACTTTGGCGGCAGCGATGATCCGGGCAAGCTCGAAGAGGAGCGTCGCCTGGCCTACGTCGCCATCACGCGCGCCCGCAAGCGCCTGTTCCTGACCTATGCGGCCACGCGTCGCACCTACGGTTCGACTTCTGCCAACCCGCGCTCGCGCTTCCTCAACGAGATTCCGTTTGAGGATATCGAGTTTAGCGGCATCGGCTCTGCCGGTTTTGAGGGCACGGGCTGGGAGAAGCGCGGCGACCGTCACGGCACCTTTGGCTCGGGCATGGGCTCGGATATGTATGGCGGTAAGGTGTTCGGTTCGCATACGCGCTCGACCGGCGGTTTCGGTTCGCGCGGCGGATCGAGCTTCGACGATTTCTTTGGTGGCAGCACCTATGGCACCGAGCGCCATCGCGGGGTTTCGCCCGACGCCGGCCGTGTTGCCTCGACCTTTGGTTCGGGCGCGCCGCGAGCTAAAAAGCCGTCGTCCAAGGTGTCGCCGACGGTGGAGCGCAAGGTCGATCGCGCCAGCGCGTCGCAGGACTTTGCCGCGGGCGATACCGTGAGCCACAAGACCTTTGGCACCGGTACCGTGATCTCGGTCGCCGGAGACATGATCGAGGTGCAGTTCGAAAAGACCGGCCAGACTAAAAAGCTTATGAAGGGCTTTGCGCCTATAGTGAAACTGACCTAGGCGGCTTTCCCAGGCACGGCACCTCGGCCTTCAATCGTCGGGCATGACCTCAAGGTCTATGCCCTCCTCTTTCAGGCCGATCTGCCGCACCTGGAAAACCCGTACATCCGGCTAGGCGGGCGCGCCGGGGGCTTTGGTCGCCTGCTCGGACAGTCCTGCTCGCACGGAGAGCACATTAAGTGCTCTCCGGCTCGTGCGGAACTCGCGATCGATGTTGCCCCATACGCCCGCCCGGGTCCTTAGATAACGTTGCTTGCGAACGTCGCTTTGCTCGTTCGCTTTTTGGTCTGGAGAGCCGGGTGGGCTGATATATAGAAACGATTAGGGGCTCTCCCGTACATGGACGGGAGAGCCCCTTGTTGCGTTTGGGTTGTTGGTGCGATCTACAGGTGCGAGACGATCAGTTCCATCTTGCCTTCGAGGTCAATGTCGCTGACGGTGCTCGGAGCCAGCAGGTGGCTGCCCTTGTGAACGGGCTCGCCGCAGACGGTGCCTTCGCCGTCGATGACCGACAGGCACATGAAGGGCCAGCGCTGCTCGAGGGTCTTGCTGCCGTCGACGCGCACGCGATCGACGGTGTAGCAGGAGTTAGACTCGAGCTCGGTCACGCCGTCGACCTCGGGCGCGGTCACGGTGCCGTCGGTCGGTGCCTGAACATCAAAGTCGATGCAGTCGAGGCTCTGCTCAATATGCAGCGGGCGCAGCTTGCCGTCGGTGCCGGGGCGGTCGTAGTCGTACAGGCGATACGTCACGTCGCTCGATTGCTGCGTCTCCAAAATGAGCGTGCCGGTTTTAATAGCGTGCACGGTGCCCGAGTCAATCTGGAAAAAGTCGCCCTTGTGGATTGGGAGCACGTTGAGCATGTCGTCCCAGCGGCCGTCCTCGATCATCTGTGCGCCCTCGGTGCGGTCCTTGGCGCGCTGCCCGACGATAATCGTGGCGCCGGGCTCGCAGTCCAGCACATACCAGCACTCGGTCTTGCCCAGGCTGCCGTTCTCGTGCTCGGCAGCGTACTCGTCGTTGGGATGAATCTGGATCGAAAGGTCGTCCTTAGCGTCCAGAATCTTAATGAGCAGCGGGAACTCCTTGCCCTCGCAGTTGCCAAAGAGCTCGCGGTGCTCGGCCCACAGCCACGACAGTGTGTGGCCGGCATACGGGCCCTCCGCAATCTGGCAGTCGCCGTTGGGGTGGGCCGAGATGGCCCAGCACTCACCGATGGGACCCTCGGGAATGTCGTAACCAAATACGGTTTCGAGCTGGCGGCCGCCCCAGATCTTCTCGTGGAAGATCGGCGTCAGTTTAATCAAATCGGACATGTTCATACCCCCATGGTGTTGTGCGGTCGCCCACTCTAAACGAGCCATAACGTGCGCCCGCATGACTACAAAAACCTATGCCAACGTTACGTTGTGCAGCTCAAAGCGGTCGCCGACGTTGCGCGAAATCGAGTACTCAAAGGCGTTGCCGCTATCCAAAAAGCCAATCTGGTTGAGCTCGAGCAGGGGAGCGCCGGGTTCGGTGTCCAGGCGCTCAGCCTCTTCCTCGGTTGCCGCTACGGCGCGGATGGTGCGGTGGAAGCTCGAAATCTTCAGCCCGCATTGCTCGCGGATGAAGCTGTAGACCGATCCATACAGGTCTTTCTTTTTAAGGCCCGGTATCAGCTCGAGAGGCATGTAGGTGTACTCGATGACGATGGGCTTCTCGTTGACCTGGCGCACGCGCACGATGTGATAGGCAAAGTCGTCCTCGGCAATTCCCAGCTGAGTAGCGACGTCCGCCGGTGGATTGACAATCGAGAAATCGTAGACCACCGAGGTCACCTTCTCCCCGCGGTGCTCATACGAAAAACCCTGGGCGCGGTCATTTTTGCCCTGGAAAAATGCCTGGTCGGGGAGACCCGCCGTGTCCTTAACGTAGGTGCCCGACCCGCGCCGGCTGGTGACAAGGCCCTCCTCGGTGATCTGCTCGATAGCTCGTTTGACGGTGATTTTGGAAACGCTATAGAGCTCGCAGAACTCAACGACGGTGGGTAGCTTGTCGCCCGGCTTAAGGGAGCCGTCCTCGATGCTTCGACGGATATCTGCAGCTATCGCCTCGTATTTGGGAATCATGGAACCTCCTTTCCGGCTTGATTGAGTACAGAAGAAAGTATAGTCAACACCTAAGCATCCCTATTGCGTTTTTGAAAAGTTCGAGAAAGGTTTAATTAAAAAACGCTTCTCTTTAAAAACTAGAGCGCTCTAAATGAATATGCATTCGAATAATGTGGTATTGAGCAAATTGATCGACTCGAGGATGGGGTTGAGCCGTTTTACCGCCCAACGAACCAAATACCATGCCCTGCGTTTTCACAGATAAAACCTGCCAAAACAAACCTGTCCCTTTTTGGCAGGTTTTTGCCTTGGGAGCGGTACCATACAGGCAATGTTTAAACGAGAAAGGCGGGCTCCCATGGAACCTAAGCAGTATTACATCGGCATCGACGTCGGCGGCACTTCGGTTAAGGAGGGCCTGTTCGACGAGGATGGTAACCTGCTGGCCAAGGCCAGCGTGCCCACGCCGCCTATCGTTGACGCCGCGGGCTTTGCCGCGGTGACCGAGGCTATCGACCAGGTGGTCGCCAAGGCCCAGATTCCGCGCGCCTTTGTGGCGGGTATTGGCCTGGCCGTTCCGTGCCCCATCCCGGCATCGGGCGATGCCAAGGTCAAGGCCAACATTGCCATTAACCTGCCCGAGCTAAGAGTCGCCATTCAGGAGCACTGCCCCGACGCGGTTGTTAAATACGAGAACGATGCCAACGCCGCTGCCATGGGCGAGGCCTG
Organism: uncultured Collinsella sp.; assembly: GCA_900546115.1. Classification (GTDB taxonomy): domain Bacteria; phylum Actinomycetota; class Coriobacteriia; order Coriobacteriales; family Coriobacteriaceae; genus Collinsella. The sequence goes on from URBQ01000009.1 coordinate 7,767, forward strand.
GCTCGGCTCTGCCAAGGGCGTACAGAACGTGGTGATGGTCACCATTGGTACCGGCGTGGGTGGCGGCGTTATCGTCAACGGCGACGTGGTGTCGGGCGTTGTGGGCGCCGGCGGCGAGATTGGCCACATGTGCCTGAACCCCGAAGAGGAGCGCACCTGCGGCTGCGGCGGACATGGCCACCTGGAGCAGTATTCCAGCGCCACCGGCGTGGTGAGCAACTACCTTGCCGAGTGCAAAAAGGCCGGCGTCGAGCCCATCGAGCTCACTGGGCCTTCTGATTCCAAGGACGTGTTCCAGGCCTGCCGCGAGGGCGACAAGCTCGCGCTGGCCGCGGCCGATACCATGGCCGACTATCTCGGCCGCGCACTGGCGCTTATCGCCAACGTGGTTGATCCCGAGATGTTCCTCATCGGCGGCGGCGCCTCCGCCTCGGCCGATGTCTACCTCGACAAGGTCCGCGAGCACTTTAAGCAGTACGCGCTTTCCGCCTCGCGCGAGACGCCCATTAAGGTCGCTTCGCTCGAAAACGACGCCGGCATCATCGGTGCCGCCTACGTAGCCCTGCGCGCCGCCGGCAAATAGTTGGTGCAAGGGGGACAGGTTACTTTGCACCAACATGGTGCAAAAGGGACAGCCTTGGCCCCCCGTGCCTGCGCCCCAAAATATGCCGTGGCCCTTCCGTCTGCGAAGGCTCGGCATCGGCGTGCTACCATAGCTACGTCCAAGTACACATATCAAGTGGAGGATATCCATGGCAAACGTTCTTGTCTTTGGTCACCAGAACCCCGATAACGACGCCATCATGAGCGCCGTCGTCCTGTCCCAGCTGCTCAACCAGGTTGAGTATGCCGGCAACACCTACGAGGCCTGCGCCCTTGGTCAGCTTCCGGCCGAGTCCGCCAAGTTGCTCGCCGACGCCGGCATTGCCGAGCCCCGCGTGATTGATTCCGTCGAGGCCGGTCAGCTCGTCGTCCTCACCGACCACAACGAGTCTGCCCAGTCCGTCGCCGGCCTTAAGGACGCCACGGTCTTTGGTGTTGTCGATCATCACCGCATCGGCGACTTCGAGACCGCCGGCCCGCTGCACTACATCTGCCTGCCCTGGGGCTCCAGCTGCACCATCGTCACCAAGCTCGCCGGCGTGCTCGGCGTTGAGCTTTCCGACGTCCAGGCCAAGCTGCTGCTCTCGGCCATGATGACCGACACGCTCATGCTCAAGAGCCCCACCACCACCGATGTCGACCGCGCCGTTGCCGCCAAGCTCGGCGAGCAGGTGGGCGTCGACCCGGTCAAGTTTGGCATGGAGGTCTTCCTCACCCGTCCGTCCGGCTCCTTCACCGCAGCCGAGATGGTCGGCAACGACATCAAGATGTTCGAGCCCGCTGGCAAGAAGCTGCTCATCGGCCAGTACGAGACCGTCGACAAGAGCCGCGCACTCGGCATGATCGACGAGATCCGCGAGGCCATGCGCGCCTACGCCGCCGAGAAGGGCGCCGACGGCATTGTCCTGTGCATCACCGACATTATGGAGGAGGGCTCGCAGGTCCTGCTCGAGGGCGAGACCGAGGCTGCTCAGAAGGGCCTGGGCATTGCTGACGAGCACGACGGCGTCTGGATGCCGGGTGTCCTTTCCCGTAAGAAGCAGGTCGCTGCCCCCATTATGGCCGCCTGCTAGGTTTAGTTGACCAAACGCCACGACCGGATCGCGGACGCCCCGCGCTCCGGTCGTTTTTTGTGCACGTCGCCGCGTCGTCTCTTGGACAGGCGTGCCTGTGCCGTTGAGCAAATAATGTTCAACCTGTGGTTCCGCTTTTCGGCCGCGCTTGCGCGCTTGTCGCGCAGGGTAGGCTAGATGCAAGCGTAATACGTTAGAGCGCGGCGCCGCCATCTGGGCGGGCCGTGCTTTTTTAAGACGGGAGCTTTCCCGTGAAAGGAGCCGCCCATGGCAGCAACTGAGCAGCTGTTCAATGTTCGTGAGCGCAAGCGCTTTGAACGTCACGACATCTGGGAGCGCATTGCCGAGAACGGCACCATTTCTGCCGCCGTCATGGTAATCGCCGCCATCGCCGCCGTCATCTGCGCCAATACCGATGCCTACGAGGCCATCCATCACTTTTTGGAGACCCCGCTGTATGTGGGTCTGGGCAACCTTACGGCTGGTCTCACCGTTGAGCTTTTCGTCAACGACTTCCTCATGGCGATTTTCTTTTTGTTGGTGGGCATTGAGCTTAAGTACGAGATGACGGTCGGCGAGCTCAAGAATCCGCGTCAGGCCATGCTTCCCATGTTGGCGGCCGTGGGCGGCGTCGTCGTTCCCGCCTGCATCTACCTGATCTTTAACCATGCCGGCGCCCGCAACGGTTGGGCCATCCCCATGGCAACCGATATTGCCTTTGCGCTGGGCGTGCTGTCGCTTTTGGGCAATCGCGTGCCCAACGGCGTGCGCGTGTTCTTCTCGACGCTCGCCATCGCCGACGACCTGATCTCCATCGCCGCCATCGCCATCTTCTACGGTCAGAGCCCCAATCCGTTTTGGTTGGGCGCCGCCGCGCTTGTGACCTGCGCGCTCGTGTGGCTTAACAAGACGCAGCATTACCGCCTTGCCCCGTATTCGGTACTGGGGCTGCTGCTGTGGTTCTGCATGTTCAAGAGCGGCGTACATGCCACGCTTGCTGGCGTCATCTTGGCCTTTACCATCCCGGCCAAGTGTGGCGTCAAGCTCGATAGCCTCACCGATTGGCTGGGCGAGTGCCTGCCGCTGCTCGATGACCGCTACGATGATGAGGCACACATCCTGGGCCAGCATGACTTTACCGTCTCGACAACCAAGGTCGAGCGCGTCATGCACCGCGTGACCCCGCCGCTTATCCGCATGGAGCGTCTGATCTCCACGCCGGTCAACTTTGTGATCCTGCCGATCTTTGCGTTCGTAAACGCTCAGGTTCGCTTAGTGGGCGTGGACATGAGCACGCTGCTCACCGACCCGGTGACGCTCGGCGTGTACTTTGGCATGCTGCTGGGCAAGCCGATCGGCATCTTTGGTATGACGTTTGCCCTGGTTAAGCTTAAGGCCTGCGAGCTGCCGCACAATGTCAACTGGCACATGATTGCCGGCGTGGGCATTCTGGGCGGTATCGGCTTTACCATGTCGATTCTCATCAGCGGCCTTGCCTTCCCGACGGCCCAGTTTGAGGTTCTTGCAGCCAAGGCCGCTATTCTCGCCGGTTCGGTCACCGCAGCCGTGCTCGGCATGATCTACATGAGCGTGGTCTGCAAGCATCCCTCGCCCAAAGACGAGTAAGAGCGCGAAAACCGGCTCCAGAACCGATTCGGGCGCGTTCAAAATGCGGATTCGGGCGGTGCTTGCCGCCTGCCAGACACGCCAGTGGTCAAAAAACGCCGTTTGTGAGTACTGTCACAAACGGCGTATCATTTTAGGTGCGGAAAATAATGAACAAAGTTATAAGAACTGTACGTTAATGAGTGACCATCGACTTCCAATTTGGCGCTAGCTGACGGTGATTAGGGAGTTTCAAGTCGAGTTTTGCCGATTTCGACCAAGAAACGCTGCTACTAAAAAGGTGACAGTACTCATATTTGCCCTTTTTTGGCCACAAGCCCTAAAACAAGCCTCGCCAGGGTCGGGAAACGGGCCAAATGCCGGCCTCGAGGCTTATTCCACGGTGCCGTAGACGGCGCCCCAGCCGTGGGCGGCCAAGGCGGAGTTGAGCTGGTCGCAAAGTGACTGGCGGTCGTAGTAGCCGGGCGGCAAAAGGTTCACGATTTCCATGAGGTCGGGCGCCAGGTCCAAGATTTCGGCCTGTACGATCAGATCCAGGCGGTCGATGGCGTGGCGGTCGTAAAACAGTCCGTCGACCAGGCGCTGCAAGTCGCCGAATTCCTCGGCCTGAAACGATCCGTACTCCATAGTGCCTCCTTGGGCGCCCCACGCCGGCATGCGCGGCGATTCGTAATTGATTGCGATGAACTTAATCTATCACGGCTTCATAACGTTGCGACGATGGCGGTCTATACTTAGACGAACTGCAACGTACCGCTTCGCGAAAGGTCGCACCCCATGCAGACGATCTACCAGAAGATGGAAACCACCGAACTCGATGCCGCCATCGAGGCGCTCAAGGCCGAGGTCGCCGAGGTCAAGGCCAAGGGCCTGGCGCTCGACATGGCCCGCGGCAAGCCGTCGCCCTCCCAGGTGGACATCTCGCGCCCCATGCTCGATATCCTCAATGCCGACGCCGACCTGCACGACGGCAACGTCGACTGCTCCAACTACGGCTGCTTTGAGGGCATTCCCTCGGCACGCAAGTTGGCAGGGGAGTTCCTGGGCTGCCCCGCCGAGCAGACGCTCGTGCTGGGTTCGTCGAGCCTTTTGATCGAGCACGACATCGCCGGCATGTTCTGGCGCTGTGGTTCGTGCGGCAGCGAGCCCTGGGAGGCTTACGAGGCCGCGCATGACGGCAAGAAGGTCAAATTCCTGTGTCCTGTTCCCGGCTACGACCGCCACTTTGGCATTACCGCCGACCTGGGTATCGAGAACGTCCCCGTCGCGATGACCGAGGCCGGCCCCGACATGGACGAGGTCGAGCGCCTGGTTGCTGCCGACGACTCCATCAAGGGCATCTGGTGCGTGCCCAAGTATTCCAACCCCACGGGCATCACCTTTAGCGAGGATACCGTGCGCCGCCTGGTCGAGATGCCCACGGCCGCGCCCGATTTCCGTATCTTCTGGGACAACGCCTACTGCGTGCACGACCTGTACGACGAGACCGACGAGCTCGCCAATATCTTCGACCTCGCTCGCGCGGCGGGCACCGAGGACCGCGTGGTGGCCTTTGCCTCGACGTCCAAGATCACCTTCCCGGGCGCCGGCATCGGTTTTATCGGCGCGAGCCCCGCGGTCATCGCGGAGTTCTCCAAGCGCCTCAAGGCCGGTCTGATCAGCGCCGACAAGCTCAACCAGCTGCGTCATGTGCGTTTCCTTCCCACCATCGAGGCGGTCAAGGAGCACATGAAAAAGCATGCCGAGTTTTTGCGCCCGCGCTTTGAGGCTGTTGAGCGCAAGCTCACCGAAGGCCTGGGTAACACGGGTTGCGCCACCTGGACGCACCCCCGTGGCGGCTACTTTGTGAGCTTTGATGGTCCCGAGGGCTCGGCCCAGAAGGTTGCCGCGCTTTGTGCCGACCTGGGCGTCAAGCTCACGCCGGCTGGTGCCACCTGGCCTTATGGCAAGGATCCGCGCGACACCAACATCCGCATCGCGCCGAGCTATCCCACGGTCGAGGACCTGGAAGCCGCGCTCGACGTACTGGTGCTGGCCGTCAAGCTCGTCGCTGCCGAGCTCGCGCGTGCCGAGCGCGCCTAACGCGCGGCTTCTCGTACTATCCGCACTTTCGATACATAAAGGAGCGTATACATGGATTTGGGTATTTCCACCAACCCCACGCCGGAGCTCTACACCATCAAGGTGACCGGCGAAATCGATATCTCTAACGCCGACAGCCTGCGTAACGCCATCGACCTGGCGCTCGAGCAGCCCACTGAGGCCGTTGAGCTCGATTTTGCCCAGGTGAGCTATATCGATTCGACGGGTATTGGCGTGCTCGTGGGCGCCGCGCACCACGCAGCCGATCACGGCAAGCGTTTTAGCTGCGTTAACGTGCAGCCTCCGGTGATGCGCGTGGTTCAGCTGCTGGGTGTCGACCAGGAGATTTCGATCACGGCCGCATAGGCCCTGCCCCAAAAGGGGCGTGCCGTTTGGCATATGTTTGTGATGCGCTCGGACGTTTTGGCGTCCGGGCGCTATACTTGACCGAATGAATAGACGAGTTCCGGCCGAATGGCGCGGTGCGGGCTCGACTCACATCGAGCCTTGGAGGTATGTGTGTTTGGTATTGGAGAGGGTGAGCTCGCGATCATCGTGGTCTTCGGCTTTTTGCTGTTTGGCCCGGATAAGCTCCCGCAGATGGGCCGTACGATCGGCCGTGCCATCCGTCAGTTCCGCGAGACGCAGGAAAAGATGACGGCCGTTGTTCAGTCCGAGATTATCGATCCGGTGAGTGAGGCCGCGTCGGCGCCGGTCAAGCCCAAGAAGGCTGCTGCGGCCGACGACGATTCCGATGCGGACGAGGATGCCACCGAGACGGCAGCGCCCGCCAAGAAGGAGACCTTTGCCGAGCGTCGCGCCCGTCTTGCTGCCGAGAAGGCCGCAAGCGAGGGTGCTGCTGAGGGCGAGGTCGCTGCCGAGGGTGCTGCCGTTGAGGTTGCGACCGCCGATGCTGACGCTGCTGCTGCGGACCCCGAGCCTGCTGCAGAGCCCGAGCCCGAGCCGGCAGAGCCCACGACGGCTGACCTCTACGCCCGTCGTCCCCGCAAGCGCAAGGCCGTCGTCGACCAGCTCGCTCGCGAGCTCGAGGCCGAGGACGCTGCCGAGACTGCTGCCGCCGACGCCCCGAAGGGAGGCGATGAGTAATGCCTATCGGACCTGCTCGTATGCCGCTCTTCGATCACTTGGGAGAGCTCCGTCGCCGCCTGACCATCGTGGTCGTGTCGGTGTTTGCCGCCGCCATCGTGCTGTACTTTGCCACGCCCGTGGTGCTCGATATCCTGGAAGATCCCATCCGCTCGTTTGTGCCGGACGGTAAGTTCTACATCACCACCACACTCGGCGGCTTTGGCCTGCGCTTCTCGCTGGCCATCAAGATGGCCGTGGTCATGTGCACGCCCATGATCATCTGGCAGATCCTGGCATTTTTCCTGCCGGCGCTGCGCCCCAACGAGCGCAAGTGGGTCGTGCCCACGGTGCTCGCCTCGACGGTGCTGTTCTTCCTGGGTGCCATCTTCTGCTATTTCATCATCATCCCGGCGGGCTTTGAGTGGCTCATCGGCGAGACCTCGGCCGTCGCTACGGCGCTGCCCGACCTGGAGAACTACGTCAACATGGAGCTGCTCTTTATGATCGGCTTTGGTGTGGCGTTTGAGCTGCCGCTCATCATCTTCTATCTGTCCGTCTTTCACATCGTGTCCTATGCGGCCTTCCGCAGCGCCTGGCGCTACGTGTACGTAGGCCTGCTTGTGGGCTCGGCTGTGATTACGCCCGACGGCTCGCCCGTTACGCTGGGTCTCATGTATGGCGCCCTGCTCTCGCTCTACGAGATTTCGCTCGCCATCGCTCGCGTGGTCATTACCGCGCGCGAGGGCAAGGAGGGCCTGTTCGTGAGCCGTCTGGACCTGTTCTCGGACGACGAGGACGACGAGGAGTAAATCGGTATGCACGAGGTTGGCATTGTCAACGGCATACTCGATACAGTGATTCGCGCGGCGCGTGGGGCGGGGGCCTCGCGCGCCGTTTTGGTAACGCTGCGTATCGGGGATATGACCGAGGTCGTGCGCGAGGCGCTTGACTTTGCGTGGGAGACGTTTCGCGACGAGGACCCGCTCACGCGCGGCTGCGAGCTTGCCGTGGAGGAAGTCCATCCACAAAGCGAGTGTCTGGACTGCGGTGAGGTCTTTGAGCACGACCGTTTCCATTGCCGTTGTCCCCAATGTGGCGGTGCCAACGTGCGTCTGCTGCATGGCCGCGAACTCGACATCGCAAGTATCGAGATCGAGACCCCCGACGATTAGCACGCTCGCCATCTAGCGATGGGGTATAAAAGGGCCAAAGTAAGGAGCGCTAAGTATGGCCGAGAAAACGATTGATATCGCGTCGCCGATTCTGTCGCGCAACGAGCGCCTGGCAGATCAGCTGCGTCAGCGGTTTGAGCAGACGAACACCTACGTGATCAATGTGCTGTCGAGCCCTGGCTCGGGTAAGACCACCACGATTCTGGGCACCAACGAGCGCCTGCGTGACAAAGCCAGCCTGCGCTGTGCCGTTATCGAGGGCGATATCGCCTCGGACGTCGACGCCATCACCATGAAGGAAGCCGGCATGCCCGCCATCCAGATCAACACGGGCGGCCTGTGCCACCTCGAGGGCAACATGATCATGGAGGCCGTCGACGCCTTCGACCAGGCCGTCGGTCTGGAGAACATCGACGTCATCTTTATCGAAAATGTGGGTAACCTGGTCTGCCCGGTCGACTTTGACCTGGGCGAGAACCTGTCCATCATGATCCTCTCGGTGCCCGAGGGCGACGACAAGCCCATCAAGTACCCGGGCATCTTCCAACACGCCGGCGCGCAGCTGCTCAATAAGGTCGACGTGGCCCCGGCTTTCGATTTTGACATGGATAGGTATACTAAGACACTCGATGACCTCAATCCGCAGGCGCCGCGGTTTGCCGTGAGCGCGCGCAAGGGCGAGGGCATGGATGCCTGGTGCGATTGGCTCATCGGGCAGATTGAGCAAGCAAGGGCGTAAGTCGGCCGCCAAGAGGGCGGGCGCAGCCGCAGACACACGAGATAGGAGCCTCTTTTGAAGCTCATCATCGCTGAGAAAAACGACGCCGCGCGTCAGATCGCCGAGCGTCTGTCCACGGGTAAGCCCAAAAAGGACAAGGTGTACAACACCGCCATCTACCGTTTTGAGTGGAAGGGCGAGGAGTGCGTGACGATCGGCCTTGCCGGTCACATCTTGGCACCCGATTTTTGCGACAGTGTGCTGTTCGATAAAAAGTTGGGCTGGTATTCGGTCACGGAGGACGGCGAAATGCTGCCGGCCGATATGCCCGATGGCCTGGCCCGCCCGCCGTACGACACCAAGCGCAAGCCGTTCCTTGCCGATGGCATTTCCATCAAGGGCTGGAAGCTCGAGAGCCTGCCCTATCTCACCTGGGCGCCCGTCATTAAGCTTCCGGCCGAGAAAGAGCTCATCCGCTCGCTTAAGAACCTCGCCAAAAAGTCCGACAGCGTCATCATCGCCACGGACTTCGATCGCGAGGGCGAGCTGATCGGTTCGGACGCCCTCAACAAGGTGCGCGAGGTGGCGCCCGACTTGCCGGTCGCCCGCGCCCAGTATTCTTCGTTTACCAAGGCCGAGATCACGCAGGCCTTCGATAACCTTGTCTCGCTCGACCAGAACCTGGCCGACGCCGGCGAGAGCCGTCAGCACATCGACCTCATTTGGGGTGCAGTGCTCACGCGCTACCTGACGCTCGCCAAGTTTGGCGGCTTTGGCAACGTGCGCTCCGCCGGCCGCGTGCAGACTCCGACGCTCGCCCTGGTGGTCGAGCGCGAACGCGAACGCATGGCGTTTGTGCCCGAGGACTATTGGCAGATTCGCGGCATGGGTGCCGCTCAGGGTGCTGCCGAGGATGACCGCTTTAAGATTGCGCACAAGACGACACGTTTTACCGACAAAGATGCTGCCGAGACGGCGTACGGCCACGTCGACGGCGCTACGACGGCAACCGTCGCCGCGGTGACCAAGCGCTCCCGCAAGCAGCAGCCGCCCACGCCGTTTGCGACGACCTCGCTGCAGGCTGCCGCCGCGGCCGAGGGCATCTCACCTGCACGTACCATGCGCATCGCCGAGTCCCTCTACATGGCGGGCCTCATCAGCTACCCGCGTGTCGACAACACCGTGTATCCCGCGACGCTCGATTTGGGCGCCGTGGTGAGTGACCTGGCAAAGATCAACCCGGCGCTGGCGCCCGTGTGCAAAAAGGTACTCGCTGGTCCCATGAAGCCCACGCGCGGTAAAGTCGAGACCACCGACCACCCGCCTATCTACCCCACGGGCGAGGGCGATCCGTCCACGCTCGACGGCGGCCAGCGCAAGCTCTACGACCTCATCGCCCGTCGCTTCCTGGCGACGCTTATGGGTCCCGCGACCATCGAGAACACCAAGCTCGAGCTCGACGTGAACGGTGAGCCGTTCGTGGCTTCGGGCGATGTGCTCGTGACTCCGGGCTTCCGCGAGGCGTATCCGTATGGACTTAAGCGCGACGAGCAGATGCCGCCGCTGGAGCAGGGCGATACGGTCGACGTTTTCGACATTAAACTCGAGGCCAAGCAGACCGAGCCGCCCGCGCGCTACAGCCAGGGCAAGCTCGTGCAGGAGATGGAAAAGCGCGGCCTGGGTACCAAGTCCACGCGTGCGAGCATCATCGAGCGCCTGTATGCCGTGCGCTATCTCAAAAATGATCCCGTTGAGCCGAGCCAGCTGGGCATCGCCATCATCGATGCGCTGACGCAATTTGCCCCGCGCATCACGAGCCCCGATATGACCAGCGAGCTCGACGGCGACATGACTCGCGTCGAGCGCGGCGAGGACACCGAAGAGCATGTCGTGACGCACTCGCGTGCGCTGCTGGCCGGCGTGCTCGACGAGCTGCTCAAGCATACGCAGGAGCTCGGCGACGCCATCAGCGACGCCGTCACGGCTGATGCGCGCGTGGGCGCCTGCCCCAAGTGCGGCAAGGACCTGGTTATGAAGACGAGCGCCAAGACCCGTGGCAGCTTCATTGGCTGCATGGGCTGGCCCGACTGCGACGTGACCTATCCGGTGCCGAGCGGCGTCAAGGTGAGCCCGCTCGAGGGCGAGGCCGCCGTGTGCCCCGAATGCGGTGCGCCGCGCATCAAGTGTCAGCCGTTCCGCCAGAAGGCTTTCGAGATCTGCGTGAACCCGACGTGCCCCACCAACTACGAGCCCGACCTTAAAGTGGGCGAGTGCAAGGTGTGTGCCGAGGCCGGACGCCATGGCGACCTGATCGCGCACAAGAGCGAGAAGAGCGGCAAGCGCTTTATCCGCTGCACCAACTACGATGACTGCGGCGTGAGCTATCCGCTGCCGGCGCGTGGCAAGCTCGAGGCGACGGGCGAGACCTGTCCCGAGTGCGGCGCCCCCATCGTGGTGGTCAACACGGCGCGCGGTCCGTGGCGTATCTGCGTCAACATGGACTGCCCGACCAAGGAAAAGAAGCCCGCCCGCGGCCGCAAGACTACGACCAAGGCGAGCGCGGCAAAGAAGACGACGGCTAAGAAAGCCACTGCCGCCAAGAAGACGACCGCGAAGAAGTCGACTGCCAAGAAAGCAGCCGCCGACAAGTAACGGCGCAGTCGAAACATTGCCCAAAAAAACGAGCGAGGACCCCGCGATCCTCGCTCGTTTTTTTTGACCGGCAGTTAGGGACGTTCCTTTTCTGCCGGTAGTTTAGGAACGTCCCTAACTGCCGGCTCGGGAACGACAAAGCGCTAGTTCACCTCGACAGGCTTGGCGCCGGGATAGCGCTCCTCAAAGTCTAGGCGGTACTTATTGTCATTGGTGCCCGCCACGTTGTCGCGCGACAGCGGCGCCACGATCTCATTCTTGTGGTCCGCAGGCTTGGCGTATTTCAGGCTGATTTCCCAGGCATCACAGATTGCGTCAATGCGGTGATCCAGGTCGTCGTACAGGGCGATGATATCCTTCCAGGAGCTGTAGTTCTTGGAGCTCGTCGGGACGTCCAGGTCCTCGACGATGTCGTAATACTGCTCGATGGTGTCCTCCGTGCGCTCGGCGACGTCGGCGAGATTTTGACGGGTGGTTCGATCCTCTTCCAGATAGTTGCCGTTGAAGTTCTGCGCGCAGCCACGGACCTGGCTGTCGAGATCTTCGAGCAGGTCGTAGTATTCGCTCAGGCGACGGTAGAGGTTCTGCTCGGAGAGCGTTGCTTCGCCGCCATCCTCGTCGTCATCGTCATCATCGTCGTACAGGCTGTTGGGATTGCCGAGAGGCTTTAGGTCATCGTCGTCGACGTCATGGTGCAGCTTAGCTACCTCGGCAGTCGTCTGCGTGGCGGCGTTGTCGAAAGGCTTGATCACAAAGAAAACGACCAGGGCGATGATGATCGCCACCAGCACAACGATAACGGCGATAAGCGGCCCGGTGCCGCTCTTTTTGGGAGCGGGGGTCTGTGGCGAAGCGGGCGCGTATGCGGGAGCCGGCTGCTGTTGGGGCGAGCCGCTCGCGACGGGTATGCGCTGCGTGGTCTCGACGGCCGCGGGGCCTGCGGCGGGGTCGGGGCGATAGGCGAGGGGGTCGTCCGCCTTGGCTTGCGGCGTATCGAGGGAGCCGGTCTGCTCAAAAGCGGGCTGGCTATCGCTCGCGGTTGTTTGCTCAACGGGTGCACCGCACGAGGGGCAGAACTTGGCATCATCTGCAAGAAGCTTGCCACACGAGGCACAATACCGAGTCATTGCCACTCCTTTCGCCACATTTCAATGCAATACGACGATTATACCCAGCATTCAAAATTCCCCATCATACGTTGCGTTGAAATAGGGACTGTTTGGCGGTCTCAGGGCTTCAATCAGTCCCTATTTCACCGCAACTTTAGCCGGCAGTTGGGGACGTTCCTTTTCTGCCGGCAGTTTAGGATCGTCCCTAACTGCCGCCCTAATGACTAGGTTCGATTTGGGGTGCGCCGGACGCTGGGGTATCATGGCTTGGTTGATATATCTGCATTTACGCGCCTTGTAGGAAGGGGCTGCGCCCATGGCTTTTGAGCCTGCTCAACATAGCTTTATCACGCTCGAGGGCGTCGACGGTGCCGGCAAGTCCACGCAGGCGCGCCTGCTTGCCCGCGCGCTCGAGCTCGCTGGCCACCAGGTTGTGAGCCTGCGCGAACCGGGCGGCACCGCCATCAGCGAAAAGATCCGCGCCCTGCTGCTCGACCCCGCCAATATGGCGATGGGCGACACCTGCGAGTTGCTGCTCTACGAGGCTGCGCGTGCCCAGCTGGTGCACGAGGTCATAGCCCCCGCCCTTGCTGCCGGCAGGGTGGTCCTGTGCGACCGCTTCTACGATTCCACAACCTGCTATCAGGCATTTGCCGACGGCCTTGATCGCCAGATGGTGCGAGATGCCAACAACCTGGCCGTCGCGGGTACGCACCCGGCGCTCACACTCGTCTACCACATCACGCCCGAGCAGGCGGCGCTGCGCATGGCGGCCCGTGGTGCGGCAGATCGCATGGAGGCAAAGGGCATGGCATTCCAAGAGCGTGTCTACCAGGGCTTTTGCGCAATTGCCGCCGAGGAGCCAAACCGCGTAAAGCTCATCGACGCCACTACGACCGTCGAGGTAGTTTTCGAGAAGACGGTCGAGCAGGTTCGCGCGTGCGGTCTCGATATCCCCCAGGATGCTGTCGCCGCCGCGCTTGCCAAGGAGGCCGAGTAACATGGCCCCCGCTCAGGCAAGCCTGCTGGCCAAGCTCGACACCCAAGAGCGCGTGCGCGACTTTTTGACCAATGCCGTCGCCAGCGGCCGTGCATCGCACGCCTACCTGTTTTTGGGCGCGCCCGGCGCGGGCAAGCTCGATGCCGCGTGGGCGCTCGCCCAAGCCTTCCTGTGCGAGCAGGACGGCTGCGGCGCATGCGACAGTTGCGTGCGCGTCTCTCGGCATACGCATCCCGACGTGCACTATTACACGCCCGAGAGCGCCACGGGCTATCTTATTGCCCAGACCCGCGAGCTGCTCGATGACGTGCCGCTGGCACCCATTCGCGCCAAGGCTAAGGTCTACATCATCGACCGTGCCGAGCAACTGCGCGCCAACACCGCCAACGCACTGCTCAAGACACTCGAGGAGCCGCCCGAGGGCGTTATGTTCATCTTGCTGGGCACCTCGGCAGACGTGATGCTGCCCACCATCGTGAGCCGCTGCCAGTGCGTGCCGTTTCGGCTGGTGTCGCCCGCCGTCGCCGCGCAGGCCGTGAGCCGCGCCACCGGCCAGGACCCCGCGCGTTGCCGCATGGCGGTCGCCGTGGCGGGAAGCCCCACACGCGGCATCGAGTTTCTTAAGAGCGCCGAGCGCCAGGACGCCCGCCGTCAGATGGTCCGTGCCATCGACTCACTCATTGCCGCCGACGAGGCCGACGTGCTCAGTCGCGCCAAGTCGCTCATCGTCGCCGTCAAGGCGCCGCTCGCCGAGGTCAAGTCCACGCAGGAAAAGGTACTCGAGCAAAATGCCGACTACCTGTCGCGTGGAGCATTGAAGCAGCTTGAGGACCGCAACAAGCGCGAACTCAACGCGCGCGAGCGTTCGGGTATCATGGAAGCGCTGGCGAGCGCGCGGACGCTCATGCGCGACGTGCTGCTGACACTTCAGGACGAGGCGGCCGACGTGGTGAACGAAGACGTGCGTGACACGATCGGTCGGCTTGCCGCTGCGACGAATGTTGCGGGTGCCACCCAGGCGCTCGAGGCGGTCGCAACCGCCGAGCACAACATCGCCAGAAACGTTACTCCCCAGCTGGCCATCGAGGTCATGCTGTTCGATATCAGGAAGGCACTGAAATGCCGTTAGTCGTACCCGTTAAGTTTACCTACGCCTCGCGCGACCTGTGGTTTGACCCGCAGGACCTGGATATCCTCGAGGCCGATTATGCCATTTGCTCCACCGAGCGCGGAACCGAGATCGGCTTGGTTACGGCCGATCCCTTCGAGGTGCCGCAAGACGAGATCGGTCAGCCGCTCAAGCCCGTGCTGCGCGTGGCGAGCGACATCGACCTGCAGCTTGCCGACGATCTTGCCATCCAGGGCGACGAGGCCATGGTCGATTTCCGCCGTCTGGTCAAAGAACTCGACCTCGAGATGAAGCCGGTGGGCGTCGAGTACCTGTTTGGCGGCGAGAAGGCCGTGTTCTACTTTGCGGCCGAGGAGCGCGTCGATTTTCGCCAGCTCGTCAAGGATCTGTCCTCGACGCTGCACATTCGCGTCGACATGCGCCAGATCGGCGTGCGCGACGAGACTCGCCTGGTGGGCGGCTATGCCCAGTGCGGCCAGGAGCTCTGTTGCACGCGCTTTGGCGGACAGTTTGAGCCCGTCTCGATCCGCATGGCAAAAGAGCAGGACCTGCCGCTCAATTCCTCCAAGATCAGCGGCGTTTGCGGCCGCCTGATGTGCTGCCTGCGCTATGAGTTCGAAGCGTACAAGGACTTTAAGAGCCGTGCGCCCAAAAAGAAGACGCTCATCGATACGCCGCTCGGCAAGGCGCGTATTCAGGAATATGACACGCCGCGTGAGCAGCTGGTGCTGCGCCTGGAGAACGGCAAGGTCTTTAAGGTCAACCTGGCCGATATGACCTGCTCGGAGGGCTGCAAAAAGAAGGCCGCCGAGCAGGGCTGCAACTGCCGCCCCGACTGCGTGACGCGCGACGTGCTCGAGCGCATCGAGTCGCCCGAGATGCGTCTGGCGCTTATGGAGCTCGACCGCGAGAACGGCGTCGACGTGGGCGATGGCCTGTCGAGCGCCGACCGTCTGGCCGGTACGTCGATGCCCAAGCGCCGTCGTCGCGATGCTGAATCCGATGCTCGCGCCGGTCAGGGGCAGGGCGAGGGCCGTGGCCGCGGAAAGGGCCGCAGCAAGGCCGAGGCGCCTGAGGTCGAGGATACCGCCGGTGGCCGTCGCCGCCGCAAGCGTGCGGGCTCTGCCGATGCCGGCGAGGCCGCAGCCGCCGGCAAGAACGGAGCTCGCGAGCGCGAGGTTCAACAGCCCCAGCAGCAAAACCGCGGCGGTGGCATGAACCCCACGCGCCGTCGTCGCCGTCATCTGTCGAGCGAGGAGCGCGAGGACGCCTTCCGCGCCGCAGCTGCTCGCGAGGCTGGTGCCGCTTCCAAGGGCGCCTCGGCCTCCGACGCGCCTGCCGACAAGGGCGGCAAGTCACGTGGCGAGGAGGAGCGCGCGCCGCGTTCGCGCCGTCGCCATTCCTCGGGCGCGCAGCAGAAGCCCTCAGTGCCCTCCGTTGCCGATCAGGTCTCGGATGGCGAGGTCAAGGTCACGCGCCGTCGTCCCGGAGATGGCGGGGGAGCGGCTGCCAAGGCTTCGCGTGGCGCCGCTCGCGACGAGCGCGAGCCGCGCGAGGATCGCGGTGGCGAGGGCTCGGCCGACCAGGGTCAAAAGCGCCGTCGCCGTCGCCGTTCCCGCAAGCCGCGCCAGGATGGTGGCGAGGGCTCGGCCCCGTCTTCGTCTGCACCACAACCGCCTGCCGGCGAATAACGCCCGCGAGCGGATTTAACCAGCCTTGCCCCAATCGCGTCGGGGTACCATAGCGCTGAATCAACAACCCTCCCTGCGATCGAACGTAGGGAGGGTTGTGTCGTGAAGAGACATTTGAATGTGTTGGGATGCCTGCAAGGTGCCGGCGCCCTACCGTTTGCGGACGGATTGCTACCGTTTGCCGAGCGGGCGGCACGCGAGGCGCTCGAGGCATTGTCGCCAACACGATGTGCCGGCTGCGAGCGCGCCGGTGCGCTTATTTGCCAAGACTGCCTGGCTGCGCTCACGCTCATCGACCCACGGCATAGCTGCACCCGATGTGGCGCCCCGTTTGGGGATTTGCTGTGCACTGAGTGTTCGGTCGAGGGCACGTCCTCGGCAATGGCGGAGGCACTCGACCGGTGCCTGGCGTGCTCCGTCTATGCGCATCCGCTGCCGCGCATCATTAAAGCGTACAAGGACGCGGGCGAGCGACGCCTGGCGCCGTATCTGGCGGAGCTGCTCTACGACACCGCCCTGCATGCCCAGGTCGTAGCGCCCGAACGCTTGGGAGGTGTGCTGTCCGGTGCGGATGCGGTGGTGTTTGTGCCTGCGACGGCGGCAGCGTTTCGGCGGCGTGGCTTTGATCATATGGAGGCCATTGCGCGCCCATTTTGCGAGCTGTCGGGTGTTCCCCTGCTCGATGCCCTCGTCAAGTACGGGCATGGCGACCAGCGCGAACTCGGTCGTGAGGAGCGTCGCGAGCGTGCCCAAGGCATGTACGAGACGGTTGAGGACGTGCACGGCCGCCGCTTACTGCTTATCGATGACGTTATCACCACGGGCGCGACCATGGCAGCAGCCTCGGCGGAGCTCAAGCGCGCCGGCGCTGCGGCAGTCGATGGCATTGCTATCGCACGTGTTTGGTAGGGGTGGTTTTGTGGCAGTGAAGATTGAGCGGCGCAACGAGCCGACAGGCGAACAGCTAGCGGCTTCCGTAATCCTAACAGGTGCCTCGGCGCTTCGCATGATGCGCGCCGAGCGCCGGCAGATGGGCTATATCAGCTGGAAGGACCTTAATCCCGATGAAGAGCGCCGTGTGCTGCGCACGTCGTCGCCCTCGACCGAGGATATCTATCTTCCTGACTTGGTGCGAATTGGAGCCAAAAGTGGCGAGGTGCAGGAAGATCTGTGCTTGTTGGTGGGATCTGCGGCGCAGCGCCGCCGCATGCCTGGCGTAGGCTGGTCCGTGTGTTCCGGGTTGCCCGCCGGCTCGATTCTAGAGGTGGAACCGGGGGTGTACAGCCTATCTCCCGAGGCCCTTTGTGTTGCCGTTGCGCGTGAGGTCGGCTGCATCCAGGCGTTTGCCCTGGCCCAGGAGCTGTGCTCTAAGATTTCACTGAGCGACCGCGGGAAGTATCTGCCTCCCTACACCTCGCCTGTTACGAATAAACTTGCAAAGGACAAGGACCAGCCAGCAGACGTGGGCTACTTTGAAGTCGAGCCGGTGCTGATGCCCGATCGTCTGGCAGATTATCTCGCGGTATACAAGGGGAACACGGCCAAACAACTGCAGCGTCTGTGTCCCTATCTTTCGGAAAACCTGCGCTCACCCATGGAGTGCATCATGCTCGCTTTGTTTTCGCTTCCGTTTTCCTATGGCGGTTTTGCCTGCGGTCCCTTTAAGACCGACTACAAGATCGAGTTCGATGACCGCGCGCAGGCAATCTCGGGGATGCCTCATGCAGTTTGCGATGCGTATCAAGAGGCGGCCCGGTTTGACCTGGAATACAACGGTGAGCTGGGCCATTCGTCTCGCGGTGGGCGCATTCACGACGAAAAGCGTAATACGGGCTTTATAGCTATGGGGATCGAGGTCGCAACGGTCAATAACGAGATGCTCTGCGACATGGAGGCGATGGAGGCACTCGCATGGCGCATATACCAACGCATGGGCAAGCGGTACCAAAACCGCGTGGAGGCTCGTCGGAAGAAGCAAGACGCGCTGCTGAATACGCTCCGAGCATGTTTTGGGCTTAAGCCAGCATAGATGTTGGTTTTGAGAGGGGGTCTGTTTATAGGTGCTGTGCAAAAAGTGGCAAAAATGAGTACTGATACAAAATTAGTAACAGCAAAATCTGATATTTGCGGATCGAGAAACGGTAAAAATCGCGAAGATAATAAACAAATGTGGGAAATCAAGGCGCTAAGCAGGGCTAAATGAGCTCGAAACCGGCTCACGAGGTGGAAAATCGCTGCTACTAAATTGGTAACAGTACTCATATTTGCCGTTTTTTGCACACGGCCCCTAAAACGGGCGTCTCGAGGCTCCCCATAGGGGGCGACGAGCTCAATCTGGCCACGTGCAGCCCGTCCTGACCTGCGAAATCTGTACTCGCGATGCGAATGACGCCCCTAACCTTAAACTTTAGCTTGAACTTAGCTATAATGCGCTACGTTCCTACCAGGCTGTGGTTGCGGACGGACGAAATGCCCGTCCTAGTCCAAGACAGACGCGGTCAAAGGGATCCACGTAAGCGACCGCGTGCGCGCGGCGCGATCATGGCGCGTCCTAGATGTAAGCCGCACCGTCCGTTCTACTTTCTTTGGGGCAATACCGCCTCGCGGGCGAGCGGGCCAGTCGTGAAGGTGGCTGCGGCCTCCCGAGCAAACACCCCGGTGCGCAAGTGTGGGGTCAAATACCAGGTCAGCTGGTGGGAACAATCTGATATTCCGCGCATCGCACGGATCGTATACGACACAGAAGGCAGGGTAGTGGACATGGTGAGGGGCAGCTTGATGCACGCGGCTCGGTTAGGTGCTGGGACCGCAGCGGTCATCGCCGTTTTGGGTCTGAGCGGATGCGCGTTCAACCCGCTGTCTACGTTCACGACTCCCACGATCGACCAGATCGAGTACGAGACCGTCACGCCCACGGTGTCGGATGATGCCCTGTTCACCCCCGGTACCCTGACGGTCGCCCTCGATACTTCCGATGCGCCGCAGGCCATGCAGGGCACCGACGGCGAGCTCACGGGGTATGCGGTCGACGCTGCCCGCGCCCTTGCAAGCCGTATGGGCCTTAAAGTTGCCTTCGTCGATGCGTCTTCTGCTGATTCCGTGCTTGGCGACAAAAAGGCCGACATCTTCATTGGCGATATCAATTCCACGGATGATGACATCAGCACGCTTGGTACTTGCCTGTACGACGCTGCGGCAGTATTCGGAAAGACGAGCGACGGCGAGTCGCTGAGCGTTTCCACCGAAACGCTTAACACCGCTACCCTGGGCGTTCAGACCTCCTCGGCCTCGCAGGAAGCGCTCGCCAAGCAGAGCATCACGGCCAACCAAAAGACCTTCTCCAACATCAACGAGTGCTTTGAGGCACTCGAGTCCGGCGAGGTCGACTACGTGATCTGCGACTCCACGGCCGGCGGCTACCTTGCGCGCCTGATGAGCCAGGTCTCTTACGTCGGCACGCTCGAGACGCCCTCGACGCTCGGCGTCGCGGGCCTCGCGGCCAACGACGAGCTATGCCGTGCCGTGAGCGATGCCCTCGACGGTATCACGGTCGATGGCACGCTCGAGGCGGTCCACTCCGTCTGGTACGGCACGATGCCCTATGACCTCACCACCAAGACGGTCTCGGGCGCCGACGTGCAGCCGACCGACACCGGATCCAGCGAGTCCGCATCCTCCGATTCGAGCAGCGATGGTGCATCCTCCGAGGATAAATCGTCCAGCCAGGAGGGCACTATCACCGACGACGACATTAACAAGCTCAATAGCTAGTTATTGCTAGGGGTGGCGTCTCCTATGCGCTAGGAGGGACGCCTCTTCACGGTTTCAACACGCATTGCCGGGCTCTCCCAACAGGGGAGCCCGGCTTTTTCGTTCCCATAAAACCAGCAGTTCAAAGACATTTTTTAGGTGCAAAACCAAAGCCGCCGGCTCCCTCCTATAGCGCACTTTGCCACGGAAAAGTGCGAGACTTCGGTATGCGGTATCAAGCAATCGTTATTCGGGTCTTTGGGAATCCGCGTGATTAAATGCACGGCAATGGGTACATAGCCAGTACAGTAAGTCCCCGAGGCAGATTGGAGCCACGTATGGATATCAAGGTTTCTGGACGCAAGACGACGGTAACCGATGCTCTGCGTGCGCATGTGGACGAGAAGATCGGCGAGGCGCTCAAGGTTTTCGATATCGAGCCCATGACAGTCGACGTCGTGCTTCGCTATGAGAAGAACCCCTCGAACCCCAACCCGGCAATCGTCGAGGTTACGGTTCGTGCCCGCGGTTCGGTGATTCGCGTTGCCGAGCACGGTGCAGATATGTACGCTGCCATCGACCTCTCCGCCGATAAGGTCACCCGCCAGCTGCGCAAGTTCAAGACCAAGGTCGTGGACAACCGCCAGGGCGGTGCCAGCGCAGCGGATGTCGCGCCGGTCGAGCGCGTCGAGGATCTGGCCGACCTGCTGCTGCCCGAGGAGGAGGACGACCTGCTCGTCCGCGAGAAGGTCATCGATGTCACCCCGATGACTGAGGAGCAGGCGCTGGTGCAGACCGATCTGCTCGGCCATGACTTCTACGTGTTCGAGAACGCGACGACCGGTCTCATCAATGTGGTGTATCACCGTAAGAATGGTGGATATGGCATCATCAAGCCCCGCATCGAAACACTTGACGAGTAAAATACGTTAACTTGCATGAGTTAACGGCCGGCGGTCATCCCATGCGGATGGCCGCCTTTTTTACGTAAGGAGTCGCTTTGATGGACAAGGCTGCATCTACCGGCCATTCTGACCGCTGCCGCATCGTCGTCGATACCTGCTGCGACTTTAGCCCCGAGGTCGCCGCGAACCTCGATGTCGATATCCTGGGTTTCCCCTTCATTATCGATGGCGAAGAGCGCACGGACGACATCTGGTCGAGCATCACACCGAAGGAGTTCTACGACCGTATGCGCGCCGGTGCCCGCGTGTCCACCTCGGCTGTGTCGCTCGGTCGCTATATCGAGTTCTTTACCGAGTGCGCCAAAGAGGGTACGCCTACGGTCTACCTGTGCTTTACCTCGGCGCTGTCGTCGAGCTACAACTCCGCGTGCCAGGCGGCGGACGCCGTGCGCGCCGAGTATCCCAACTTTGAGCTGTACGTGGTCGACAACGCTCTGCCCTGTGCGACCGGCGAGCTCTTGGCGCTTGAGGCCGTGCGCCAGCGTTCGGCGGGACTGACCGCCAAGCAGCTGGTCGACTGGGCAAACGAGGCCAAGACCTATGTCCACGGTTACTTTACGCTCGAGAGCTTTGACGCGCTGGCTGCCGGCGGCCGCATTCCGCCCGCGGCGGCACAGCTCACGGCAAAGCTCGACGTCAAACCCGAGCTGTCCTACGACCTGGCCGGCTCGCTGTCGCTGATCGGCGTCAACCGCGGTCGCAAGAAGGCGCTCAAGTCCATCCTCAAGTCGTTCCGCGAGAACTATGTGCCCGATCGCACCATGCCCATCGCCATTATGACGGCCGATGCCGAGAAGGACGGCGACTGGCTCGAAGCCGCCATCCGCAAGGAGGAGGGTTGCGCCGACGTCACGATCATTCGCAGCTCCGTCGGTCCTACCATCGGCTCGCACGTGGGCCCCGGCATGGTGGCCTGCGCGTTTTGGGGTAAGAACCGCGCCGACAAGGCGTCGCTTTCCGACCGCATCGCCCGCCGCGTGCGCGGCCAGTAGGCAAGCGCTGCGTCCGTAATCGCCCTCGACTCACAGCCCAACGCTGGCACCGAGTATTCAACCTGGTAATAACACCCAACCCAAAAGGAAAGGTTTCATGGCAAACAAGCTCTCCGTCGCATTCATCGGCACCGGAATCATGGGTGCCCCCATTGCCGGCCACATCCTGGATGCCGGCTATCCCGTCACGGTCAACAACCGCACCAAGTCCAAGGCCGCCGCGCTCATCGAGCGCGGTGCCGCCTGGGCCGATACGCCGGCAGATGCCGTGGCTAACGCCGATGTCGTCTTTACCATGGTGGGCTATCCCTCCGAGGTCGAGGAGCTCTACCTGGCGGGCGACGGCCTGCTGGCCTGCACCAAGCCCGGCGCGGTGCTGATCGATCTCACCACGAGCTCGCCCGAGCTCGCCCGTGACATTGCCGAGGCCGCCCAGGTTTCTGGCCGCATGGCGTTTGACTGCCCCGTCACCGGCGGCGAGTCGGGTGCTATCGCCGGCACGCTCACGGCTATCGTGGGCGCTACCGAGAACGACATCGCGCCGGTCCGCGACATCCTTTCCACCTTTGCGGCCAACATTTGCTGCTTCGACGGCGCCGGCAAGGGCCAGGCTGCCAAGCTCGCCAACCAGGTGTCGCTGGGCGCCTGCATGGTCGGCATGGCAGACGCCATGGCATTTGCCGAGCTGAGCGGCCTTGATCTGGAGAAGACCCGCCAGATGATCCTGGGCGGTACCGGCAAGTCCGGCGCCATGGAGAGCCTGGCGCCCAAGGCGCTCGACGGCGATTACAAGCCCGGCTTTATGGTCGAGCACTTCATTAAGGACCTGCGCTTGGCGCTCGCCTATGCCGACGACCGCGAGCTTGCGCTGCCCGGCGCCGACGTGGCCTTTACGCTCTACGACATGCTCGACGCTATCGGTGGCGCCAAGCTGGGCACCCAGGCCATCACGGTCCTCTATAAGGAGGAGGCCGATGCCATCGCCGCCGGTCTGGACTGGTCGCAGTATCGTCCCGAGGAGCATGGCGCTCACGAGGAAGGTTGCGGTTGCGGCGAGCACGGCGAGGACCATGAGTGCGGTTGTGGCCATCACCACGGCGAGGACCACGAGTGCTGCGGCGGCCACGGCCATGACGACGGCCACGAGTGCTGCTGTGGCCACCATCACGGGGAGTAGCGCCCATGAGCTGGACGTTCGTGGTGCTTGCGCTGGTGCTCTTTCTCTTTGCGATCTACATCGGCTTTCTGTGCGGCCAGTGGGCGTGCGAAAAGCGCGTGATCACCAAGCGCGACTACTGGATTGCCAACTTTGCAGGCGCGGCGGCAGTCGTCCTGCTGACCTGGGTGTTCTCGCTGTTCCCGCTGGTGCAGTTTGCGCCGATCGGCTGGCTCGGCGGCTTTATCGCCGGCCTTAAGATGAGCTTTGGCGAGTCCGTCGGTCCGTGGCGCAAGCACGACGAGGTCTTTAACGTCAACAAGGCTCACCGCGCCGCCGCCGACGCGGGCGATGCCGAGGAACGCCGCCGTGCGCGTCGCAATGGTGCGGCCGACCGACAGCTCATCTCGGTCACCGATGACAGCAAGGGTGCTGGCAAGCACGCTAAGAAATAGTAAGAAGAGGTAACTATGGCAGAAAACAAAGATGAACAGCTCACCGACGAGGAGCTGGCACAGCTTCAGCTGGCAGAGGAGAACGAGAACGCCGTCGACCGCCTGGTCCAGGAGCTCGGCTGCCCCACGCGCCGCATCCGCCAGTTTGCCGCCCGCGTGCTGCACCTGCTTGCCGAGCGCGATCCGCAGCGCGTCGTGCCCTGCGTGCCCGCGCTGATCGAGGCGCTCGATCGCCCCGAGGCGCAGACCCGCTGGGAGGCCCTCGATGCCTTGGCGGCACTCGCCACCACCTGCCCAGAGCAGCTGGGCGATGCCTTTGAGGGTGCCGAGACCGCGCTGTTCGACGAGATCTCCTCCACGCTGCGTTATGCCGCCTTCCGCCTGCTGTGCGTGTGGGGTGCCACGAGTGTTGAGCGTTCGCGCGAGGCTTGGCCCATCCTGGACGAGGCCATCCAGTGCTACCACGGCGACCTTGAGTATCGCGACATGCTCGGTTGCCTGTACGAGTTTTGCCAGGGCGAGATCGACGCCGAGGTCGCAGAGAAGCTTGCGCTGCGCCTTAAGTTCGACGCCGAGAACGGCAAGGGCAGCTATCTCAAGGCCCGTTCGAGCGAGATTTGCGAAATGCTTGTTAAACGTTTTGGCCTGGATCTCTCCAAAAAGAAGAAGCGTGCTAGCGTTAAAAAATCTGACGACGCCGAAGACGAGGAGTAACAGATTATGGCGCACGATGTAGTCCTGATTCCCGGTGACGGTATCGGTCCCGAGATTACGCAGGCAATGCGCCGCGTGGTCGAGGCCACCGGCGTCCAGATCAACTGGAATGTCCAGGAGGCCGGCGCCGGCGTCATGGACGAGTTTGGCACGCCGCTGCCCCAGCACGTGCTCGACGCGGTCGCCGAGACCAAGGTTGCCATCAAGGGCCCCATCACTACGCCGGTCGGCACGGGCTTCCGCAGCGTTAACGTGGCCCTGCGCAAGCACTTTGACCTGTATGCCTGCGTGCGTCCCTGTCTGTCGCAGCCGGGCGACGGCTCGCGTTTCCGCGACGTCGACCTGGTCATCGTGCGCGAGAACACCGAGGACCTCTATGCCGGCATCGAGTTCGACGAGGGCGCAGCCGAGGTCGAGGAGCTCTCACAGCTCGTCGAGCGCTCGGGTCAGAAGACCTTTGCCGCCGATTCCGCCATCTCGATCAAGCCCATCTCTATCGCCAAGAGCCGCCGTATTGTGGAGTACGCCTTTGAGTATGCCCGCCGCTGCGGCCGCAAAAAGGTGACGGCCGTGCACAAGGCCAATATCATGAAGGCGACCGACGGCCTGTTCCTGCGCGTTGCGCGCGAGGTGGCCGCCAACTATCCCGACATTGAGTTCAACGACAAGATCGTCGACGCCACCTGCATGGGCCTGGTCCAGAACCCCAACGACTTCGATGTCCTGGTGCTGCCAAACCTGTACGGCGACATCGTGAGCGACCTGTGCGCCGGCCTGGTGGGCGGTCTTGGCATGGCGCCCGGCTCCAACATCGGTGCCGACTGCGCCATTTTTGAGGCAACGCACGGTTCGGCACCCGATATCGCTGGCCAGGATATCGCCAACCCCACGGCCGAGATCCTCTCTGCTGCGATGATGCTCGATCACCTGGGCGAGAACGACGCTGCCAATCGCATTCGCGCCGCCGTCTCTGCCACGCTCGACGAGGGCGAACAGGTTACCGGTGACGTGCGTCGTGCCCAGACCGGCTCCGTTGAGGGTGCTGTGGGCATGCAAGCCTTTGCCGATGCCGTTATCGCGCACCTGGCCTAAGGTATGCACGCTGCAAACGCCTAAATAGTACTTAAGTGTTTGCGTATAACCTGAGAATCAATACGCCCGGCGCTCTGTCGGGCGTATTCTATTGCGGACTATGTTTCCTAACAAGGAGTAACTGATATGGGTCTGATTCAAAAGAAGGACGAGAAGGACGAGATCGACGGCATCCAGATCATCGAGCGCGGCAAAGGCCCCGACGGTGATGAGGACGAGAAGATCGATCTGGTTGCCGGTACGTCTGCCGAGCACATTGCTGCTGGCACGACCGCCGAGGAGGAGGACGCTCGTCTGGAGGCTCAGATCGCCGCAGATGCCGCTGACGAGAACCTGATGCCCGAGGCCCAGGATGAGGACGACGATATCCTGGGTTCCGACGGGGACGATCACGTATCCAAGCACAAGAAGACGATGATTGCCGCCTTTGTGGTTGCAGTCGTAATCGCTGCGGTGGTCGGCTTCTTTATTGGCAATGGCGGCTTTGGCGGCAAGGGCGTCGGTTCGTCGACCCTGACCGAGGACCAGCTCGATTCGACCGTGGCAAGCTATAGTTATAACGGCAAGAAGAGCGACATCACCGCGCGCGAGGCCATCGAGAGCCAGTACAGCCTCGATACCGTCAAGGATAGCAACGGCAACTACACCGCCCCCTCTGCCGACGTCATCCTGTCCTACGTGCGCAACAAGATTCTGCTCGATGCTGCCGAGGACGAGGGCATTACCGTCTCTTCTAAGGAGATGAAGAAGTACGCCGAGGATTCTATCGGCACCTCGGACTACGACACCATGGCCAAGCAGTATGGCGTGTCCAAGGACCAGGCCAAGCGGATCGTCCGCCAGTCCGCGACGCTGCAGAAGCTCTACAAGAAGAAGGTGGGCGATGCTTCCGCGAGCATGCCGACCGCTCCGACTGAGCCTTCTGACGGCAACGAGGACACCGCGAGCAAGGATTACGCCGATTACATCATCAACCTTGCCGGTGACGAGTGGGATAGCTCGAAGGGCACCTGGAAGGACGAGAACAGCACCTACGCTAAGGCCTTCGCTAACGATGCCTTTACCGCCGAAAGTGCCACCTATAAGCAGGCCATGACCGCCTATTACACCGCCTACCAGCAGTATTCCTCGCAGGCCTCAAGCGCTAGCTCCAAGTGGACCGAGTATGCTAACGGCCTCTATGCCAAGGCCAACATCAGCATCTACGGCCTGTTTGCGTAAGATCTGTCTGCACTACTGCGCGCTAACCGATCTACCTGATTAAGCCCGCTAGAACGACAAAGTTCTAGCGGGCATTTTGTTACCGAAACCACTAGGATAGGACTTGCGCCCGTGCAAGTGCTTCATCGGGTATCCTCAATTCATCCTGGAAAACGGCCGTAAACGATTGCAAATAACCGGTGAACGGTCAAAAACTACCGTTCACCGATAATTTCTAAACTGGTTCTAACTGGTATTAAGTCAAAAAGACCAATTCACAAATCTTCACAATGACCTGCATTTTTTCTACACGCCATTTTTAGCCACCCTGCGTTGTTTAGACACGAAAAAAGTTCCGATCTTTCGTCAAATCATTTCGAAACGGTTTCAAAATCGCAGGTAGAAGTGTTAATGAGCGGTAAACGGTCGATTTTTCGCCGTGAACGGTGCAAAAACGTTTTACTGTATGAATCAACGAAAGCAACCTCTTCTGTGGTGATATAGTGACAACAACACGTCACGTGGTTACTACCAGTTGAGAAACCACTGGTCTTCAAAGAACGCTTTCCAAGAAGCTTTAAGGGCACCCGCCCGCTGGCTTCCGAAAACTATCGGACTCAGATCGTACACACCTTCGGAAGGGAAATTTGAATGGTTGGCTTTATTCTTACCGGTCATGGACAGTTCGCACCCGGCATCGCAAGCGCTATCGCTATGGTCGCTGGTGATCAGCCCGCTTTTACCGTCGTTCCTTTTGAGGGCGACCAGGCTGCTTCCTACGGTGAGGATCTCCGCGCCGCTATTACCGCCATGCGCGAGGAGTGCGATGGCGTGCTCGTCTTTACCGACCTGCTTGGTGGTACCCCGTTCAACCAGGCAATGATGATTGCCCAGGATGTCGACAACGTCGAGATTCTGACTGGAACTAACCTTCCCATGGTTATTGAGCTTCTGTTCCTCCGCGGCAACGCCACGCTCGCCGAGCTTGGCGAGCAGGCCGTGACCGTTGGCCAGACGGGCATCACCGCCCAGACGGTCGCTTCCGTCGCTGGTGCCGAGGAAGAGGATATCTTCGGCGACGAGGACGGCATCTAATGGCCGATTTCGGAGCCAACGTCCTGAGCTCTTCGGTCGCTCTTTTGGGCCTGCTTGTCATCATGGGCTTGGTTTACACCATCTGGTCGCAAATCAACATGAAGAAGAAGCAGAAGTACTTCAAGGAGCTGCACACGGAGCTCAAGCCAGGTCAGGAGGTTCTTTTCGCCGGCGGTATCTACGGAACCGTCAAAGGCATCGAAGGCGAAAAGGTCCAGATCAAAGTCCGATCCGGTGCCGTCGTAGATGTTTCGCGTTACGCGATTCAGGAGATCAAGTAACTGTCGTCAGCAAATAACGAAAGGAAGCTGATCAACATGGCAGAACCCAACATTCTTCTTACCCGCATCGATAACCGACTGGTTCATGGTCAGGTTGCCACCCAGTGGAACTCCACCCTGGGCTCCAACCTCATCCTCGTCGCCAACGACGATGTGTCGACCAACACCATGCGCCAGAACCTCATGAAGATGGCCGCTCCCGCCGGCGTCGCTACGCGTTTCTTCTCCCTGCAGAAGACCATCGACGTCATTGGCAAGGCGAGCCCGCGCCAGAAGATCTTCATCGTGGCCGAAACACCGGAAGACGTGCTTACGCTCGTCAAGGGCGGTGTGCCTATAAAGAAGGTAAACATCGGCAACATGCACATGTCGGAAGGAAAGCGCCAAGTCGCCACCTCCGTCGCAGTTAACGACGAGGATGTCGCTGCGTTTAAAGAGCTGCAGGAATTGGGGGTGGAGTTGGAGATCAGGCGCGTTCCGAGCACGCCTGTTGAGGACACGAGCAAGCTCTTCTCGTAATCCTCATGATCCACGCTGTCAGGAGTGAAACCCTGACGTTCTGTACGTGATATCCAAAGTGCGTACATACATTTTGAAAGGAGGAGCAAGATGGAATACTCGATCATCCAGGTCGCTCTGGTCTTCATCGTCACGTTCGTCGCGGCAATCGACCAGTTCAACTTCCTCGAGTCTCTCTATCAGCCCATCGTCACCGGCGCCGTCATCGGTCTTATCCTTGGCGACCTCAACACCGGTCTTCTCGTGGGTGGTACCTATCAGCTCATGACGATCGGCAACATGCCGATCGGAGGCGCCCAGCCGCCTAACGCCGTCATCGGCGGCATCATGGCAGCCATTCTCGCTATCGCTACGGGCCTCGAGCCCAACGCGGCAGTCGGCCTTGCCATTCCGTTCGCTCTGCTTGGTCAGCTCGGCGTTACCCTGGTCTTCACGCTTATGTCGCCGCTCATGTCCTCCGCGGACAATATGGCTCATAACGCTGACACCAAGGGCATCGAGCGTCTGAACTACTTCGCCATGGCTCTGCTCGGCCTGATCTTCGCTGTCGTCGTCACCCTGTTCTTCATCGCTGGCGCTACCATCGGTCAGACCATCGCTTCCGCCATCCCGACTTGGCTGCAGACCGGTCTGTCCGCTGCAGGCGGCATGATGCGCTTCGTCGGCTTCGCCGTCCTGCTCAAGGTTATGATGAACCGCGATATGTGGGGCTTCTTCCTCATGGGCTTTGGCCTCGCGCTCATCACCGTTGCCAACGATTCTCTGGCAACCCCTGCCCTGCTCATCCTCGCTCTCATCGGCTTCGGCATCGCTTTCTGGGACTTCCAGCAGCAGACCGAGCTGAAGGGTGCAGCTGTTTCTGACGGAGGTGACTTCGAAGATGGCATCTAATGAGTATGTGATCCCGGAGCACTACGAGGATCTCACTCCTGCTCCGCAGCTCGACCAGAAGACCCTCAACAAGATGGCTTGGCGCTCCTGCTTCCTGCAGGCATCGTTCAACTACGAGCGCATGCAGGCCGCTGGCTGGCTCTACTCCATCATCCCCGGTCTGGAGAAGATCCACACCAACAAGAACGACCTCGCGGCTTCCATGAGCCACAACCTGGAGTTCTTCAACACTCACCCGTTCCTCGTCACCTTTGTTATGGGTATCGTGCTTTCGCTCGAGCAGAACAAGGTTGACATCCCCACGATCCGCGCCGTCCGCGTTGCCGCAATGGGCCCGCTCGGTGGTATCGGCGACGCCCTGTTCTGGCTGACGCTCGTGCCTATCACGGCCGGCATCACCTCCAACATGGCTATCAACGGTAACGCCGCTGCACCGCTGATCTTCCTGGTGATCTTCAACGCCGTCCAGTTCGCTCTGCGTTTCTGGCTCATGAACTGGTCCTACAAGCTTGGCACCAGCGCTATTGACGCTCTGACCGCCAACATGCAGGCCTTCACGCGTGCCGCTTCCATCATGGGCGTCTTCGTCGTTGGTTGCCTGGTCGTCACCATGGGTGGCACCCAGATCAACCTCCAGATTCCCAACGGCACCACCCGCGGCATTGCTGCCCACACGGTCGTCGTCTCCGAGGAGGAGGCCGAGAACTTCACCGGCCTCGAGGGTATTGATACCGAGACCGCTGAGGCTGGCACCATGGCCATGACCGACGCCGACGGTAACGCTCTTACCGCTTCTGATGCCGACGGCAACGCTGTCGAGTGCGGCGTCACCGATCTGGGCAACGGCATGGCGTCCGTTACCTACGGTACCGTCACCGAGGATCCGGTCAACTTCTCCGTTGCCGACACCCTCAACACCATCGTCCCGAAGCTCGTCCCGCTTATGCTTACGCTGCTGCTTTACTACATGTTCGCTAAGCACAGCTGGACCCCGACCAAGGGCATTCTCCTGCTCTTCGTCCTTGGCATCCTGGGCGCTGGCCCGCTTGGTCTCTGGCCGAGCATCTGGTAAGGCTCTAGCTTGAGGGGTGTGTCCCTACGCGGCTCACACCCTGACCCCTTAAGCCATGTGTATGTTAAAAGCCGCGTGCTCGAAAGAGCGCGCGGCTTTTGTTTTCTTAATGATTCGGGTGTTGCAGACCGATAATGCTTAACACCCTAGGTAGTTAGCCGAATTCGAGCAAAAGGGAGGATAGGATGGCGATCGGAGCGCGTAAGCAACCGCTGTACGATCAGCTGGTCGATATTCTGACCGAAAAGATTGACCATGAATATCGCGACGGTGACATGATTCCTTCCGAGCGCGAACTTTCGGAGCGCTATGGCCTCTCGCGCACTACGGTACGCCTGGCTCTGCAGGAACTGGAGCGTTTAGGACTGGTGGTTCGGCAGCACGGTCGCGGTACCTTTGTGACCGACCGTTCGGCAAAGGCAACCAATCTTATGCAGTCCTACAGCTTTACCGAGCAGATGCGGGCGATGGGTCGCGACCCCGAGACCACGATTCTCGAGTTTTGTGAGATGGAGGCCGATAAGAATCTGGCCGAGCATATGGGATTGCGTATCGGTGATCGCATTTTTAAGCTCAAGCGCCTTCGTTCTGCTGACAACATGCCCATGATGGTCGAACGCAGCTATCTACCGGTTCGTCAATTTCTGTCCCTAAAGCGACCGCTGCTGGAGCGTAAGCCGCTTTACGATGTGATTGAGCAAGACTTTCAGCAAAAGATACGCGTGGCCGAAGAGGAGTTCTATGCGAGCATAGCCCGTCCCACCGATGCCCACCTTTTGGGAATTGTCGAGGGCTCGCCTGTGCTCGATTTGGTCAGGACTACGTATAACGAGTCAAACGAGGTTGTGGAGTATACGCTCTCGGTTGCTCGTGCCGATCAGTTTAAATACAAGGTTTACCACCAGCGTAGCGACTAGTGTTCACATTGTTTCCATATGATGATTCTTTGCATTTAACTGGTTACTACCAGATAACCAACCGAAGTGTATAATTGCACGTCAGAGGATTACTTCTAGAGAGAGGTATTAGAAATGTTCGAGAAGAGTGTCGAGGAGCTCACCGAGCTCGGCGCCCAGATCACCACGGCCGAGATTGCTCAGCAGCCCGAGCTTTGGCGTGATACGCTCAACATCTATCGCGAGAACAAGGAGGCCATCGAGGCCTTCCTGGCCGAGGCTCGCGCTATGGGCGAGGGTCGTCTGTCCGTTGTCTTCACCGGTGCCGGTACGTCCGACTATGTTGGCGATACCTGCGCCCCGTACCTGCGTCACGCTGGCAACACTGATCTCTACGACTTTAAGCCCATCGCCACGACCGACATCGTGAGCGCCCCGCGCGACTTCCTGCGCGCCGAGGATCCCACACTCGTGGTTTCCTTTGCCCGCTCTGGCAACAGCCCCGAGAGCCTTGCCGCCGTTGCCGTTGCCAAGGAGCTCGTCCACAACGTCAAGTTCCTCAACATCACCTGCGCTCCCGAGGGCAAGCTCGCCGTCGAGTCCGCTGATGACCCCAATGCGCTGACGCTGCTCATCCCGCGCGCCAACGACAAGGGCTTTGCCATGACCGGCTCTTATTCTTGCATGACCCTGCTCTCCACCCTTATTTTCGACACTGCCTCTGACGAGCAGAAGGCTGAATGGGTCGAGACCATCGCCAAGATGGGCGAGGAGGTCATCTCCCGTGAGCCTGAGATCGCCGATTACCTGGCTGGCGACTTCAACCGCGTAACCTACTTGGGCTCTGGCTCCTTCGGTGGCCTTGCCCAGGAGAGCCAGCTCAAGATCCTCGAGCTCGCTCACGGTCTGGTCGCTACTTCCTACGACACCTCCATGGGCTATCGTCACGGACCTAAGTCCTTCGTCGACGATAAGACGCTCGTCTTCGTGTTCGTCAACAACGACGCCTACACCCGTCAGTACGATATCGACATCCTCAACGAGATCGGTGGCGACGAGATCGCTCAGCACACCGTTGCCGTTCAGCAGGATGGCGCTACTGTCTACGAGGGTGAGTCCTTCACCTTTAAGGGCTACGAGGCACTTCCCGAGGGCTACCTCGCCCTGCCGTTCGTGATGTTTGCCCAGGCTATCAGCCTGCTCAACTCCGTGCGCGTGGGCAACACGCCCGACACGCCGAGCCCCACCGGCACGGTCAACCGCGTGGTCAAGGGCGTGACGATTCACCCCTTCACCGCTTAATCGCGTCCCCCTGTAAGGGCGCCCGTCCGCTCATAACGGCGGGCGGGCGCTTTTTGTTTTTACGTGGGCTGGGTATAAGCATCACCACAGTCAACTGCTTTAGAAGCAAGGAGTGCATATGAGCACGTACGCAATTAAGGCTGACAAGTTCTTCTTGCCGGCAGGCCCGCAGCTGGGCGGCTATCTCATGGTCGAAGACGGCGTCTTTGGCGCCTGGCAGGCCGACGAGCCCTCTTGCGAGATTAAGGACTACACGGGATCGTGGATCGCACCGGGTATGGTCGATACTCACATCCATGGCTTCTACAACCACTCAACTACCGATAACGATCCCGAGGGCATCGATATCAGCTCGACTGAGCTCGCCCGTCGCGGTACCACCAGCTGGCTGCCCACGACGTTCACCGATGGCGTCGAGCAGATCAAGGATGCCTGCGCCGCCATCGCCCAGGCGGATGAGGGTCGCGGCCCCGACTTCTGCGGTGCTCGTATTCAGGGTATCTACCTGGAGGGCCCCTTCTTTACCATGAAGCACGTGGGCGCGCAGAACCCTGCATATCTGATCGATCCTTCCGAGGAGGTCTTTGATCAGTGGCAGGAGGCTGCGGGCGGTCGCATCGTTAAGAGCGCCATGGCGGCCGAGCGCGACGGTGCCGCTGCTTATGCGGCTGCTCTGAACGCCAAGGGTGTGGTGACCAGCATCGGTCACTCCGACGCCACCTACGATGAGTGCATCGCCGCCATCAACGCCGGTGCCAGCTGCTTTACGCATACCTATAACGGCCAGCGCGGGCTGCATCACCGTGAGCCCGGTGTCGTGGGCGCTGCTATGTCCACGCCCGAGACCTACGCCGAGATCATCTGTGACGGCAAGCACGTAAACCCTGCCGCCATCAAGGCGCTGCTGCAGGCAAAGGGCTGGCAGCACACGGTGCTCATCACCGACTGCCTGGGTTGCGGCGGCATGCCCGAGGGCAGCTACACCAGTGGTGGCATGGACGTCATCATGAAGGACAACCTGTGCTGGCTCGCCGATGGCAAGAGTATTGCCGGTTCGGTGCTCACGCTTGCCCAGGGCGTCAAGAACATCGTCGACTGGGGCATCGCCAGCGCCGATATCGCCATTCGCATGGCAACCGAGGTGCCGGCACGCTCCGCGCACATCGAGGATAAGTGCGGCAGCATCATGCCGGGTCGCGACGCCGACTTTGTCGTGTTCGACCATGAGCTCACCCTCGTCGAGACGTATGTTGGCGGCCAGAGCGTCGGCAACGCCTTTACCGAGTAACGAAAGAAAAAGACGGCGGGCCCGAATCTGCTCGGACCCGCCGTACGGGTTAAACGCTCAAAAGCACCTTTACAGTTACAGCTTGCTAGCGATTTTCTTTGCCGTACGCTTAACGCCGGCCACCAGGCCTCCTGCAGGATGTTCCTTCTCGTATGCTAGACGCTTCTCGCGCTTGGCGTACTCTTCGACGATGATGTCTCCATACTCGTCTTCGATCTTGTCGAAGAAGTCGACGGCACCCTTAATTTCCTCAGCGGTCGGGTGCCCCTTTTGGACACCGCCGGTGAGTTTGAACGGCCCCCACGTATCAAAGCCGGGGCAGCCGTAGACACCCATAAAGATGGCCTGCCTCATGCGGCAGATGCCATCGATATCCTTGCCGTACCACTTGTTTTTGCCACCGTAGGTCATAAGGCCAAACACCTTGTCCTGCGGCTGCAACACGTTCGTGAGCACGCGTGCCATGTCCTTGTCGATCTCGGAGTAATAGATGCCCGTGGCGACACCAATCAGATGGTATTCGTGCAGGTTGGGATACTCGTTTTTGCCGAGCGCCTTGACGTCGAGGGTATCGATTTCGGGGTGCGCCTCGACGATGGCGTCCACGAGCTTTTTCGTATTGCCGTGGTGGCGTGAGGCATAAAGGATGATGGTTCGCATAAGAAGGCCTTTCAGCTGTAATTGCATCAATGTCTGTATGGTACCCCGTTGCATGGCTGGGATACCGGACGCATCGATGAACGTGCGGGTTTGTCCTTTGGTCAGGGCCGAGACGGGTTCTTGCGAGCAAAAAGCAGTTGTTCGAAAGGATGGACAATGGAATACGCTCTCTCCAACGATTCGATTTCTATCAAGGTCTCCACGGCCGGCGGCTCGTTTACCTCGATTGAGGCTGGAGGTCGCGAGTACCTGTGGCAGGGTGATCCCGCCGTGTGGTCCGGCCAGGCACCGATTTGCTTCCCGATTTGCGGAGGCCTGCGTGATGGTAGCGCCATGACGTTTGCCGGGCATCATGTGAAGCTCGCTCGCCACGGGTTTGCGCGCAAACAGGAGTGGAAGCTGCTGAGCCAGAGCGAGAACGAGCTGGCGATGTGCCTGGCTTCGGAGGATAACGCCGCGCTGCTGAGCGATTATCCGTACCCGTTTAAGCTTGTCGCTCGTTATGCGCTTGAGGGGGATACCGTGCGCGTCTCCTATGAGGTGACCAACGAGGGCACCGAGGACATGCCGTTCTTTATCGGTGGACACCCCGGCTTTAGGTGCCCGCTCGACGAGGGCGAGGCCTATACGGACTACGAGCTGCGCTTTGAGAAGGACGAGGCTGCGGAGCTCTGCACCGCCGTTCCTTCGACTGGCTTGATTGATGTGGCAAACCGCTCCAAGAACCCCATGGTGGGGAAGACGTTGCCCCTGTCGCACGAGCTCTTCGATTTTGCGGAGACCATCTTTGACGTACTCGAGAGTCGTCAGGTCACGCTTTCCAAAAAGGGCGAGGACAAGGGCGTTCGCCTGAGCTTCGAGGGCTTTCCGTACCTCATCGTGTGGAGTAAGCCCGAGGGCGATTTTGTGGCAGTTGAGCCCTGGGGCGGCCTTTCGACCTGCTCCGATGAGGATGACGTGCTTGAGCATAAGCGCGGCTGCCTTGTCGCCAAGCCCAAGGAGACCGTCGTTCGCTCGTTCACGATTGAAATTCTGTAATTCCGTTTTGTCGACTCGTATCGCGAGGCACTAGGAGCCTGCGAGATAAGGAGCTAAAAATGATCCTCACCGTTACGATGAACCCGTCTGTCGATACGCGCTATCAGCTCGATGAGCTCGTTATCGACGACGTCAACCGTGTGACGCCCGAAAAGACCGCCGGCGGCAAGGGCCTCAACGTGGCCCGTGTGCTGGGCCAGCTGGGCGACGACGTCGTGGCAACCGGTCTGCTCGGCGGCCACATGGGCGCTTACATGGCCGAGCTCATGGACGCCAACGGTATCAACAACGACTTTGTGCCCATCAAGGGCGAGACCCGCATCTGCCTCAATATCCTTCATGCCGGCAACCAGACCGAGCTGCTCGAGAGCGGCCCGACAATTGCCCCCGAGGAGCTCGATGCCTTTACCGCCAAGTTTACCGAGCTTGCGAGCAAGGCCGACGTCGTCACCATCTCGGGTTCGCTGCCCCGCGGCGTCGAGGCGGACTACTACGCCAAGATCACGGGCATTGCCGAGAACGCCGGCGCCAAGGTGCTGCTCGATACCTCGGGTGCTTCGCTCGAGGCCGCCCTTAAGTCCGAAATTAAGCCCGAGCTGGTCAAGCCTAACCTGACCGAGATCAACGGCCTTTTGGGTACGAACTTTACCACCGACGATGTGGACGAGCTCCGCGCCGCGCTCGCCTCTGATGCCCGCTTCTCCGATATCCCCTGGGTCGTCGTGTCCATGGGCGCTGCCGGCTCCGTTGGCTTCCACAATGGCCGTGCGTTCCGCGCAAAGACGCCCGATATCCCTGCCGTTAACGCCACGGGCTCTGGTGACTCCACTATCGCTGGCTTCGCGCATGCCATTGCTGCTGGCGCGGACGACGAGACGGTGCTGCGTACCGCCAACACCTGCGGCAAGCTCAATGCCATGGATCCCATGACCGGCCATCTGGTCATGGACCGTTGGGACGAGGTCTACAACGGCGTTGTCGTGACCGAGCTGTAAAAGCCTGGGCGTCGGCCCCGGCATTGCTTGCTAGCTCATGTCGACGACAAGTGCGGTAGCATTATGCTGGGGCGCGACGCCGAGTTTGTCATGTTCAATCCCGACCTTACCCTGGTCGAGGCGTATGTGGGTGGCAACAGCGTCGGTAACGCGTTTGCCGAGTAGCCGCCAAAGAAGCGATCCGAGAGGGGATTTAGATGATTTACGGTGCATTGGGCGATATCGAGGAGTACCGCGGAATGCTCAAGGGCCTCGACGTGCTGATCGACTGGCTCGAGGAGAACGACCCGGCAGAGCTCGAGGTCGGCAGCCATCCGATTTTGGGTGAGAAGGTCTTTGCGAACGTCATGTCTCCCACGACGCGTCCCGAGGCTGAGGCTCACTATGAGACGCATCAGCGCTATCACGACCTGCAGATCGACGTCGAGGGTCGCGAGGCCTTTAAGGTCGCCACGGGCAGCCTGACGCTGGTTCAGGAGTTTGACGAGAAGGACGACTACGATCTGGTCGATTCCGACGCTTCGATCGCCGGCGATCTTGCCGACGACAAGTTTGCGCTGTTCGTTGCCGGCGAGCCTCACATGCCCACGCTCGAGTTCCCGGGCGATGGCGCACAGCCGGTCAAGAAGATTTGCTTTAAGCTTCTTGCCGACGCCTACTGGGAGGAGTAGCGCGCTGCTCGGCTGAGTTGTTCGTCTGATGGCGTGATTCCCCTAGGGAAATCACGCTAGGACCCCGCCAAACGGGTTTTCCCTAGGGAAATCACGTTTGGCGGGGTTTTCTGTTTTTGAATAGGGAAGCCTCATTTATTTGCGAAGAACATCGGCTAGCCGCAGGATTGAAATCATCGACCGATAAGTGAGTTCCACTTTTTCGCCCGCAAGCAGTCGTTTCGAGCCAATCTCATCTAGCCCCACAAGCCGAGAAAACAGCGGGCCGCTCATCGTTCCCTCGTCAATTGATTCCCTTATGGTCTTCAAAACGTCCGTATCATGAAGCGATGCCGAGCTGTAGGGGGCAACACGAGCGGAACTCTCAATTAACGACGAGACAAAAGGATGGAGATGCTTTGGACATAGTCCATCAAACACCACATCCCCATTGTCGTTCGAGCCGACCAGGCGCCAAGTATAATGATCGACCCAGTCATCTCCGTCATATATGGCGTCCATGAGCAACTTCCCGTCTAGAGAGAGAAACCTATTTGGACATCGGGGCGCAAGACCGCAATCCATATCGGGCCTGCAGCAGCTCCAACCCAACGCACCACATAGGTTCCCTTTCGTACATGTGTATCAATCTGCCCCGAAATGCCGGTGAATGCAATTCCAGACCCGTTTGTCGGATAGCAATCGACGTATTTTTGTTTTCCGCTCACAACCTTGTATAGATATATCGTTCCAGCAAAAGAGAAGGGATCGTTCGCAATTTTGTCCGGAAGAACTTGCCACCTCAAAATCCCGCTACCAATATGGTCAAGCTTGACCGTTCCGCCGTCCCCCTCAAAAGTGGCAAGGGGATTTACCCCAGACTGAGAGTCGGCATCGCCCTCCTTAGCAGTTATCAGCAGGCTGCCCGTATAAGACTGCTGAGGCTCACCTTCAGGACAGGCAGCCTCGGCCCAAGAAGGGCCACTCAGGCAGAACAGTCCGAGCAGCATCATTACCAACAAAAGAAAACCCTTAGTTCTTTTCATCTATATCGCCAATATCTCTCGACATTTGTATATTGTGACTATTTTAGATCTATATGGCCAATTTGAGCCCTCACCATGGCAATTGTTGCAGCTGGGTTTCTTTTCATTAAGATTTCACTTTGGTAAATCCCCGCCCCTAAGCATTAAACCCGAAGTCCACCGAGTGGGCCGCCGTTGACGTGGCGATGTTTAGATTGGCGCGCACGCACTCAAAATCGGCAACAAAAAAGCCGCCCGAAGGCGGCTATCTTGTGTAATGGAGCCAGCGACCGGGCTCGAACCGGTGACCCCCGCTTTACGAGAGCGGTGCTCTACCAACTGAGCTACGCTGGCGGCCATATGATGACGCAACTGAGGCGTCAACGGCTGTCTATGATACGGGACATCGCACATCCGCGCAAGTGTTCTGACGGCTTTTCTCACTTTAAATGCACTAATATTGGAGACGCGATGTCTTGCTCTTACGGGTCTCAAACAGAATGGGGCAGCGATGGCTCAACCCAAGATTCTTCTCACACGCATCGACGACCGTTTCATTTACGGGCAAGACGTTGGGCTGTGGAACGAAGCCGTGGGTTCCAACCTCGTCCTGATCGTTAACGACGAGATTGCGGCGGATTCGCGCAAGTGGGCGCCTATGAGGGTCGCGGCGCCCGAGGGCGTGTGGACGCGGTTTTTCTCGGTGCAAAGGACCATCGACATCATTCATACCGCAACGCCGCGTCAATGGATTCTGATTATGGTGGCCTCACCCGCTGATGCGCTCGCGCTGGTTAAGGGTGGTGTGCCAATAACCAAGATCAGCATTGGCCATATGCAGGC
Organism: uncultured Collinsella sp.; assembly: GCA_900546115.1. Lineage (GTDB taxonomy): Bacteria > Actinomycetota > Coriobacteriia > Coriobacteriales > Coriobacteriaceae > Collinsella. The sequence continues at coordinate 46,590 of URBQ01000009.1, forward strand.
AGGGGAGGGAAAGCGCTCTGTAACGCCTGCCGTTGCCATAGACGATACGGACATCGCCGCCCTCGAAGAACTGCGGGCGCTCGGCATAGAGCTAGAAATCCGTTTACTCCCCAGCTCCGACCCCGATCCCATCCAACTAGTCATCCAAGAACGTCCCCAATGACTAGGTAGAAAAACGCCCGTCGGCGGTGGTGCCGGCGGGCGCTGCTGTGCGATATGTCGCGTTGTGGGCTTAATGCCTCATAAAGTGGTACTCGATCACATTGCTGTAGGGGTGTCCCGGGCCCACGATGCCCTGCGGGAACAGCGGCTGGTGCGGCGTGTCGGGGTACATCTCGGCCTCGAGGGCAAAGCCGGCGCCCCAGCCATAGTTGGCATCGTCCTTGGCGTGCTCGTCGCCCAGCCAGTTGCCGGTGTAGAGCTGCACGCCCGGGGCAGTGGTGTAGTAGTCCATCTCACGACCGGTCCACATCTCCTCGACGTGCATCGCGCGGCGCAGGTTGCGGCCGTACTGATAGCCATCGATGCACAGGCAGTGATCGTAGCCACGGGCCTGCTTGATCTGCGGGTCGTCGGCCTCCATGCCGGGTGCGACGGGGCGAAGCTCGCGAAAGTCAAACGGTGTTCCCTCGACCGGAGCGATCTCGCCGGTGGGGATGTTCTGCTCGTTAATGGGCAGGTAGTGAGCAGCATTAGCAACAAAGAAGTGCTCGCAGTCCATGCCGGCGTTATGGCCGGCAAGGTTAAAGTACGTGTGGTTGGTCATGGACACGTACGTGGCGCAGTCGCTCTCGCAGCTATACTCGATACGAAAGGCGCCGGTGCGCGTCACGGTAAACACGGCCGTAAAGGTGCGGTTGCCGGGAAGACCCAGCTCGCCATCCTTAAGCGAGGTGGTCATGCGCACTGCGTTATGGACCTCGTCGAGCTCAACATCCCACACGCGTTTATGCAGGCCGTGCTCAAGATCGCTGTGCAGGTTGTTGGCGCCCTCGTTGGCGGACATATGCCAGTCCGTGCCGTTGATGGTGATCGTGGCGCTCGCGGTGCGGTTTGCCACGGGTCCGATGGTCGAGCCAAAGCAGGCAGGGTTGTCAAAGTAATCCTCGAGCTTATCGAAGCCCAGCACCACATCGCGCACGTTGCCGGGAATGTCGGGCACATCGATGCCCAACACGGTGGCGCCATAGTCCATAATGCGAACGCAGATCTCGGGCCCGTTGAGGGTGTAGCGATGAACGGGGGTACCGCACGGCGCGGTGCCGAAAAGCTCGGAAGTGATCATTTGGTTCCTAACATCGAGGTATTTCCGACAAACTGTAGCGCGAACAGGCGAGATTATCACTACACCCCACTAAAGCTGGGGGTATTTTTCTCAAAAAAGTGATGATTGGAGCTGTGCGGGCGTTCATTTTTGACGCGTACGAGTCTGATACAATTTGTTCGTTACTGTTTGAATGATATGCGCGCAAAGAACGGCGAGGATTCATCGTGATTAAGGCAGAGCGACAGGATAAGGTTCGTCAGCTGCTCGAGGAGCAGGGCACGGTCTCGGTCAAAGAGATTTCGGATGCGTTGGGCGTTTCGGACATGACGATTCGCCGCGACCTCGAAGAACTTGCGAGCCTAGGCGAGATCGAGCGCGTGCACGGCGGAGCCCGCAGTGCACAGGGCCGTCCGCACGCTATGTTGCGCCATGAGTATTCGCACAGCGAAAAGCGCACTAAGCATGCCGAGGAAAAGCTGCAGATTGCGCGCCGTGCTGTGGAGCTTATCGAGGAGGGCTCGACCATCTTTTTGGGCACGGGCACCACGGTTGAGCAGATGGCCTCGATGCTGCCGACGTTTCGCCTGCGCATTGTGACCAATTCGCTTTCGGTGTTTAACCTGCTCGAGGCGCGCGAAGACTGCGAGCTGTGCCTCGTGGGCGGTATGTACCGTCGCCGCACCGCCGCTTTTGTGGGACCAACGGCCGAGGATACCCTGCGCGCGCTGGGCATCGATGCGGCGTTTATCGGCGCCAACGGCATCTTGGACGGTGACGTGTCTACGTCCAACATGGACGAGGGCCGTATCCAGCAGCTCGCTTTTAGCAAGGCAGACTCGCGCTATCTGATCGCCGACTCCAGCAAGATCGGCAAACGCGACTTCTACACCTTCTGCCGCCTGGACAGCCTGGACGCCGTGGTGTGCGAGCCGGATATTGCCGACGAGGACCGCGCCGCCATCGAGGAGCACACGCAGGTCATTTGCTAGCGAGCGTTGAAGAATATATAGAGGATCGGCCTGAGCGTTTGTTTCAATCTGTAACAGTTGGGACCAAAAAAGCCGTCCAGATGTTAAAGATTTAGATTGAGAGAACTGGCTTGAGCGTTCATCTCAATCTGTAACAGGTAGGGGTGAAGAACTCGGCTAACTGTTACAGATATAGATTGAGGGGATTGGCCCGCACGTTTATCTCAATCTGTAACAACTAGACGTCCAAAACCGGTCTTAGTGTTACAGATCGAGACAATCTGGCTCGGACTCCCTGGTTCATCTCAATCTGTAACAGCTGGGACCGAAATAACCAGCTAGATGTTACAACTCGAGACAAACGAATCAGCCCTATAAAGAAAGGGCCGCGCATCGCAGTGATGCGCGGCCCTACTGTTGTCAGCAAGTGGCAGGTCTCGGCAGTTATTTATGCCTCGAGGTTTTCCTCGATCCAGGCGACGGCACCCTTGGGATCCTTAGTGAGGTCGATGTACTGTTTGCCCTTGGGCGACAGCAGCGTGATGCCCAGGCGGTCGGTGTCGGCCTTCATCTCGTTGTAATAGGTGCGAACCTGCGGAGCCAGAACGATGACGTTGTACTGGTCCATGATGGCGTAGTGGCTGCCGTAGGCACCGGCGTTGGCGGTAATGTCGATGCCCAGCTCGTCGGCGCCTTCCTTAAGCGCGTTGGCGAGCAGTGCAGAGGTGCCGGCGCCAGCGCACAGAACCAGAACCCTCAGATCCTTGCCCTTAAGGGCGGACGGAGCTGCGGAGGCCTTAGTGGCAGAAGCGGTTTCGACAACGGGAGCCTCAACGGCGGGGGCGTCAGCGGTCTTGACAGCCTTGGTCTCCTCGGCCTCTTCTTCGGCCAGGGTCTCGGCCTCCTGCTTGCACAGGACGTTGTCGTAGGCCTTACAGAACGGGTAGTAGATCAAGAAGTCAACGACCAGCAGGACGACAACCAGGACCAGAGAGATCGGCTGGAAGTTGGTGTCGATGAAGGTGCCGATCGGTCCGGGGAGTGCCCACGGCATGGCATAGATAAAGCCGTTCATGCCCAAAAAGTCGATGAAGAACTTACCAATGAGGACGTTGGCCACGGGGGCAAACAGGAACGGGATCAGGAAGTACGGGTTGAGGATGATGGGCGCGGCGAACAGCAGCGGCTCGTTGACGGCGAACATCACGGGCACGACAGAGGCTTTGCCGACGGCCTTGAGCTGCTTGGAGCGCATAAAGAGCAGGAAGATGATCGGGACAATGAACGTGGCGCCGGTGCCGCCGAGTTCGCCGATGTAGTTACCGAAGTTCTCGGTCAGGGCGAGGGCGGGGTGACCGCCGGCCTGCAGCGTGGCGAGGTTGGTAGTGATGTTGCCAAACAGCGCGGCGTTGAGGGCAGGCTTAACGACCGAGGGGCCGTGGATGCCCATGAACCAGAACAGCGGGATCATGAACCAGATGAGGGCGAGGCCGGCGTAGGAATCGGCAGCGGCGAACAGCGGGCTCACCAGCGTGGAGATGACGTTGGCAAACGGGACGGCCAAGCAGGTGCGGCAGATAACGTCGATGACGGCGACAAACAGGATGGAGAAGCTGAAGGCGAAGATGTCGCGGAAGTTCTGGGCGATGGCGCCGGGAACTTCTTTGGGCAGCTTGATGGTGATGTCTCGCTTAATGCAGAAGGCATAGATGTTGACCGTGGCAAATGCGGCGACAAAGGAGCTCAGCAGGCCCTTGGTGCCCATGTTGTCGGTAAAGAACACCGAGACATCGGCGCCGTCGATCTTGGCACTCGTCTGGGTAACGGCCAAGATGAGCATAGCGCACATGGCGGCGACCATGGTGCTCGTGGCGTTGATGGCCTTGCCGGCAGGCATGCGGCGGTTCTTGGAGCCGGTCAGCGCGCTTGCGGTGGTGCCGGCGACCATGATGCCCACGACGCCCATCGTGAAGTTGTAAACCTTGTTGCAGAAGTTCACGACGTCGACGTTCCACCAGTCGGGCAGCGTAAAGCCACCGACCGTGGCGACAACGCCCGGCAGGGTCGAAATAAGCAGGAAGACAGAAGAAGACAGAATGATGGGCATTGCTGCCAAAAAGCCGTCTTTAATGGCCTGAAGGTAGATGTTCTTAGAGACCTTGTCGAAGTACGGCTGACCTTTCTCCAAGAACTTAACGATCGATTCCATAGTTCACGCTCCTCTTTGCATGAAATCTTAATGGCATGGACGTTGAAAACCTATATGGTCTCCCGCTTGCTAAAAGCCCGGGTGCAGGCGGGGTCGGTCCCAGGGGGAGAGAGGGGAGCGGCTGGGTTTGTATCGCATAGGGCCGCTCCCCTCTCGGGGGAAAGCGAGGCGATGCGCTACTGCGCGTCCGCCATGGTGTCGGCGAGCTCCTTGTACCAGAGTGCCGACTGCTTGATGTAGCGTTTTTGCGTGTCGAAGTCGATGTAGAACAGGCCGTAGCGCTTGTTATAGCCATTGGCCCACGAGAACTGGTCCTGCAGGCTCCAGATAAAGTAGCCCTGGACGTCGACGCCCTCGGCGCGCGCCTGGAGCACCTTCTCCATGTGCTGGTCGACAAAGTCGATGCGCTCGGGATCAGCGACGATGCCGTTTGCGTCGGGCTCGGGGTCCTTGTGGCCCAGGCCGTTTTCGGTGATATAGATGACGGGGAGGTTGGGATAGGTGGCGCTGATGTGCTTGAGCGTGTCGTAGAGGCCTTGCGGGTAGATGAGCCAATCCCAGTCGGTGGTGGGGATATCCGGCATATCGACCTGCTGCCCGACGCCCTTAAACTTAAAGCACGAGGTGCCCTTGTCTCCGGTGCCGTTAAAGCTGTTGGTGGACTCGCCATCGTAGGCGGCGATAAACGCCGACTGATAGTAGTTGAGGCCGAACATATCGTTGCGGGGCGCCGCCTTGGCGAGCTCCTCCATGTCGCTGTCCTCAACCGTAAGTGTGGCGTTGTTGGCACGCAGAATCTCGTTGATGAGTGAGAGGGTGCGCGCGGAGTAGTGACCCAGGAAGGCGCCGTCCATGATGAAGTCGGTGTAGAAGGCGTTGTACAGGTCGGCGGCGTGCTGGTCGGCGGGCGAGTCGGTGGCAGGATATGCCGGCGTCAGGACGTTGACCATGCCAATGCGTCCGCCCAGGTGCTCGGTCTCGTCAAGATCCTTATACAGGTTGACGGCGCGGGCGTGGGCAACGAGCTCGTTGTGCTGGCTCTGGATGCCGCTCGTCACATCAAAGTGATGGTTGGGCGGGAAGTTGCCTTGGATGTATTGGGAGTGCGAGAGGCTGATGAGCTCGTTGATGGTGAACCAATTCTTGACCTCGCGGAACTCGCGGAAGCAGAACTCGGCATAGCGCACATAGGCGTCGACGGTCTTGCGGTTGAGCCAGTCGCCCTGGTTGAACAGGGCGGCGGGGGAGTCAAAGTGATGCAGGGACACATAGGGCTCGACGCCATACTTTTTGCAGCAGGCGAACAGCTCGTGGTAGTGCTTAACGCCCTCGGCGAGGGGCTCGGCATCGTCGCCGTTGGGGAAGATGCGGGTCCAGGCGATGGACACACGGATGGCGTTGAGTCCATGCTCGGCAGAAAGGCGGATATCCTCCTCGTAGCGGTTGTAGAAATCACTGGCCGGGTCGGGCAAAAAGCGACCCTGGGCGACAAGGTAATCGTCCCACATGGTCTTACCCTTGCCTGCCACCTTCGTGGAACCTTCCGTTTGGTACGCGGCGGTTGCGGCGCCCCAAACAAAGCCCTTCGGCAGCTGCTGTACGCGGTTTAGCAAAGACATATGCATACACCCTCTCGTCTCGCTGTTCGATATTGTGCGTTTGTGCTCAGGAGGCTCCCTGGTTAGCGTTCAGCGGTGAAAAAGCCCGATAAACACTATCTTAAAATGATTAGAACCAAAATGAGCACGTGAACATTTGACAATGAGCACGTTAACATCCGGCTGGGATGTATAGAAACAAAACAACTTCAAACAGCCGCGAACGGTTGTATTTGTTCGGTAAGCGGTTTTGATTGACAGAAGTTTTCATGTTGTGGTATATGGCTCGGGTATCATGAGCACGTTATCAATGTATGTACGATGCGCCATGGGCGCGGGGAATAGTTGGGAAGCAGGTTAGCGTGGAAGGCATGGCTCAGCAGACAAGGAATGGTCGTTCGGCGAGCGCGGCAGAGGTTGCGGCGCTCGCTGGCGTGAGCCGCCAGACTGTGTCTCGCGTGGTCAACGGTATGCCCAACGTGACGGAAAAGACGCGCAAGCGTGTGCTGGCCGCCATGGAAGAGCTGGGCTTTCGTCCCAATTTTGCTGGAGCGGCGTTGCGCGGCGGGTCGTATCGTTCTATTGGCCTGTGCATGTACAACATCACACGTGTCGGTAACCTGGCGACGCTCGAGGGTATCATGCAAGCGGCGCGCGAGCACGATTTTGCCGTCACTATGATCGAGATGGGCGGCGACAAGCCCTATGCACTTGCCGATGCCTCGCGCCGCATGGTCGAGCGACCCGTCGACGGCATGATTCTCAACATGAACCGCATGGCTCCCGATTTTGAGGAGTTTGTTCCCCAGCCGGGAGTGCGAACGGTCATCCTGTCCATGTATGCGCATCCGCGCTGCACGACGATCGACTCCGACCAGTATGGTTCGTGCGAGCTGTTGACCAATTATCTGCTGGAACATGGTCACTCGAATATGCGGTTTGTGGCGGGTCCGGAAAACTCGATTTCCTCGCGTTTTCGTGAGGCCGGTTGGCGCGATACGCTGGGTCGTGCTCATGTCGATGCCGCTCCGATGCTGCGTGGCGATTGGAGTGCGGACAGTGGGTACGCCATGGGCGAGCGGATTGCGGCCGAGGTGCTTGCCGGCGGGTCGCAGGCGCCGACTGCCGTGCTTGCGGCAAATGACCAGATGGCGCTGGGCGTTATCGCCGCGCTCGAGAACGCGGGCCTGTCCGTGCCCGACGACGTGAGCGTGGTTGGTATCGACGACGCACTCGAGGGACTTGTTCCTCACAATCGGCTGACGACGCTGCGATTTGATTTGCGCGGCGTCGGCAAGCTTGCGTTTGAGGCGGCGATTGGAGAGAGCTCGTCTATCGAGGCGATTCATGTGCCGAGTACGCTGGTCGAACGCTCGACTGTTAGGGACATACGGGGTTAGGTCCTACTCCGTTTGTCTCGATTTGTAACAGGTAGACGGTCAAAAGCGGGCTACGTGTTACAGATTTAGATTCTTCGGAAAGCACAATCCTGTTCATCTTGATCTGTAACAGCTAGGACCGGAAAACTCGGCTAGATGTTACAGATCGAGACAAACGGCTTCCGACCTGCACAAAAAGGCCGGGGGCGGCGCCGTGTGACGTGCCGCCCCCGGCTGAGAAATGGGGACAAGCTATGTGAGTGGGGCAATGCCGCTCGTCGCAAGTCGCTAGTCCAGACGACGGGTCTGCGCCACGTGCTTGTACCAGTAGGCGCTTGCCTTGGGCGTGCGCTTCTGGGTTTCAAAGTCTACGTAGAAGAAGCCATAGCGTTTGTTGTAGCCGTTGGTCCAGGAGAACTGATCCTGCAGGCTCCACAGGAAGTAGCCGCCCACGTTGACGCCCACCTCCATGGCCTTGAGCAGCCAACGCAAGTGCTGCTCGATGTAGTCGATGCGCGGCTGGTCGTCCACAAAACCGTCCTTGTAGGGGTCCTTGTAGCCCATGCCGTTCTCGGTGATGAAGATCTGCTTGTAGTTGGGGTAGCGCTGCTTAATGTAGACGAGCAGATCGAACAGACCCTCGGGATAGATGATCCAGTCCCAGTCGGTGGTGGGGATGCCGGGCTTGTTCACATGCTCACCAATACCCTTAACGCGCCAGCGGCCGGTGCCCTTCTCGCCCGTACCGTTGTGGTGCAGGTCGTTCTCGCCGTCGTAAGCCTTGAGGAAGCGGCACTGGTAGTTGTTAACGCCCAGGTAGTCGTTGTAGAGCGCTGCCTCGCGCATAATCTCGAGGTCCTCGTCCAGGATCTCGATGGTGCCGCCCGAGACGGCAGCCAGGCGGTTGGCGCACTCGAGGGTGTCGGGAGCATAGTCCCCGCGGAAGGTGGCGTCGAGCAGGAACTGGTTTTGCAGCACGTGCTCGTTGTTGGCGGCCTTGATGTCGGCGGGGTCGTTCTCGTTGAGCGGGTACTTAAACTCCAGCGACTGGATGACGCCGATCTTGCCCTTAAAGCCGCCGTTGTGGAAGGCCAGCACAGCCTTGGCGTGGGCGAGCATCATGTTGTGCTCGCACTGGAAGGCCTCGGCCAGATGAGCTTTGACGCCGCCGGGGAAGGTGCCCTCGATGTAGGTGTTGGAGGCGTCGGCCCAGATCTCGTTAAAGGTGAACCAGTAGGTCACCTGGTCGGCGTACTCCTTAAAGCAGAAGGTGGCAAAGTCCACAAAGGCATCGATGGTCTCGCGGTTGAGGAAGTCGCCCTTCTCAAAGAGGGGAAGCGGCGTATCGAAGTGATGCAGCGTGACGAACGGCTCAACATGGTGCTTATGGCACTCGGCGAAGAGATCGTGGTAGAACTGGACGCCCTCGGGGTTGATTTCGCCGGTGCCGTTGGGGAAGATGCGGCTCCAGGCAATGGAGAGGCGAATGCCGTTGATGCCAAACTCCTCGCACAGCTCCAGATCGACGGGGTACTGGTTGTAGAAGTCGGAAGCGGGATCGGGGGAAAAGCGCCCCTGGGCTTCCAGAAAGTCGTCCCAGGCAACCTTGCCCTTACCGTGAGTGCGGGTCTCGCCCTCTACCTGGTAGGCAGCGGTGGCGCCGCCAAAGACAAAGCCCTCGGGAAACTGCGCGGGCGGGTTGGTGACGCTAGCAGGATTAACGGACATGATGAAATATCCAATCGTCTAAATCGAAGTGCCAGCCGGCTGTTGATGGTCGGCTGGCTCTGAGCGTTACTTACTTCGAGAGTTGCTCACTTACGAAGGCGAGAGACTTGTCGCCGTTCTGGGAGAGCTCGATGTACTGCTTACCGCGGCAGGCGACGCACTTGTTGCCCACGCGCTCGCAATCCTTCTGCAGGTCGCCCAGGTAGCTGGCTGCCTGCGGGGCCAGGACGACCAGGTCAAAGTCGGGGAGCATGTCGACGTGGTTGCCATAGGCCTCGGCAGCGGTCTCAAGATTGATGCCGCGCTCCTTGGCAGCCTTGGCCAGTGCGTTGGCGAGCAGGCCCGAGGTACCGCCGCCCTGGCAGAGCACGAGCACGCGCTTGCCGTTGAGGTCGCTGGCGGTCGTTGCCTCGGCAGCGGGTGCTGCAGAAGCGGCAGGGGAGTCGACCTTCACGGCCTCGGCAGCAGCGCCGGCGGCAACGCTCTTGGCGTCAGCCTTGCCCTGGAAGGCATCGTTGAGCTTGGCGGCCTTCTCGGCGTTCTTGGCGGCGAGCTCCTCCTGGGAGATCTCGGCCTCCTCGGCGCACTTCTGGGCGTCATAGGCACGGAAGAACGGGTAGTACAGGGCAAAGTCGACGACCAGGATGAGGGCGAGCATCACAAAGGCGAGCGGCTGGAAGCCCAAGCCCATGATGGTGCCGATGGGGCCGGGGACGGTCCAGGGCAGGGTGTACATAAAGCCGTTCATGCCCAAGAAGTCGATAAAGATCTTGAGGATCCAGATGTTGGCGATCGGGGCAAAAACAAACGGGACAAAGAAGACGGGGTTGAGCACGATAGGCGCGGCGAACAGCAGCGGCTCGTTGACGGCAAAGCACACGGGGACGATGGCTGCCTTACCGACGGCGCGCATCTCCTGAGACTTGGCCAGGAAGCAGAACATAAAGACCAGGACGAGCGTGGCGCCGGTGCCGCCCATGCAGACGACGAAGTACTGGGCACCCTGGGTCAGGACAGCGGAAGCGTGCTGGCCAGCCTGGAACGCAGCCAGGTTGTCGGTCATGTTGGCAACGAGGGCGGCGGCGATGGCGGGCTCGACGATCGAGGGGCCGTGGACGCCGACGAACCAGAAGAGGCTCATGGCACCGTAGATCACAGCGAGGCCGATGTAGCCGTCGGCGGCGGTGAACAGGGGCTGGAACACCTGGATGACGCCCTGGGCAAAGCAGAAGCCAAAGGCAGCGCGGAAGACGATGTCAAAGACCCAAAAGACGGTGATGCAGACGGAGAAGGGGATGATGTCCTTAAAGGTCTGCGAAATGTTGGGCGGAACCTGCTCGGGCATCTTGACGGTGATGTTGCGCTTAATGAAGAACTTGTAGATGATGCCGGTCACAAACGCAGCGATGAAGGCGGTCAGCAGGCCCTTGGAACCAAGGTAGGTGGTGTTGAAGCCGCTGGCGGCGTCCGTGGCGATCGTGTCGCTCGAAAGGAGCAAGAAGCCGATGATGGCCGCGCACATGCACGAGATGAAGTTGATCTGGTTGTTCTTGGGCAGATCACGGTTCTGGGCGTCGGCGAAGTGCTTGGCCGTGGTGGCGGCGCAGGCGATGGCCAGGATGCCCATGGAGTAGTTGTAGCACTTCCACAGGGCGTTGTTGATGTCATCGGGCCAGTAGAAACCCCAGATGTTGGGGACCGAGGCTACCAGGCAGAAGATGGACGAGAAGATGATGATGGGGATGACGGAGATAAAGCCGTCGCGGATCGCCTTGAGGTACTTGTTGCGGGCGATCGCGTTGAAAAAGGGTTGGCCCTTTTCGATGATGGCGATGAGTTGCTCCATGCAATGCTCCTAAGAGTCGGTGGGTTAGCAACGATGGTAACTTTTGGCGTTCGGTTGCCAAAATGTTGACGTTGCCATTTTGCGGCACAAATAAAGACGCGAATCGGTGGTTCCTGTGCCTGCGAACCGTCGATTCCTTACGCGTAAACGTTTGAGCCGCCCGGTGGCTCTGTGTTTGCACAATGGCAACGTTAACATTTGGTCGACAAAAGCCGTCCGGGGAAGCGGGATTGTCGGTGAACGGTAGGTTTTGGGTGGTGAGCGTATGGCGGAGGAGGCGTTAGATATACTTAAAGACGTTTCATTTGACTGCGTAGGGTGCCACCAATGGCATCGTTGACATAGAAAGATCGACCTATGGCCGCTGTTAAAAAATCGGTTTCTGTTAAGGACGTGGCGCGTCTCGCGGGCGTTTCGGAGCAGACAGTCTCGCGTACGGTGCACGATTCGCCCAGCGTGCGCCCTGAGACCAAGGAGCGCGTGCGTGCCGCCATGCGCGAGCTGGGGTATCGCCCCAATTTTGCCGGCCGTTCGCTGCGTCGCGGCAAGTTCAAGACCGTCGGCGTCGCCATGTTCAACATTACCGGTACCGGCAATCTCGACCGCATGGAGGGCTTTGCCGCCGCCGCCGACAAGCACGGCTATGCCATCACCCTTACTAAAGTAGATGGACATCCCTATACCCTCGAGAGCGCATCGTCGCGCATGAGCGCGCTGCCGGTGGATGGCATGGTTGTGATCATGAATCGCATGCCGGCGGACTTTGGCACCTTCGAGCCGCTGCCCGGTATGCAGACGGTGCTCGTTACCATGCTGGAGCACCCGCTCTGTTCAACAGTCGATAACGACCAGTTCGATTGCTCGCGCCAGGTGGTCGAGTACTTGCTGGGGCAGGGGCACAGGACCGTGCACTTTATCTCGTGCCCCGAGCGCTCGCTTTCGGGCATGCAACGCGAGGAGGGCTGGCGTGAGACATTGCGCGCGCATGGTATTGAGCCGCCGCGACTCGTCCGTGGCGATTGGACGGCACGGAGCGGGTATGCTGCCGGTCAGGCTCTGGCGGACGATCCGACCTGTACGGCCATTTATGCTTCCAACGATGCCATGGCCTACGGCTGCATTCGCGGGCTCGAGTCGTGCGGAAGGCGCGTGCCCGAGGACGTAAGCGTGGTGGGTGTTGACGATAGTTTGGGCGATATCGTGCCCGATCGTCGCCTGACTACGGTGCGCTTTGACAACAAGCGCGTCGGCATGTGGGCGGTCGACAAGATTGCCGGCGCCGAGGGCGCTGCACCCGGTGTGGAGCACATGCTGTTTCCGGGTGTGCTCGTCGAGGGCGATACGGTGCGCTATGTACGCTAGGGTGCGGACCTGTTTGGGTTGCCGCTAATTGTGTTCGAGAATGTTCAGATTGGTTTAAAAACCGTTCACGGGCGAAAAGCAACCGTTCATAGCTCGAAATTACGTTTTGCGCTGTTCTTTTTTGTTTGAATGTTAATGTTCCTGCCATACACAGCGCAGCGCGTATGCCCGGACGCGATGCTCTCCGTTGGTTCATATGTGAAAGGAACGCAATATGGCAACCAAAGAAGAAATCTCGATGGTTGGATTCGAGATTGTCGCATACGCGGGCGACGCCCAGACCGATCTGCTTGCAGCGCTCGATGCTGCTCGCGAGGGTGATTTTGAGAAGGCCGAGCAGCTGCACAAGGATGCCAGCGATGCACTTATCGGCGCCCACGACACGCAGACCAAGCTGCTTTCGCAGGAGGCCGGCGGCGGCGAGATGGAGATGACCTTCATCATGGCTCACGCTCAGGATACTCTCATGACCACCATGATCCTGGAGAAGCAGACCCGCTTTACCATCGATGCCTATAAGCGCATCGCCGCACTCGAGGCTAAGCTCGCCTAACGAGCTCTCACAACCAAGTCCCCTTCCAAAAGCTCTGCCGCTACCCGCGGCAGGGCTTTTTCTGTTTACCCGGCACTTGGGGACGTTCCTTATCTGCCGGCAGTTTGGGACACTCCTGCCATGCATTCGATCCTTTGAGGATGGAAGAAACCGGGTCATTAGGTTTGCTGCGGTGCCGACTCGGTCTGTCGGTTACAAAACTATGCCGGTTTACTACGATGAATCGCATTCTTTCAACTATGGAAAGAACAGCGTTATCAAAGCCGCAGGTAGAAAGCTTGTCATTTTCTGCTAATAGCAAATGTGGTCGGTCCTATCGGTTTTATCGTAGTAAACCGGCATAGTTTTGAAATGGCACTATTCGACTAGCAGCGTTATGGAGCTTCTGCACGCCCTCCCGTTCGGTTTTTTGCTGGGTGGGTATACTTCCATCCGCAATACAGACCGGACTGAGGAGGTATCCAAATGCCGGATAACGGGTCAATACAAAAAAGAGATGCGCGCGAGATGGCTCATGGGCGTCCTGTCCAGATAACCGAGCACACGACGGTAACCGAGCTGCAGCCCAGCCTGTCCGATGTCGTGTGCGCAAACAAAAAGCTGCAGATTGGCTTTATCGTTGCACTCGTGGTACTGGCGCTGCTGTCGGGCTTTGTGGCTCGTCCGCATTTTGCCGATACCAAAACATGGGACTCCACCATCGAGGTCATCGATCAAAAGAAAGGCAACGTACTGGCGCTCACGACCTCGTGCGTGGCGCTGTCTGCGGGCATTACCGCGCTGCCGGGTGATACGGGAACGCCGGTTGCCGAGCAGCTCGCGCAGCTTTCGGGTAACTTGGGCATCGTGCTTGCCGTGCTCTACCTCGAGAAATACCTGCTGACCATTTTGTGGTCGGTTGGCCTGGGCATCCTGATCCCGTTTGCGCTGGTACTCTTTGCGGTGTCGCTCGGCATTCACGGGCGCTGGAGCACGAGCGCCGTCCTGCGCCGCGTGGCGACTCGCGTGCTGGTGGTTGCCGTGATCGGCATGGCGCTTGTGCCCGCGAGCGTATGGGTGTCGCAAAAGGTCGATGAGACGTATCAGGTGAGTATCGAGCAGACAGAGCAAAAGGCGACTGAAGCGAGCAAGGCGAGCTCCACAAAGAGCGAGAAGAAATCCGAGACCACGGAAAACAAGAATGTGCTTGAGCAGCTGACCGATGGGGCATCGAGTTTACTCACATCGGTGACCGACAGTGCCAAGTCGATGACCGATAAGGTGGTGCAACAGGTGACCGATCTGATCGAAGGCGTCATCGTGATGATCGTGACCTCGTGCGTTATCCCGTTGCTGGTGCTCGCGGCGTTTCTGTGGCTGGGGCACACGCTGCTGGGGATCGATATTTCTGGCCCGGCGAACTATTTGACGGGCCGTTTTCTGAGGGCTCCGTCCAAACATGCCAAGAAGAGCGGACAGTCTGAGTAGGCGGCAAAGCGATCCTTGGAAGACCAACCGTAAGAAGGGCGGCCGAGACACGTTCTCGGCCGCCCTTTTGTTTGCTGAACACATGGTCGCTACGTCTGCGCCGGGCTCAAACGGTCGCCAATCATCCGTGAACGGTATTTGTTCAAAAAAGAACAAAGATAAACAAATAATGGTTGCAGTCGCTGTTCGAATGTGTTCAAATAAACATGAACAGTGAAGAACCGCACATTCAGATGCCCGGACCTGAACGCGATTCAACACTTCCAAACAGAAACTACGCACCTGCGTATCTCTCAAGGAGGATGTCATGAGGGTTGTAATCGCTTCCGATGCCGACGGTATGTCGATGAAGGAGTCCATCAAGGAGATGCTCATCGCCGACGGTCACGAGGTCGTCGACTATTCCGAGACCCCTGCCGCGGACTTTGTCGATTCCGCGACCGCCGTTGCCAAGGACCTGCTGGAGCACAAGGATTCCCAGGGCTTCGCATTCGATAAGTACGGCGTCGGCTCCTATATGGCCGCCGTCAAGATCAAGGGCATGGTCGTCGCCAACATTTCCGACGAGCGTTCCGCTTACATGACCCGCGAGCACAACGGTTCGCGCATGGTCACCATGGGCCCGGGCGTTGTGGGCACCGAGGTCGCCAAGAAGATCGCCCGCGAGTTCCTGCGCGCCCAGTACGCTGGCGGCCGTCACCAGATCCGTGTCGACATGCTCAACAAGATGGCCTAACGAGAGCCACCGAGAACTCGAACTTCTACCTCAACTTGTGAATTCAGACGAAAGGACGTTCTGATGAAGAAGACCATCGCAATCGGTTGCGACCATATCGTTACGGACGAGAAGATCTATCTGGCCGACCGCCTGGAGCAGGCTGGCTACAAGGTGCTCGACTGTGGCACCTACAGCCACACCCGTACGCACTATCCCATCTACGGTAAGGCCGTGGGCGAGGCCGTTGCCAGCGGCAAGGCCGACTTTGGCGTGGCCCTGTGCGGCACCGGCATCGGCATCACCAACGCCGTCAACAAGGTTCCCGGCGCCCGTTGCGCCCTGGTTCGCGACATGACCTCCGCCCTGTATGCCCGTCGCGAGCTCAACGCCAACATCGTGGGCTTTGGCGGCAAGATCACCGGCGAGTTCCTGATGGCCGATATCATGCTTGCCTTCCTGGAGGAGCCCTACGAGAAGACCCCCGAGCACGATGCCCTGATTGCCAAGATCGATGCCTGCAATAAGGCCGACGCTGAGGCTCAGGCTGACCCGCATTTCTTTGACGAGTTTCTCGAGAAGTGGGACCGCGGCGAGTATCACGACTAGTGGGGTTACGCGGTTTTGCCAAACCGCGTAACGGGTCGACGCTGCGCGGCGCTCAGGCACCCCATCTCGCCGCTCAAACCGTCGCTCGCGTACATGAAGTACGCGTCGCTCCTCTTTCGCGGCGACCTGGGGCACCTGAGCGCCGCTCGCTGACGTAGGGGGTACCAGCAGGGTTGCCGCTGTTGTTGGGAAGCGTTCTGGTTCGGCTAGCTGCTCCGATAACACGTTTGCTTGCTTGGCTTGAGTGCTTTGCTCTTGGCGGTCCCCGGCATTCTGCAGCTTTTCAATTGACGGCTCGCGTTTCTGTGAGGGGGCGCGGGCCGGTTTTCTATCAGCCCTATTGACTTGGCGGGCTGTCGTAAGAAAGGGAAGGCTCCTATGGAGTTTGTTCTTGATAACGGTTCTATTCGTGTGGCACTGAGCACGGCTGGTGGATCGTTCACTTCTATTGCGGCCAACGGTCGTGAGTATCTGTGGCAGGGCGATCCGGCGGTGTGGTCGGGCCAGGCACCCATTTGCTTTCCGATTTGCGGCGGCCTTCGTGATGGCCGCGCGATGACCATGGGTGGCCGCGAGGTCAAGCTTGCCCGCCACGGCTTTGCCCGCAAGCAGGAGTGGAAGCTCGAGGAGCAGAGAGACAACATGGTTGCGCTGAGCCTAAGCTCTGCCGACCATGCCGAGTTGCTTGAGCAGTACCCGTATCCGTTTAAGATCGTTGCTCGCTACACGATCGATTCGGAAAAGGTGGCCGTGTCGTACGAGGTGACCAATGAGGGCACCGAGGATATGCCATTCTTTGTGGGTGGTCACCCCGGCTTTAAGTGCCCGCTCGACGAGGGCGAGTCCTATGACGATTACGAGCTCCGTTTTGAGCAGCGTGAGGCCGCCGAGCTCTGTACTGCCGTTCCCTCGACGGGCTTGATTGATGTTGAGCATCGCAGCAAGAACCCCATGATCGACCAGAACCTGCCGCTGACCCACGAACTCTTCGACTTCGCGGAGACCATCTTTGACGTGCTCGAGAGCCGCGTGGTTACGCTGACCAAGAAAACCGAGGACAAGGGCGTGCGCCTGACGTTCCAGGATATGCCGTACCTGATTGTGTGGAGCAAGCCCGAGGGCGACTTTGTGGCCGTGGAACCGTGGGGCGGCCTGTCCACCTGCTCCGACGAGGACGATATTCTGGAGCACAAGCGTGGCTGCCTGGTTGCCAAGCCGGGGGAGACCGTCACCCGCGGCTTTGAGATCGAGATCCTTTAACGAGCTATCGTATGTTTGGGGTGGGTCGTGCCGCCCCGGAACAGGAGTTCAATATGATTCTGACCGTTACCATGAACCCGTCGATTGATACGCGCTATCAGCTCGACAAGCTGGTCATTGACGACGTTAACCGCGTCACGCCCGAAAAGACCGCTGGCGGTAAGGGCCTCAACGTGAGCCGTGTGCTGCTGCAACTGGGAGACGACGTGCTCGCGACCGGTCTGCTTGGCGGCCACATGGGTGCCTATATGGCCGAGCTTATGGATGCCGACGGCGTCAAGAACGACTTTGTGCCCATCGCCGGTGAGACGCGCATTTGCCTGAATATTCTGCACGAGGGTAATCAGACGGAGCTGCTGGAGAGCGGCCCGCAGATCGCCCCGGCCGAGCTCGAGGCCTTTACGGCCAAGTTCGCCGAGCTTGCAGCGAAGGCGGACGTTGTGACGCTTTCGGGCTCGCTGCCGCGTGGCGTCGATGCCGGCTACTATGCCGAGCTCGTTAAGATCGCCGAGGAGGCGGGCGCCAAGGTGCTGCTCGACACCTCGGGTGCATCGCTGGAGGCTGCGCTGGAGTCCGACGCTAAGCCTGAGCTCGTAAAACCCAACCTGACCGAGATTAACGGCCTGCTGGGTACGTCCTTTACGACCGATGATGTCGATGCCCTGCGCGAGGCGCTCGCCGCCGATAGCCGTTTTGCCGGTATTCCCTGGGTTGTCGTTTCGATGGGCGCTGCCGGTTCGGTGGGCTTCCATGAGGGTCGCGCGTTCCGCGCCAAGACGCCCGCGATTGCGGCTGTGAACGCGACGGGTTCCGGTGACTCGACCATCGCCGGCTTTGCGCATGCGATTGCTGCTGGTGCCGACGACGTCACGGTGCTCAAGACCGCCAATACCTGCGGTAAGCTCAACGCCATGGATCCCAAGACCGGCCACCTGGTCATGGACCGCTGGGACGAGATCTACAGCAACGTTGAGGTCGTAGAGTTGTAGCGGTTGCGACTCCTAATAGAATGAGCGTGGATAATCTCCTGCTTTTGGTGCCCATGCGAGCTCAAAGTGGGAGATTTTCCACGCTCGAGTCATTAGCCATTGGGGACGTTCTTGTTTGACTAGTCGTTTAAGAACGTCCCCAATGGCTACACTCAAAAACGGCGCCCGTCGGCGATGTTGCCG
>URBQ01000010.1 GCA_900546115.1 uncultured Collinsella sp.
TCAACTTCACGGATGATGCCAAAACGGTCACCCGTGAGGAAGTGTTGGGTTCGAGTGCTATGGACAATGCTCCAGCATGCTGGGATCGAACTCGCTAGCCGGAATCACACGGTACCCGTGACGCAGCAACAGATCGACGAAAACGCCGTTGCCCGCTGTAAGGGTGCCGCTGAATGTTCCGTCGTAGATGCGGCCCGCGCCGCACGAGGGACTACGGTCCTGCAAGATGCACGCAGCGATCTCGGACGGGCCGCCAAAGTGCTCGCACATATCGAGCGCGCGTTGGGCACCATGGCGAAACTCGCGATCAACCGACACGCCCTCGCGGGTGCGAACCTCACAGCCCACGATCTCGGACGGGTCGCGCGGCGTGGGCAGACCGCCAAAAACCTCGGGGCATACGAGGAGCACCTCGGTCCCCGTACGCTCGCAAGCCTCGACCAACGCGCGGTGGTAATTGTCGAGCCCGTTATACTTGCAGCTCTCGCCCATCAAACAGGCGCTTACCACGATCTTCATTTCCATCCCTCTCAAGCAAAACGCCCCATTTGAGAAAGCTGCTCAAATGGGGCGTCGGCGTTTACTGGCTCGGCCGCGGCTTTACTGCTGCTTTGGCATCAGTGGATTCTCGCGCGTGAGGAGATTCATGAACTCCTCGCCCGTGATCGTCTCCTTCTTGTACAGATAACGAGCCAGCTCATGGAGCTTAAACTTGTTCTCCTTGAGGATCTGCAGGGCGCGGTCGTGCGCATCCTCAATCAGCTTGGCGACGATCGCGTCGACGCGCTCGGCCGTACCGGGGGCACAGGTGAGCGACGTGTCCTGGTTGAGGTAGGCATTCTGAACGGTACCGAGCGCCATCATGCCAAACTCTTCCGACATACCAAAGCGCGTCACCATGTTGCGAGCGAGCTTGGTGGCCTGCTCGATATCGTTGGCAGCGCCGGTCGTCATCTCACCAAAGATGAGCTCCTCGGCAGCACGTCCGCCGCAATAGACGGCGAGCTTGTCCAAGACCTCCTGGCGCGTGGTCAGGAAGCGCTCGTCCTCCTCGACCTGCATGGTGTAGCCCAGAGCACCGCTCGTACGCGGCACGATGGTGATCTTCGTAACCGGCGCAGAACCCTTCTGGCGGGCGGCAACGATGGCATGGCCGATCTCGTGATAGGACACGACCTGTTTCTCGTGATCGGACAGCACCGTGGACTTACGCTGCTGGCCGGCGATGACGACCTCCACCGACTCCTCAAAGTCATCCTGAGTCGCGCGCTTGCGACCCTCGCGGACGGCGCGCAGGGCGCCCTCGTTGATGATGTTGGCCAGGTCGGCACCCGAGGCGCCAGGCGTGGCGCGGGCGATCGCGGTCAGGTCGATCGGCGGCTGCGTCTTCACGCTCTTGGCGTGCAGTTCAAGGATATTCTTGCGACCGGTCAGGTCGGGCAGCTCAACGGGGATGCGGCGGTCGAAGCGGCCGGGGCGCAGTAGGGCCGGATCAAGGCTGTCGGGACGGTTGGTCGCAGCGAGGACGACGATACCCTTGTGGTTATCGAATCCATCCATCTCGGTCAGCAGCTGATTGAGCGTCTGCTCGCGCTCGTCGTTGCCACTAAAGCCGCCGCCATCGCGCTTCTTGCCGATGGTATCGATCTCGTCGATAAAAACGATGCACGGGGCCTTTTCCTTGGCCTGCTTAAACAGGTCGCGAACCTTAGCGGCGCCGCGGCCGACAAACATCTCAACAAACTCAGAACCAGAAATACTAAAGAACGGCACGCCCGCCTCGCCGGCCACAGCCTTGGCGAGCAGGGTTTTACCGGTACCCGGAGGGCCGACAAGGAGAGCGCCGCGTGGCAGTTTGGCGCCGATCTCCTCGTAGCGTTGCGGCTTCTCCAGAAAGTCGACGACCTCCTTGAGGGACTCCTTGGCCTCTTCCTGGCCGGCGACATCCTTAAAGGTCACGCCCACGTCCTTGGAGACGATCACGCGCGCGCCGGACTTGCCCAGTCCACCGCCGCCAAAACCACCGCCGCCAAAGTTCATCGACGGACCGTCATCACCCATGGCCTTCTTCATGCGGCGGTTGAGCCACCAGCCAATCAGGAAGAAAATCACCATGGGAAGAATGAGGGTGAGCAGGTAGTAGGTCATCAGGCCCGAGTTCTTATCGGGAACGACCGACTCAAGCGAAGCACCGGACTCAAGCACGCGATCGGTAAAGCCCGCGTCATTCGGCACACCGGTCGTCTTGTAGGCGATATTCTCGTCCTCGCCCTTCTTGGTGTAATAAATCGTGTAATCGTCCGTGTTGTACTCGACCTTGTCGACGCTCTTCTTATCGAGCGCTTTGACAAACGTCGAGTAATCGGTCTTCGTAATCTGCTGCGTGTGACCGATGTTGGGGAACAGAACGGTCGAGAGCACGAGGTAGACGACGAAGGCGATGAGCACGTAGAGGATCATATTCCGTCTACGTTTGTTGTCATCCATCTCCATCTGCTTGAACTCCATCTACTGGGGTTGATAATGCTATCTAGAATACCCAACCCGAACGGCGATAAACCGACGCCGGGCACGAAAGGACAGAGATGGCATCACTGGAAGTCGGCAAGGTTCAAATCTATACGGGCGACGGCAAGGGCAAGACGACGGCTGCGCTGGGGCTCGCGCTGCGTGCCACGGGCTATGGACTTAACGTGCTCATGCTTCAGTTTGCCAAGAAGCTGCACTGCGCCGAACATGACGCAGCTCCTCGATTGGGGCTACGGATCGTACAAGCCGACCGCGACACGCCCGAGACTTGCGCCGCGCAGATCATGGAGCTCGCACGCGAGCAGATTAGCCAGGTCGACGTGCTGATCTTGGATGAGCTGGGAGAAGCCATGCGCCGCGGCTTTGTGACGCGCGAAGATGTCGAAGCGTTGATCGCGATGAAACCAACCACCACGGAGCTCGTGCTCACCGGCCGGGGCTTGCTGCCCCTCGCCGACCTTGCCGACCTGGTAACCGAAATGCGCCCCGTCAAACACTACTTCGACGAAGGCCTCCTAGCTCGCCAAGGCATCGAATACTAGTCATTGCGGACGTCCCCAATGACTAGGCGGTGGCGCGACCGAGCCAGTTGCCGCTGTGATGGTAGACGGTGAACATCGCGGCGGTGATTACCCAGGTCATGGGGTAGACCAGCAGCAGATGCTCGAGCGAGGGGTCGAGCGGCATAATCGCGAACACCCACGCCACGCGGAGCACGACGGTGCCAAAAATCGTGAGCATCATAGGCTGGAAGCTCACGCCAGCGCCGCGGATGGAGCCGGACGCGTTTTCGATAATCGAGAAGATCGCGTAGAACGGCGCGATGAAATGAAGAATCGTCGTGGTGTAGGCCGAAATCGAAGCATCGTCGACAAACAGACGCGACAACGGACCCGAGAACACCAGTAGCACGGCAGACAGGCCACCAATGAGCATAAACGACAGCACAAGCGACGTATGGTAGCCCTTGCGCATGCGCTCGTAGTTGCGCGCGCCAAAGTTCTGTGCCGAGAACGTGGTGATCGAAACGCCAAGCGCCTCGGTAACCATCCAGACAATGCCATCCAAACGGCCCGAAAGACCCCACGCCGTGGTGACATCGGCACCAAACGAGTTGACCGACACCTGAATCAAAACGTTGGAAATCGAATACGCAGCAGACTGAAAGCCAAGCGGCAGACCACACGAGATCATGCTCTTACAAATGCCAGGATCAATGCAGAGTTTGGACAGTGAAAGCCGCCACGCACCCGGAGCGTGCATCATACGAATCACGATCATCGTGGCGTTGGAGCAAATGGTCAGCGCCACCGCGATGCCGCAGCCCAGAGCCTCCATATGAAGCACGGCAACGAAGATGACATCCAGCACCGCATTAACAAGGCAGCCGGAAGCAATGATCACAGCAGGACCGCGTGTGTCGCCCACGGCGCGCAGCAGCGCCGTTCCCATATTGAGCAGCAGCGCCGCAACCATGGCGGCAAAATAGCAACGAGCATAGGCCACGCCCTCGGCCAATAGTTCATGCGGCGTGTTCATAAGTACCAGCATGGGCTCAACGAACACTATGCCAAGAATCGAGAAAACGATACCGCCCACCAGCGCGAGCGTCATGGCCGTATGGACCGAACGACTCAATCGCTCATCATCGTGCTGACCAAAATACTGACCGGTAATGACCGCGCAGCCAGCGCCAACGCCAACGCAAAAGCCAATGCAGAGCTCGGTGAGCACCATCGTGGCTTGAATGCCACCCAGCGCGAGCTTGCCGCCAAACTGGCCGACGATATACGTACCAATAAGCGTGTAAGCCTGCTGAAAAAACGAGCTAAAGAAGATAGGGACGCACAGCGACAGCAGCTGTTGCCAAATGACACCCTGCGTTACATCGATAGCCGTAGATTTCTTAGCCACACGCCCTCCCCACCAGCGTACGTCAAACAACAAAACGGCAATTTAAGACCAAAGCCAATACCAGCTTAGCACCGACCGACGTCGGCCGAAACGCCCCGAACCAGAGCCCGGTGCTAACTATCTGCCTAGTGATACAGCCCCGGCTGGTAGTGGTACTCGTTGCTCACATGCGGGCACAGCTGCCAAAAGGCAACAGCGCTTGCCGCGGCCACGTTGAGTGAATCGACCCCATGCGCCATCGGAATACGCACGGCGCGGTCGCAGCCTGCAATGGTCTTGGCGCCCAAGCCAGCACCCTCGGTGCCCATAAAGATTGCCAGGCGGTCAATCTCCTGGAGCGCGGGATCGTCCAGCGACACCGAATCATCCGTCAACGCCATAGCGGCACACGAAAAGCCGGCATCGTGTAGCACCGCCAGCCCATCATGCGGCCATACGCGCGCTTCGCTGCCAATGCGTGTCCAGGGCACCTGGAACACCGTGCCCATGCTCACGCGGGCCGAACGACGATACAGCGGATCACAACACGTAGGACTGACCAAAATGCCGTCAACGTTGAGCGCGGCCGCCGAGCGGAATATTGCGCCCACATTGGTATGGTCGACAATGCCCTCGAGCACGCACACGCGCACCGGGCGCTCCCCCGCCGCCTCGACGACGCCGCCCAAGAACTCATCAACCGGAATCTGTCGCGGGCGACGAAATGCCGCGAGCGCACCGCGCGTCACGTTAAAACCCGTCAGACGCTCCATAAGCTCCATCGAGGCAACGAACACGGGAACCGGACCCGCGCCCTCGCGTACCGCCAGGCGCTCAAACAGCGGCATCATTTGGTCGAGCCAGCGCTCGCCCAAAAGAAAGCTCACCGGCTCGTATCCGGCGCGAACCGCACGTTCGATGACCTTGGCACTCTCGGCGATAAAAATGCCCTTCTGCGGCTCCAGCACGCAGCGCAGCTCACGCTCGGTCAGTCGCACGTAGGCATCAAGCCGCTCGTCCTCGAGCGAATCGATTCGCAGCACCTCAACGGCATCAGTCATAGCAGCCAGCCCGCACCTTTCTTTACAGCGCATCTATACCAAACGAGGCGACGCTAAGCGCCGCCCCATGCATTCAAACAATCCGATGATACCGTTCACGCCGGACGATTTACGCCTCAACGCGACGATACGTTACGAACTCATAATCGACACCCTCGTCGCCCTCGCCCGAGGCAATCGTGGCAACACCGCCACGCCGCGCAATCTCCCACGCGGGATCGGCATCCAAATCGGGAAAATACGTATCCACGTCATGCACGCAATGGTTATGCGTAACCTCGGCCTCCACGCAATACGGCAAAAACTGTCGATATACCTCGCCGCCGCCAATCACCCACGCAACGGTCTCATCGGCAACCGCGGCGAGCGCCTCGCCGATACTATGCACCACGTCGACACCTTCGGGCGAAAAATCCTCGTCGCGCGTGAGCACGATATTGCGACGATTCTTGAGCGGCCGTGCGCCGGGAAAACTCAGCAGGGTCTTGCGCCCCATAATAACCGGGCAACCTTTGGTGCACGCCACAAAATGACGCATGTCGGCACGGTTGGACACCACCATGTCGCCCTCGCACCCAATACCCCAGTCATCGCACACGGCGACAATGGCAGAAAGCTTACACGTCATGCACGTCACCTACACCGCAATGGGGATGTTCTTGACCTGCGGGCCGTGCTCATAGCCCTCGACAATCAGGTCGTCGGTCGTAAACGCATAGAAGTCATGCACATCGGGGTTAAGCGTTACCTTAGGCGCGGCAAACTGCGGACGCTCGATAAGCTCGCGGACGATATCGACATGACGGTCGTAAATGTGGGCATCGGCAATCACATGCAGCAACTCTCCGGGAATCATATCGACCGACTGCGCGACCATCATCAGCAAAATGGCGTACTGGCACACATTCCAGTTGTTCGCAGCCAAAATGTCCTGGCTGCGCTGGTTGAGAATCATGTTGAGCGTCGGTTTATCATCCTGCGGGCGTTGCGTCACGTTATACGTCACGCTGTAGGCGCACGGATACAGGTGCATCTCGGACAGGTCGCTAAACACGTAGGTATTCGTCATAATGCGGCGGCTGTACGGCGTGTTCTTAAGGTCGTACAGCACGCGATCCATCTGATCAAAGTCACCCTCGGCATAATGGCTCTTCTGCCCAATCTGATACCCGTAGGCCTTGCCGATGGAGCCAGTCTCGTCGGCCCACTCATCCCAAATATGGCTGTTGAGGTCATGCACGTTATTGGACTTCTTTTGATAGATCCACAGGATCTCATCCATGGCAGATTTGAGGGCCGTACGACGCAGGGTAAGCGCCGGAAACTCCTCACGCAGGTCGTAGCGTGCCGTGACACCAAAGTTTTTAATGGTATAGGCAGGGGTGCCGTCCTCCCACACCGGGCGGACCTTTTGGCCCTCGGTGGTGGTGCCATGGTCCAGAATATCGCGGCACATGGCTACAAACTGTTGATCAGCCTTGCTCATTGACCCTCCTGTCAGTCGCCTATAAGCGAGATTCATTGTAGCCCAGGCGCAAGCGGCCCCACAGCCCTAACATAAGCCCTCATTTTCTGACATATGCCAGAAATTCCTTGCGTAAATCCGCACGGTCGTTATTCTATTGTTGACATATGCCAGATATGGAGAGTGTATGGCAGGAAGACGTGAAAAATTGCGCCGCGTCGGGATCATCCCCGAATATCGCGGTTTTACCCCCGATGGCCTTGCCAGCGGAGAGGCCATCGACATGACGGTCGACGAACTCGAGGTCCTGCGGCTATGCGACCTGGAAGGCCTCAATCAGGAGGCCGTCGCAAAGCACATGGGCATCGCGCGCGCCACGGTGGCGGCAATTTGCAGCCGAGCGCATCGCAAGGTGGCAAATGCGCTGGTCAATGGTCGGGCGCTCATCATCGAGGGCGGCAATATCGCGTACTCCCCCATCACCACAACGACGGCCGTATGGCCAGCAAAGGAGATCGGCACCATGAGAGTGGCAACCACGTATGACAACGGCAACATCTTTATTCACTTTGGCCGCAGCGAGCAGTTCAAGATCTACGACATTCAGGACGGCAAGGTGCTCAGCGAGCAGGTCGTGGGCACCGGCGGCACCGGCCACGGTGCCCTTGCGGGCCTGCTCGCCAACGGCGGCGTGGACACGCTCATCTGCGGCGGCATCGGCGGTGGCGCTATCAACGCGCTTGCCCAAGCCGGCATCACGGTATACGCGGGTGCCCAAGGCAGCTGCGACGCTTGCGTCGAGGCCCTTATCGCCGGCACGCTCGCACAGAACGGCGAGGCCACGTGCGGCTGCCACGGCCACGACCACGAGCACACTCACGAGCATGGCGATTCCTGCGGCTGCCACGGCCATCACGAGCACGAGGGCCACGAGGGCTGCGGCTGCCACTAACGGCACGGCACCGCGAGCTCGGGGCGCGACGCCAAACGCAACCCAACAAACAAAGCCAACAGCAAAGGCCACCCGGTAGCTTCCGAGCGGCCTTTGCCATATCAAGCTGGAATTACAGCTCTATTTCTTATTGCGCATCTGCGCTTCCATCTGACGCAGCAGATCCATATCGGACTTAGGGCCGCCCGTCCCAAGACCGCCAAGGCCGCCCATGCCGCCCAGGCCCATGGCATCCAGACCGGGAATATTGGGCATGCGCATCTTTTTGCCCTTCTTACCCTTTTTGCCCTTCTTGCCGCCGGCCTGTGCCTGATTGGCCATCGAGCGCATGCGGCCCATCATCTTGTTCATCTCGCCCCACTGCTTCATAAGGCTATTGACCTCGGTGGGGGTCACACCGGCGCCCTTGGCAATGCGGGCGCGGCGCTGGCCGTTGATGATGGAGGGACGCAGTCGCTCCTCCTTGGTCATCGACATAATAATGGCCTCGTTCTTATCGAAGATGCCCTCGTCCAGGTTGCCACCCATCTGGTTGAGTGCACGCTGACCACCGGGGAGCATGCCCAGGATGCCCTTCATGCCGCCCATCTTTTTGACGGCCTTCATCTGGTCGAGCATGTCGTTCATGGTAAAGCCCTCGCGCAGCATGCGCTCGGCGGCCTCGAGCTGCTCGGCATCGGCGGCCTCCTGGGCCTTCTCGATGATGCCGACAACGTCGCCCATGCCCAAGATTCGTTTAGCCATGCGGTCGGGGTAGAACGGCTCCAGCGAATCGGGCTTCTCGCCCATGCTCACGAACTTGATGGGCTTACCGGTCACCTGGCGCACGGAAAGTGCGCCGCCGCCACGGGCGTCGCCGTCGAGCTTGGAGATGATCACGCCGTCAAAGTCGGTGCGCTCGGCGAAGGTCGAGACGACGTTGACAATATCCTGGCCGGTCATGGCATCGACGACCATCAGCACCTGATCGGGCTTGACGGCCTTCTTGATGTCCACGGCCTCCTGCATCATCTGCTCGTCGATCTGCAAACGACCGGCGGTATCGACGATGACCACGTCACGCAGGTGGTCAACGGCCTCCTGGATGGCGCCCTTGGCGATGTCAACCGGGTGCTCGCCATCGCCACGGAAGACCGGTACGCCAATCTCTCCGCCAAGCGTGGCCAGCTGGTCGGCAGCGGCGGGACGGTAGACGTCGCACGCGGCGAGCAGCGGAGAGCGGCCCTGCTTCTTGAGCAGGCAGGCCAGCTTTACGGCCGCCGTGGTCTTACCGGAGCCCTGCAGGCCCACGAGCATGATGACGTTGGGGATGCGATTGCTGAAGACGAGCTTGCTCTCGGTGGAACCGAGCATCTCGGTGAGCTCGTCGAGCACGATCTTGACGACGTTTTGCGCCGGCGACAGCGACTCCATGACCTCTGCGGTTATGCAGCGCTCCTTGGTCTTGGCGACGAACTCCTTGACGACCTTAAAGTTGACGTCGGCCTCGAGCAGCGCCATACGAATGTCGCGCATGGCCGAGGTGATATCGGCCTCGGTCAGCTTGCCCTTGCCGCGCAGGCGGTCAAATGTGTCGTTGAGGCGATCGCTCAGGGAATCAAACACTAGTCACTCCTTAATTGGACTCGCCCACCAGGGCGCGGCAGAAATCTTTGGCGTTAAACTCCTGCAGGTCATCGACCTGCTCGCCCACGCCCACGCGCAGGATCGGGAGCTTGAGCTTCTCGGCCACGGCCATGGCGATACCGCCCTTAGCCGTGCCGTCGAGCTTTGTCATGATAATACCGTCCAGACCTAGCGCCTCATTAAACTCGAGCGCCTGGTTCAGACCGTTTTGGCCGGTGGCGGCATCGATCACGAGCACGACTGAGACGGGCATGGGGCCGGCGGCCATATTGGCGGCGCGCTTACGCGTCACGTTAACCACCTTGGCAAGCTCGCGCATGAGCTCGGGGCTCGTGTGCAGACGACCGGCGGTGTCGATAAGCACCAGGTCGCTGCCGCGCTTGTCGGCCTCGTCGAGCACATCGTAGCAAACGCTTGCCGGGTCGGAGCCGCGGTCGCGCTTGATGACGGGGACACCAGCGCGCTGGCCCCACACATCGAGCTGCTCGATAGCGGCAGCGCGGAAGGTATCGGCCGAACCGATCACGACGTTCTTGCCGCGGGCGGCCATGGCGCTCGCGATCTTACCGACCGTCGTGGTCTTGCCGGCACCGTTAATGCCCACAAACAGCACGCAGCTCGGCGTATCGGAGAACGGATCGCGCTCGATGGGCACAAAGTGCTGCTCGAGCTGCTCGGCCAGGGCGCGACGGAGTTGCGGGGCGGTCTTGAGGTTCTTCTTGGCCGCGGCATCGCGCAGGTCATCGGAGACCTTGATGGCGACCTCGGCGCCCATGTCACCCATGACGAGGGTGTCCTCCAGGTCCTCCCAAAAATCCTCGTCGACCTCGCCGCCAAAGTAAAAGACCTCGTTGAGGGCCTCGCGACTGCGCTCAAGTCCGCGCGAGAGAGCGTCAAAGAATCCCATTATGCATTCACGACCTTTCCGGTTTCGCGATCGAGTTTTTGCGAGACGACGCGACTGACGCCGTCGGCTTGCATCGAGACGCCATAGAGAACGTCAGCGTCCTCCATAGTACGGCGCTGATGCGAGATAACCAAGAGCTGTGTATCGGAACGCAGTACATCAAGGGCACCAATGAGCTTGGACAGGTTGGCGTCATCGAGCGCCGCCTCGACCTCGTCCAGCACATAGAACGGCACCGTACGCGTTCGATACACGGCAAAGAGCAGGGCAAGCGCCGTCAGGCTCTTCTCGCCGCCCGACATGAGCATCATCTTGGTGATGCGCTTGCCGCGCGGCTGTGCCACGACCTCGATACCCGTCTCGGCAGGATGCTCGGGATCGGTCATCTCCAGATGAGCCTGACCGCCCGGGAAGAGCATAGCGAAGATCTCGCGGAAGTTCGCGTCGACCTTCTCAAACGTCACCAGGAACGCCTTGCGCATCTTGCGATCAATGGCCACCGTGATCTTGGTGAGCGCCTTGCGCGCGCTCTCTAGATCGGCCAGCTGCTCCTCGATGTAATCGGCGCGGCGCTTGAGCTGCTCGTACTCCTCCATGGCAACCTGGTTCACAGGGCCCAGGTTGTTGATCTGACGCACGAGCTGGTTGAGCTCGCGCTCAGCAGCGTCACGGTCCGTGGGCGCCGGAAGCATGAGCGCTTCCTCGAGTACCGTGGTGCCATCGGCGGTAATGGCCTTAATGGCGGCCTCTACCTGCACCTCGAGCTTGCCACGCGCGACCTTGAACTCGTTTTGCGTGGCGGAGGCGGTATCGACCCGCTCCTTAGCGCGGGTAACCTCTGCCTTGGCATCCTCGATGGTCTTCTTGAGCGAAGCAGAGTCCGCCTCCTCCAGAGAGGCCTGGTCACGCAAGCGCGCTGCCCAATCCGATGCGCGTTCCAACAGGGCAGAATAGCGTTCGTGCATGGGGTCGACGCGCAGGCGCAGCAGCTCGAGCGAGCGCGAAGCCTGGCGTGTTCCGCGGATACGACGGTCGATGCCCTCAAGACGATGCTCCAGGTCGGGCACGCGGCCCTTCAGCGAACGCAGGCGTTCGCTCGTCTGGGCCAGGCGGACCTTGGCATCGGCGAGCTTGCCGGCTGCCTCGGAATCGTCACGGCGGACGCGATCGAGTTCGTCGTTAGCCTCGGCAATCTGCAAGCCCAGATCGCTTGCCTGCGCACGGGCCTCGTCACGCGAACGGGTGAGCTCGTCCACGCGCGGGCGCGCAGAGCGAACGGCCTCGGAGGCCTGCTCGCGGCGCTTGGAGATGCGCACGCGCTCGACCTCGGCATTGTTGGCGCTTTGCTCCAAGCGGCCGATCTCGGAGAGCAGCGAGCGGCGCTCGCCCTCAAGACGGGCGATCTCGCCGGCGGCATCGCCCTCGGCGGCACGCGCTTCCTCAACGGCCGCATTGGCCTCGACGACCTGATCCGACACATGCTCAAACACGGCAGCCAGATCGGGCTCCAGGCCCTCCAGCTCGCGAATGCGACGCTTGCGCTCCAGAGCACCCGAGGCCTCGCCGGCATCTAGCCCCACACGCACCAGGCCGCCACAGCTTACGCGGGCGCCATCGGGAGTCACGTAGGTCACACCGTCAACGACCGGCGCCGACAGCGCGGCAGCAAGATCGTCCACTACGTAATATCCGCCGAGCAACGCCTCGACGACGGGACCGTAGCCTGCGCGCACAGACAGACGATCAACCAGACGGGTACCGGAGGCGCCCTCGGCGGCGGTAGAGCCGCTCACGCCGCGCGCCACCAGCAGCGCCTCGCCCGAAGCCTTCTTCTGGTCCAGAGCGGCACGACCGGCACGCTCAAGCGCGGACGTATCGTCGAACAGCAGCGCATCGATATCGCCGGCGAGCAATTGCTCAACCAAGCCCTCAAGCTCGCGCGGGGCCTCGAGCACGTCGCCCAGACGACCCGAGACATCATCGCCCAGCGCACCCACCAGACGGCTCACCAGCGGCGAGCTGTCAGCCATGCGGGCATCGAGTTTCTTTTGGCTGGCAAGCTCCGAGCGCACCTCGGATAACTTGTTGCGCGCCTCACTCTCGCGGGCACGCAGGTCCTTCAGGGCCGCGCGTGCCGCCTCGGCGGCCTCACGCGCATCGACCTGAGCCTGGCGCGCTTCCTCAAGAGCGCCCTCAAGCTCCTCGGCGCGGTCGCGACGGCTCTCGAGCGAGGCCGTGACCTCCTCGAGCTGCTCGTCAATCTGCTCCAGGCGCGAGGCATACATGTTGTCCTCGACCTCGGCATTGCTCAAGGAATCCTTCACCTTGGCGAGCTCGAGCGCCGCATTATCGGCCACGCGCTGCACATCGCGTTGCTCGCGCGTGAGTTGCGAAATCTGATTGTCGAGCGCCACGCGACGCTCGTGGAGCTCGGCAGCGGCAGGACCAGCGGCGTCAACGTCCTCCTGGGCCTGCATGTGCGCACCGGTCACTTCCTCAAGCTGGGCACGCGCGTCCTCGAGCTCCTCGACCACGCGACGACGCTGATGCTCGGAGCTCGAGATCTGACCGCGCATGTCAGACAGGCGCGACACCATGTTGTGGCCCTTTTCCTCGAGCAGGCGCATGTCGGAGTTAATGCGGCCGACCACATCTTGCATATGACGGCGCTGCTCGCCCAGATCGCCCACAAACAGGCCCTTTTCCTCGAGCATGACCTGAAGCTTCTCGAGCTCGCGCTCCTTTTCGCCCAGGCGGTACTGCGCAAGCTCAAGCTCGGCCGCGCCCTCTTTGGAGCGGCTCTCCAGGTCGTTCCACTGCGACTGCAGCGAACGCAGCTCGTCAACGGCCAGCATCTGCGTAAGCTCGTTCGCGCGCGAGGACAGCTCTTTGTACTTGCGCGCGCGATCGACCTGACGCTCCAGCGGTCGCAGCTGACGGGCGATTTCCTTATTGATGTCGCGGGCACGCGTCAGGTGCTCGTCCATCGACTTAATCTTTTTGAGCGCACGCTCCTTGCGGCGCTTGTGCTTGGAGATGCCGGCGGCCTCCTCGATGAGGGCACGGCGCTCCTCGGGGCGGCTCTGCAAAATGGCGTCGAGCTTGCCCTGGCTGATGATGGAATGCGTATCCTTACCCAGGCCCGAATCGTGCAGGATGTCCTGAATGTCCATCAGGCGGCACGGACTCGAGTTGATGAGGTACTCGCTTTCGCCCGAGCGATACATGCGACGGGTGATGGCGACCTCGTCAAAGTCGACGGGCAGCATATGGTCCGAGTTATCGAGCACCAGCGTAACCTCGGCGACACCCACCGGCTTGCGCGCCGACGAGCCCGAGAAGATGACATCCTCCATGGCCTGGCCGCGCAGCTGCTTGGCGCTCTGCTCGCCCAGAACCCACAGGATGGAGTCGGAGATGTTCGATTTTCCCGAGCCGTTGGGACCGACGATGACGGTCAGCCCCGGCTCAAACGTCATATGGGCGCGGTCGGCAAACGACTTGAACCCTTTGAGCGTGAGGGACTTGAGATACACGGTTCCTCGCTTAAACAGGCTTCTTGTTGAGAATCACGCCGTTGGTGGTATAGCCCATGCGGTCAAGTGCCTCGAGCGCAGCGGCTCCCTCGGCTTCCTTCTTTGAGGAGCCGGAGCCGCGACCCTGGCGAATACCGTCGATGAGCACCACAGCGGTAAAGGTGGGCGCATGCGCCGGGCCCTCGGAGCCAACGAGCTTATACGCCGGGGGTTCGTGACCGTCGGCTTGCACGCACTCCTGCAAGAACGATTTGGGGTTCGCGGGGTGCTCGGCACGCTCGGAGGCCAGGTGCGGTTTGAGCGTACGATGGATAAAGTCCGCCGCAACATCCCAGCCGGCATCCAGGTACAGCGCACCCACGAGCGACTCGTAGACGTTCTCGAGCGCCGAGTGCAGGCCGCGCGCGCCGGTACCGGTCTCGGAGGCACCAAAGATGATGATGTCGTCGATGCCCAGCTCATGCGACACCTCGGATAGCGTAGCGCCCGAGACAAGCGACACCTTCAGGCGCGTGAGCTTGCCCTCGTCAAACTCGGGATAGGACTCAAAGAGCGAACGGGCGACGACGGCGCCCAAAATGGAATCGCCCAAGAACTCAAGGCGCTCATAGCTGGCAGAAACCGGCTGGCCCTCGACTGCCGAGGGATGCGTAAGCGCCGCGCGCAGAAGCACCTTATTATTGAACTCGTGGCCCAGAATTTCCTGGGCACGCGTAAGTCGTTCAGACAAAGCCAAGACCTAAGCCTCCCTGGCGTTTTCAATCGCGTCGACGGCGTCGGCGACAGAGTTGAGCGAGAGCAGAGTCTCGTCATCGATCTCGAGGTTGAACTCGTCCTCGATAGCCGTAACCAGCTGCAGGCGCTCGAGCGAGTTGGCATCGAGATCGTCAAAGGTGGTCTCATCGCTAATTTCGGCAACATCGACGCCCAGAACGTCAGCAGCGACCTCGGCGATCTTGTCGAAGATTTCGGAGCGGTCCATAGCGCTTCCTCTCATAGTGCATGAATACCAAAAGAATGGTACCGCCCGGGCGGTACCAAGACACGGTTCTGATTCTACCCCACGACGCACGCCCCGAGACGCATAACGCCGCTGTTATAAAACGATACCGTCCATAGAGTTGGCGACGTTCTCGACCAGCCCGGCGCGCACGGCTTCGGCCGCCGCGAGCGTACCGTTTTTAACAGCCTCGACCGAGGTGGCGCCATGGCCGATCAGGACCACGCCGCGCAAGCCCAAAAGAATCGCGCCGCCCTTGGCGTCGCCCGAAAGCTTGGCCTTTATCTCGCGCATCTGCTTTTTAATGAGCAGCGCGGCGATCTTGGTGCCAAGCGAAGACATAAAGACGCCCTTGAGCTCCTGCAGCAAAAACTTGGCAGCACCCTCAGTGGCCTTGAGCGCGATGTTGCCCGACATGCCGTCGGCGACCACGACGTCAAAATTGCCCGACGTAAGATCGGTGCCCTCGCAGTTACCAACAAAGCCGGGAACGGCGGCTTTCATGGCCGGGAAGCACGCCTTGGTAAAATTGGAGCCCTTCTCGTCCTCGGTGCCGTTAGCAAGCAGGCCCACGCGGGGATGCTCAATGCCCAGGACGACGCGAGCATAGGCGCTACCCATCTGAGCAAAACGCACCATGTCATCGACCTCGACATCGGGGTTGGCGCCCATATCGCACAGCACCGTCAGACCGCCGGCGCGATTGGGCAGCGCATTGGTCAGACAGGGGCGCACCGGCTGCTTCTTGCCTTCGGCCATATATCTGAACGGCGTCACGTAGGCGGTGGCAGCGGCGGTCATGGCGCCGGTGGAGCCGGCAGAGAAAAACGCGTCCGCATTACCCTTCTTGATGGCGCGACACGACAGCACGATCGACGACTTGCGTTTAGTCATCACGGCGCGAATGGGATCGTCATCCATGGCGATAACGTCAGGTGCCTCAAGGGCCTCAACACGTGCATGGGAAGCGACAAAGGGATTGACGATTTCGGCGGGGCCAGCTGCCAAGACCTCGATATCGGGATCGGCAGCAAGTGCAGCCTCGATACCATCGAGAACAACCTGAGGTTTCTCGTCTCCGCCCACAACGTCTACACAAACGCGAACGTTACTCATATACATGCTCCTTATACAAAAATGGCCGACTCATTGAGCCGGCCATTGTGGTTCCATTTGGAACGGCATCGCATCCAGAATATACCGTTACTCGGTAACGATAACCTCGCGGTCCTTGTAGAAACCGCAGCTGGGGCACACGTGGTGCGGAAGCTTGACAGCGCCGCAACGGGGGCACGTGGACTGAGCCGCAGCCGAGATCTTCATGTTGGCGGAACGACGGGTGTGAGTGCGGATACGACCCTGCTTTTGTTTAGGTACGGGCATAGTGACCTTCCTTATGAACTATCCAGTGTGGCGATTACGCGCAAGTAGCGATACTACCACAGTTTTACTCATCGAGCTTGAGATTCTTCAATGCTGCAAATGGATTTTCCGTGGCAGCGGCCCATTCGGCCTCTGCTTGAGCGGCGCAATCGCATTGCTCGACGTTGAGATTGATGCCGCAAGTGGGACAGAGGCCGCGGCAATCGGGCTTGCACAGGACAACGAACGGCGTGTCCATAACGACCGCGTCATTGATGGGCTCACCCAGATCGACGATACGGTCCTCACCCAGGAGCTCGTAGCCGTCCTCGTAGGCCTCGGGATCCTCGGGCTCCTCAAAGAGGTAGAACTCCTCGATCTCGCCGGCGATATCAAACGAGGCGGGCTCCAGGCAACGGTCGCACTCGCCGGTGGCATGCGCGCGGACCATGCCCGTGAGCAAGACACCGGTACCGGCATTGGTAAAGACAACGTCGTAGTCGATGCCGTCCTGAAGCTGGTACTCCTTCTCGCCAACCGTGTAGGTGGCGACATCGACCTTACCGGTCAGCGGATACGAATCTCCAGGAAACTCGAGCTGCTCGGAAAGATCGACGGTAACGCTCGGGAACTCAGCCATTACCACTGACCATTCTGCTGGGCGGCACCCTCGTTAAGCTGCTGACGGCAACGGGTAACGGTGCCGGTCAGGCTCTTAAGGTTCTCCTCCAGGTGCGTAAAGACCTGCTCTGCGTAGTCCTCGGCAGCATAACGCGTCTCGCGCTCGTACTGCTGGGCACGATCACGGATGTCGTCGGCCTGCTGCTGCGCTAAGCGGACGATCTCCTGCTCACCGGCAATGGTGAGGGCCTGCTGCTGAGCGTCGGCGATGATGGAATCGGCCTGAGCGGCAGCGGAAGCCATAAGCTCCTCGCGTTCCTTAAGGATACGGCGGGACTTCTGCCACTCCTCGGGATAGCTCATGCGGATCTCGTCGAGGATGTTGAAGAACACGTCGGCGTCGATGACCTTGAACTGAGCGTTCTTGCCGAAAGGCGGCTTGGCTTCCTCGATCAGCCCTTCGAGCTCATCGACCAAGCTGACGATCCTATCGCCAGGAAAATTCTCGCCCGGCATCCGGTCTCCTTTCATAGGTAACATATCATCGTGCTAGTTTACCACATGCCACCAGGCAATAAGAAACGTCACGAAAAGCGATGTTTGAGCGCTTCGACCACGTTGGACGGGACAAACGTCGATACATCGCTACCGAGCGAGGCAATCTGGCGAACGACCGAGCTCGAGATATAGCCGTACTGCGGCGCACTCATGACAAAGATGGACTCCAGCTCGTTATCCAAGCGATAGTTGAGATCTGCCTGCTGCAGCTCGTACTCAAAGTCGGTCATGGCGCGCAGGCCCTTGACCACGGCCCCCGCCCCCTGCTCGCGAGCGAAGTCGACCAAGAGGCCGGTAAAGGGCAGGACCTCGACGCCGTCGATATCACCGAGCGCCTCGCGGGCCAGCGCCACGCGCTCATCGAGCATAAACGTGGTACCCACACCGTTTTTACCCTGCGACTCGGCAACAGCGACGATCACACTGGGAAAGATGCGGCGGGCGCGGCGGATGACGTCGATATGGCCAAACGTGATGGGATCGAAGGTGCCCGGGACGATCACGCGGTTGATGGTGTCATTCATGGTCGTCCTCCTGAAACGTCGTGGCATCGTTGTTGTGAGCATCGGTGCCAGCGCAATCTTCCTCACCATCGTTATCGCCGACCCAACGAAGCAGGTCGACCGAGGTAATGCCGTAGCGCTTCTCGCGCACGATCTCAAA
Source organism: uncultured Collinsella sp. (assembly GCA_900546115.1). Lineage (GTDB taxonomy): Bacteria > Actinomycetota > Coriobacteriia > Coriobacteriales > Coriobacteriaceae > Collinsella. The sequence goes on from URBQ01000010.1 coordinate 18,174, forward strand.
GCCTGCCGGATGCGCGCCCGCATCGGCGGCGGCATGCTCAAACAGGGCATAAGCGCCAGGTGCAAGCAGACCCTGCTGAGCCAGCTTCTGCAGCAGCTCCTCGACCGGCTCGGCACCAAAAGCATAGGGCGGGTCGAGCAGGACCAGATCAAAGGGGCCGCCCGGCACACGACCGCGCGAGGCACTCGCCAGCATGTCGCCCGTTATCACGCGCCAACGCGCACGGTCACGGCAGAGCGACTCGATATTCTTGGTAATGAGCCGCGCGGCATTCCGATCGATCTCGAACGTCGTGAGCGAGCGGGCACCACGTGAGAGCATCTCTAACCCTAAGGCACCGGAGCCGCCAAAGGCGTCCAGCACGCGGACCTCGTCCAGATCGAAGTCGAATGCCGACATGACCATAGATGCGCATGCCTCGCGCACGCGATCGGTCGTGGGGCGGGTGACATCGCGACCACGGGGCTCCTCGATCTTACGACCGCGCCATTCGCCGCCGATGATTCTCATCCTCCGCTGACCTCCTTAAAAATGTGTCGATATCGCATGGCGACCGCATCGCGCAGGGGGCGCGTCGCCACGGAGTCAAGGTTGCAAGCATACCGCAAGAGCTCGACCGCGTCCAAATGGGCCCACTCGATCAGCTCCTCGTCGGCATCCAGGTCGACAAAGCGCAGGGTCACTCCGCCATGCTGGCGGTACCCCAGGACTTCGCCCTCGTGGCGCAGACGCAGGTCCATCTGGGCGAGCGTAAAGCCATCCGAGGTTTTTTCGAGCGATTGCAGGCGATCTTGTGCTGCCGAAGCGCCGCCGTTGCCCTTGGAGTGCGTCATGACCAGGCACGTGCCCGACACGCTGCCACGGCCCACGCGACCGCGCAGCTGGTGCAGAGCAGCCAAACCAAAGCGCTCACCGTTCTCGATGATCATGACGGTGGCGTTGGGCACGTCGACGCCCACCTCGACCACCGTAGTCGAGACGAGCACGTCAATCTCGCCACGCTTAAAGGCATCGATAACCTGGTCCTTCTCCCCCGCTGGCATGCGGCCGTGAAGGCGCTCGATGGCAAGACCCGGCAACGCCAGACGCAGGCGATCGAGCTCGGTTGCCGTATCGTGCAGCGGCACGGGCACGGTTACGCGACCCTCGTCGTCACGGGCGATACCGGGCACATCCTCAAGCTCATCGGCCGAATCGCTCGGCTCCACGAGCGGGCAAATCACGTAGGCCTGCTGACCCTTTTCATGCGCCTCGCGGATGGCGCCATAGGCAAGGTCGCGGCTCGACTCGGTAAGCACGCGTGTCGTCACGCCAGCGCCAGGGACGGGCCGATGGCGGATGATGCTCGTGTCCAGATCGCCGTAGACCGAAAGCGCCAGCGTACGTGGGATGGGCGTTGCCGTCATAACGAGCAGATCGGCACCAGGGCCCTTCGCACGCAGGGCGTTGCGTTGGCCGACGCCAAACCGGTGCTGCTCATCGATGACCACGAGCGACAGATGCTTAAACGCCACGTTATCCGAAAGGACCGCATGGGTTCCAAAGAGGACGTCGAGCTCTCCGGATTCCAGCTGTGCATAGATGCGCTCGCGCTCTGCGGCCGGCGTGGCACCCGTCAGAAGCGCCCAAGACATGCCGGCCTGCGAGAGCAGAGGGCCGGTCTTATCGGCATATTGACGCGCCAGCACGCCCGTGGGCGCCATAACGCAGGCCTGCGTGCCGCTATCGGCAGCCACAGCCAGCGCGCAGGCGGCAACAGCGGTCTTGCCGGTACCGACATCGCCCAGCAGCAGGCGGTTCATCACGCGCCCGCCATCGCACATATCGCGCAGGATATCTTGGAACGCGGCCTCCTGCTCGTCGCTCAGCGAAAACGGCAGGGCCTGCTTAAGCGCGGCCAGGTGCTCGCCCGCGGCGTGGGCATAGGGCACCACATCGACCAGGCCGCCGTCGTTGCGCAGGCGCAGCGCCAGCTGCAGGTAGAGGCACTCCTCGTAGGCAAGCCGTGCGCGCGCGATATCGCGCTCAGCCATGCTCGAAGGAAAGTGGATCGATCGAAGCGCACGAGCATTGCTCATCAGGCGGCGCTTGACGCGTAAGCGTGCGGGAATCGGGTCGAAGGGATTGCCGACGACCTCGAGCGCGCCACTTACGATGCGGCGCATCCACGCCTGGCTCACGCCATCACTCACGTAATGGACCGGCAGGATAGTGCCCGCGGCGCGCCCTTCCTCAAGCTTTTCAAAGTGCGGCGAGGCCATCTGCTTAAAGCCGTAGGCAAACTCGACCTTACCCATCACGGCCAGGCGGTCGCCCTGCTTAAGCTGCTGGGCAATCCAGGGCTGGCGGAAAAAGGCGACCTGCAGCACGCCCGTCTCGTCAACGAGTGAGACCTCGGTCACCTGCATGCGCGGACGCGGCTGCTTTTGGACGATACGGTCGACCGTGGCGATGATGGTGCACACGGTACCGATGGGCGCCATCTCGATGAACCAGGAGCGCGTAAAGTCCAGGTATCGATGAGGGATATGGAGAAGGAGGTCCCCCACCGTCCGAATTCCCAGACGGCGAAGGGCCTCCTCACGTTTACCCGAAACATATTTGAGTCGCGCGATATCCTCGTCGAGCGCATTGCTCTGGGCAAAGCGCTCCGAGACGCGCGGCACGGAGCACAGCTCGGACATGGGCAGTTGCCTACTCGATCGAGAAGATAACGGGATAGAGCGGCTGCTCGCCACGATGGGCGTCAATCTCCAGATCGGGCTGAGCCTCCTCAATGGCGTCGACAATCTCCCGGAAGGCCTCATCGGACAGTTCCTCGCCTGCCAGAATCGTCAGCGCGTCGCCCTCCTCTTCCTCCTGCATGCGGTTGATGCAATCAAGCGTGACCTGCTTCACGTCGGAGCCGACCACATCGATGGAACCGGCAATGATACCCATGACGTCACCGGAGTGAATCGGCGAGCCGTCCGAGGCGCTGGAGTCGCGCACGGCGCGGGTGACCTCGCCATCGCGGACCTCGCTGATGGCGTCGACCATAGCGGCGACGGCATCCTCAAGCTCGGAATCGGGCAGGACCGCGAACAGCGCGGAGAAGGCCTGCGGAACGGTCTTGGTGGGAACGACGGCGACCTTCTTGTCGGTGCAGGCTGAGGCAGCGGCCTCAGCGGCCATGCGGATGTTGCCGTTGTTGGGCAGAATGATGACCGAGGTCGCGTTGACCTGGTCAACAGCGCCCAGCAGGTCTGCAGTCGAGGGGTTCATGGTTTGACCGCCCGACACGATCACGTCGACGCCGAGGGACTTGAGGATGTCTGCCTCGCCGGACCCAGCGGCAACGGCGACAAAGCCCAGCGCCTTGGCGGGCTCGGCGGCCTTTTCCTGGTCCTCATGAATCTTGGCGGTACGGTCGTGGGCCTCCATCTCCATGTTGTGGATAAAGACCTCGTAGATCTGACCAAGCTGAAGCATGTGCTCGAGCACCAGGTTGGGGGTGTTGGAGTGCACGTGGATCTTGTAGTCGGGGTAGGCGCCCACGAGTAGCTCACAGTCGCCCATGGAACCCAGGAACTTAAGGCACTCATCCTCGTCAAAGGGAGCGTCAGCCTTAAAGAGGAACTCGTTGCAGTAGCGGAACTCCGAGCCCTCCCAGTCGTCGTTGGCCTCGATCTCAACGCGATTGAGGGCCGCGTCGCGGGCAGAGCCAGCGGAATCAAACGTGGCGGAGAAATCCTCGACAACGGTGCTGCGGCCAAGCGCGGCGGCAACAAAGTTCTCCAGGAAGATGGCAAAGCCAAAGGCGCCGGAGTCGACCACGCCGTTCTCCTTCAGAACGGGCAGAAGGTCGGGCGTGCGAGCGACAGACTGATATGCCTCGACGACGATAGCGTCGAGCGCGTCCTCGGCCGAGAACTTCTTCTTCTCGCACTCGTCGGCCTTGGTCGAGACATCGCGCAGCACCGTGAGGATCGTGCCCTCGATGGGCTTGCGGACGGCCTGGAAGGCGACCTTGACGGCTCTGCGGAACGCATAGGCGATGTTGGCGGACGTAATGGGCTCATCGGCAGAAACGAGACCCTCGGCCACACCGCGCAGGATCTGCGAGGTGATGACACCGGAGTTGCCGCGGGCGCCCATCAGGGAGCCGTGGGTGATGGCGCCGGCGATGGCCTCCATGTCGGCATCGGCGGGAAGAGCGGAGAGCTCCTTGGTCACCGAGGCGAGCGTGAGAGACATGTTGGTGCCGGTGTCACCGTCGGGCACGGGGAAGACGTTGAGCTTGTTGATCTCCTCGGCCTTGTCGGAAACGGCAGCCGCAGCGATCGGAAAACAGGTGCGAATGGTCTTTGCAATCATGGGTATTTGAATCTCCGTTTTCGGATGCTAGTTCAGACGGCTCTTGAGCGCGTCGATATGGATGCCGATCTTAAGGCTGGCGGGATCGATCTGGGCGATCTCCTGCAGGGTGAAGGCAACGGAGCTCGAAAGATTGTGGCAGACGGACTTCATGTTGACGCCGTTCTCGAGCACGACGTGAAGATCGACCGTAAGGCCGTTCTCGTCGGCGGAGACAAGCACGCCCTTACGGAGGCGCTGACCGGCAAGCAGGCGCACGCTCTCGGCGCCCTGGAGCTGCTCAGCCATACCGACGACGCCATAGCACGTCATCGCGGCATAACCGGCAATATCGGCAATAACGTCGTTCGAGACGCTCAGGCTGCCGTTAATGGTCTCAGACACAAGAATCTCCTTATCTGGTGCTCGCAGCACCATGTCGTGGGAGCAATCATTGCAATATTCTACAACGACCGCGCCATGTTGAGGTGGTGGGTCGCGGGATTACATCCTCGACACGAAATGTTGATATGGCAACGTTCGAGTCAAGTGGTCGCGGCATGAAAAAACCCGCCGCATAAGCGACGGGTTCTACAACCTGGCTCCCCGGGTAGGACTCGAACCTACAACAGCGCGGTTAACAGCCGCGTGCTCTACCATTGAGCTACCGAGGAATAGGTGCGTGCTCTCAAGCAACGAAGTTTATTATACGGACGAATCAGCGCAGGGCAAGAACTTTTTTAAGAATTTTTCTCCGCCTAGTCATTGGGGACGTTCTTAAACGACTAGTCATTCAAGAACGTCCCCAACGACTACTCATTTAAGTCTGTCCCCAATAACCACCCCCAAACTGTCGCACAACTGACAGCCATAGCAACGCCGCAGATAGAGGACGGACAGCGAAAACCCGCCAGAGCGAGCAAGGTGCCTTGAAACAAGGCGGCATTGACCTTTTGGTCATGCCGCCGAAGTTGAAAGGCAGATTGCCGCTCTGGCGGGTTTGCAGCGTCGGCCAGTTACGGCGTTCGGTAGAACGCCGTAACCCTAAGACTCGATATAGTCTTTGAGCTTGCTGCTGCGGCTCGGGTGGCGGAGCTTGGCCAAGGTCTTGGACTCGATCTGGCGGATACGCTCGCGCGTGACGCCAAACTCGCGACCGACCTCCTCGAGCGTGCGGGGATGCCCGTCGACAAGGCCAAAGCGCAGCTCGATAACCTTGCGCTCACGATCGGCAAGCGAGTCGAGCACCTGGGTGAGCTGCTCCTGCAGCATGGAGAAGCTGGCAGCATCGGGCGGAACGATAGCCTGGGAGTCCTCGATGAAGTCGCCCAGCTGGGAATCCTCTTCCTCGCCGATGGGGGTCTCGAGCGACACGGGCTCCTGCGAGATCTTCTGGATCTCGCGGACGCGGTCGGCGCTCATGTCCATCTCGGCACCGATCTCCTCGGGGGTCGGGTCGCGACCCAGATCCTGAAGGAGCTGGCGCTGCACGCGGACGAGCTTGTTGATAGTCTCGACCATATGCACGGGAATACGGATGGTACGGGCCTGGTCGGCGATAGCGCGCGTAATGGCCTGACGGATCCACCACGTGGCGTACGTGGAGAACTTGAAGCCCTTCTGGTAGTCGAACTTCTCGACGGCGCGAATCAGACCGAGGTTGCCCTCCTGGATCAGGTCAAGGAACAGCATGCCGCGGCCGACATAGCGCTTGGCGATGGAGACGACCAGACGCAGGTTTGCGCTGATGAGTGCCTGCTTAGCTTCGAGGCCGACGTTCTCAATGCGCGTAAGACGACGCATCTCGGCACGCGTGAGCTCGAGCTCACCGGCATCGGCGGCCTCGAGTTTCTCGGTGGCCTCAAGACCGGCCTCGATCTTCATGGCCAGATCGACCTCTTCGGAGGCGGTCAGCAGGTCGACCTTGCCGATCTCTTTGAGGTACATACGAACCGGATCGCCGGTCAGCATCACCGTGGAGGCATCGATGCCACGCACGCGGGAGCGTGAACGGGACGTGCGCACGGTGCGCTTCTTCTTGCTCTTGGAAGAACCCATCTCGGCATCGGCCTGACGGGCCATCTTGAGCTCGTGATCGTCGAGCGAGCCGGAATCGTGCTCGTCGTCGTCATCGAAATCGTCGGTATCGGTATCGGTATCGTTATCGTCATCGTCGACGTCCATGGGGGCGTCGTCGTTACCGCTCGCGGAGATAATCTGGATGCCGCTGTTGCGCAGCGCGGAATACACCGCGGTGAGCTGCTCGTCAGAAACATCGATATCCTTCAGGGCGACCTGAATCTCGTCCTCGGTTACCGAAGTCCTGTTTGAGCCGTTGCCCATGAGCTTTGCAACGTAGGATTCCAGCCCAGTACCCGTGCTCTCAGTCTTTTTTGGCACAGATTCTCCCTTCATAGTCCACAGGACTCAATACTTTAGCACACACATCGTCGTCTATACCCAAAAAGAGGACAGGATATAGGCGAGAATACGCTGGTTGACCACAACATCTAGGCCTGTTCGGTGCCTGCGGCCTCCAGACCGATCAAACGGAACGGGTCCGCCACGCCGCCGATCGACTTTTGCAGTTCGCGTTGACGCTGCGAATCCTGCGCGGCCTGCACGGTCAGCGCGCGACGGGCCTCATCGTCGAGCGAACGGTCCTGGCGCAGCTTGGCCTGTGCGGCACGCATGCGGCGCTTGATGGTGTAGAGCTCGAGCGTATCGAGCATAAACACGATGTTCGTCTCGGTGGGGTGCTTGCTCGTCGCCGAGATGCGCCCGGCACTCACAAGCGTTGCCGCCTCGGGACACACCGAGCGCGCCGCATCCATGCAGGCTGCAGGATCGGTTCCCGGCGGCGTTGCCAGAACGGCCCATGCGATGGACTCGTGACGTGGGTCAACCCACTCGATAGAGCAGATGCGATCGGCATACGTGCGGAACAGGTCGGGGTAGCTCGTGAGCATGGTCAGCAGCTCACGCTCCCCTGCCAAGGACTTACGCTCAAGATCAGTAAGAACCATCGGCGCCGCCGCAGCCGGAGCACCCGAACCATCAGTCACAGGTACAGCGCCCATACCATCAGGCGCGTCGATCGGCGGCAGGTCGTCGACGACCTCCACGGGCGCGGCGCCGTAGGCATCGAGCGGGACGTAGTCATACGGCTCTTCTTCGACCGGCGCGGACACCGGCGGCGTCGCGCCCGATGCCCAAGCACCGCGAGATGCCCCCTGCGAACCAGACGTCCGACCGCCCGCGCTACCAGAGCGCTCAGCCTGTGCCCGCTGGCGCTCATAGTTCTGCTCACGACGTCGTTCCGCATCCTCGCGCTTGGCGACATCGCGAAACACACGGCCCGAGCTCGCACGCACTGTCTCCAGATCCAAACCCAGCAGATCGGCAATCTGAATAAAGTATGTGTCGATCATATAGCTATCGCGCAGCGGATAGATAAGCGTCAGCGCATCTTCCAGCGCCTTGGCACGACCGCCCGGCGTGGTGATGTCACTCGACTCCTGCAGCGAACGGTAGACAAAGTCCATGAGCGGCTCGGCAGCGTCGATGCGTTTCTGCAGCTCCCCTCCGCCGTGCGCTGTGATGAACTCCATGGGGTCGTTGCCGTCGGGCAGCACCACGCAGCGCAGGTCCATCGAATCCTGCTCGATAAATTGAATCGCGCGACGGGCGGCCTTCTGGCCCGCGGCATCGCCATCGAACATATACACGATACGCTTGGCAAAGCGGGTGAGCGTCTTGACGTGATGCTCCGTGAGCGCGGTGCCCAGCGTGGCGACAACGTTTTTGATCCCCGCCTCCCAGCAGGCGATGCAATCGGTATAGCCCTCCACCACGATGGCCGTATCCTGCGCGACGATAAACTCCTTGGCCCAGTTAAAGCCATAGAGGTTTCGCTTTTTATGGAACACGCTCGTCTCGGCGGTGTTGAGGTACTTGGGTTGGCCGTCACCCATGATGCGCCCGCCAAAGGCAATGTTGTGACCCTGCTCGTCAAAGATGGGAAACATCACGCGGTCGTAGAAGCGGTCGGCAAGCTGCCCGCGCCCGCGGCTCACGGCAACGTTGGCGTCGATCATCTCCTGCGGGGTAAAACCCGCCTGGGACAGGTGCGACACCAGCGCGTTGCGGCCCGGTGCAAAGCCCAGGCAGTAGCGGCGGCAGACGTCGCCACCCATACCACGGCTGGCAAAGTACTCGCGTGGACGGCCGTCCTTACCGCGCATAAGCATGGTGTGGTAGAACTGGGCGGTCTCGGCACACAGATCGTAGATGCGGGCACGCTTGGTACCGCGCTCGCGACGATCTCCGGTGTCATGCAGCTCAATACCCGCACGATCGGCCAAATAGCGGATTGACTCGGGAAAGCTCAGGTTTTCGCGCTTCATGATATAGGTGAAGACGTCGCCGCCTTCGCCGCAGCCAAAGCAGTGCCAGACCTGCGTAGCGGGGATAATGTGGAAAGAAGGCGTCTTTTCGCCATGGAAGGGGCAGCAACCCCAAAACTCATGGCCGCGGGGCTTGAGCTCAACCGTTTCCTGCACGATGGCAACTAAGTCGGACGCAGCGCGTACCTGGTCTTTTTCCTCATCGCTAATCACGGATACTCACCCCCTGCTCACCCAAGTTATGACGGATATCATCGATATTTCCCTCGACGGTCGCGATCAACTCGTCCAGGGAATCGAACACGCGTGACGGACGCAGCCAGCGCGTAAACGCCAGCGAAACGGAAGCGCCGTACAGGTCGCCCGTATAACCAATTAAGTTAGCCTCGAGATGCGATGAAGCGGCATCGTCGGCATACGTCGGCGGCAGGCCGACGTTAACGGCAGCAGGCCATACGGTGTCATCGACGAGCACCAGGCCCTCATACACGCCATCGGCAGGCACCTGAATGCCGTCGGGAACCTGCAGGTTTGCCGTGGGAAAGCCCATGCCAGAGCCCTCGTGACGGCCGCGAATAACACCGCCGCGCAGCATATACGGGCGGCCGAGCAACTCAGCAGCCAGCTCCACATGGCCCTGTCCCAGCTCGTGACGAATGCGGGTGGCGCAAATGGCCTCGCCGCCCTCGCAAAGCAGGTCGTGACCATACACGTCAACTCCGCGCTCGGAACCCCAGGCGCGCATCTCGGCAACACCAGAAGCACCGCCGCGACCCAGCCTAAAATCGCTGCCAACGCGAATCGAACGAATGTCGACCACGCGTGACAACAGTGCGAGAAAACCGACATGGTCGAGCGCCGCAACCTCAGGCGTAAAGGGAACGGCCACCACTGCATCGACCCCGGTTTGAGCAAGGGCATGCAGACGGTCGGCCGTCGTCATCAATTTTTGAGCGGGCGAAGGGCTCACCACGACGTCCGGGTCGGGATCGAAGGTAACCACGACCGCGTTACAGCCATGGGCACGGGCATCACAGACAAGCGCTTCGATGAGTTCCTGGTGTCCACGGTGCACACCATCGAAAACACCAATGGCGATGGAGGCAGCACCCAAGTGCTCGCACCCATCAAATGCATCGGCAGCAACGATGCGAGCCTCGTCCGACTCGCCCGCGAAAAAGATACGCGCGAGCTCGCGAGCGGACAACATCATCGAACACCGCCGATTGCCTGCGGAAACACGTGCTCCATGACAAAGCGGCCACTCTCAATGCGGGCGAGCGCCTTGAGTCCCCCATCGAGCACCAACGCAAAAGGCGCCTTCGCGGTATCGAAATCGGCAAGCGCACGCTCAACGGGAATGCGTCGGCCGCAGAGCAGGTCGTCGGCAAGATTGCCCGGCAAGTCAACACGCGTGGCGCCCAGGGCCGCAATGGGATCCAGGGCAAAGCCAGCCGCGGACTCGGGGGAAAGTTCCTCGACCGCATGACAAGCGCCAATGGAAACAACACCGGAGGCCGTGCGGCGCAACGCGGAAATGTGCGCGGCGCTCTCACAGGCGCGGCCCAAGTCGCGAGCGAGCGCACGGATATAGGTGCCCTTGCTCACCGAGAACGCCACGGTCCACACACACGTATCACCTTCGCCGCCCACGGCGATCAGGTCGGCGGCATAGACCTCGACAGGGCGCGGAGGTAGGTCCACCGCATTGCCCTCGCGAGCAGACTTGTAGGCGCGAACGCCATTGACCGAGATAGCCGAAAACGCCGGCGGCACCTGCATCTGCGGACCCAGCATAGCCGCCAAGCGCTCACGGGCATAGGCAGGATCGCGCAGCTCGTTGGCAATAGCCACCGTGCGGACCGCCTCGCCCTCCGCATCATCGGTATTGGTCTCGGCGCCAAACGAGATGTCGGCGACATAGCTTTTGGTATCGAGGGTTAGCATGCCCAGCAAACGAGTAGCCTGGCCAACACCCACCACCATGACACCCGATGCCATGGGGTCGAGCGTGCCGGCATGGCCGACGCGACGCTCATGGAGGGCGCGCCGACATTGCGAGACCACATCGTGGGACGTGCAGCCCACCGGCTTATCGACGGCGAGCAGCATATTCAGTTGAGAAGGCGTACGACGAGCCATGTACCATCCAAAAAGTTAAAGCTCGACGGTCACTGAAGCGGGATCCTCCCCTACCAGCTCGGCCAGCATGGGAAGTGCCACGGTGAGCGTCTCGAGAATCGTTCCGTTGTTGGAGAAACCGGCGGCAGCGGGATGTCCGCCTCCGCCAAAAGCAGCAGCGATCTCGGACACGTTGAGGTCGCCCTTGGAGCGCAGGTTGCCGCGCACCTTGCTATCGCCCTCAATGCCCTTCAGGAACAGGCAGACTTCGACGCCCATCACCGAGCGAACCACATCGACCAGGCCGTCGCACTCATCCGAGGTGACACCGCAAGCCTCAAGGTCACTCTGGTACGCGTAACTATACGCGACGCGCCCGTGGGCCACCGTCTTGATGCGGCCCATAACGATGGACTTGAGGTGCAAAAACTCAACGCGCATGCTCTGGTAGACCTCGAGTGCCACACGCGCCGGATCGGCACCGTGGGCAACCAGACGCGAGGCTGCATGGAACGCGGCGGCATCGGCGTTTTGATACTGAAAACGACCGGTATCGGTCACCAGGCCGCACAGCAGGCAGGTCGCGACACCATCGCGAGCCACAATGCCGCAATTGTCCAAAAAGCGGTCGATGATCATGGCGCAGGCCGCGGCGTCGACGCACCTCAGGCTCAGCTCGGCAAATTCCTCGCGCGCCGGATGGTGATCGAAGCACACCACATGCGACGAGCGGCGGAGCACCTCGGCGGAGTTGTTCAGACGCTCGACGACCGGCACGTCCACCGAAATGAACAGGTCCGGATTGCCAGTATACGCAGATGCCGGCACCAGACGGTCGGCACCCTCCATAAAGCGGTAGATGCGCGGAACCGGGTCATCGTCTGCCAGCAGCAGGGCAATGTCCTTGTTGGGAAAAAACTTCCTAAGCGAGAGGCCCAGACCCAGCACGGAGCCCAGGGCGTCGCCATCGGGAGAAGTGTGTCCCGAAATCGCAATGGAGGACGCACCCTCGATGAGCTCGAGGATGCGTCGCTGAATATCTGCAGACTCGCACGAGGCGAGGTCGGCGGAATTAGTCATCTAAAGCTGCCTCCTGGGCGGCATCCGCTATCGGATAGCCGTCCTCGTCCTTTTCGATCGCAAGCGTGGCGGGAACGTTTTCCAGCGCACGCGTGATGCGCTCGGCCTCATCGGTCGAGCGATCGATGCGAAAATCGAGCTCGGGCGTAACACGCCAATCGAGCGAGCGAGCCAACAGGCTGCGAATACGGCCCTTAGCGCTTGCGAGCGCCTCCATGACCTCGTCGTAGCGGCTCGCATCGCACGACACGTACACACGCGCGAACGAACGGTCCACCGCGACCTCGACCGCGGTCAAAGTAACCAGGTCGAGACGCGGATCGGAAACCTCAAAGAGCAGGATATAACCGAGCTTCTCGCGAAGCTGCTCGCCCAGACGGCGGGTTGCCTGCGTTTGCTTCATAGCGCTACCCCCTACTCGGTACGGGCAACCTGGTCGATGCGGTAACCCTCGATCTGGTCGCCGGGCTTGATGTCCTGGAAGTTCTCCAGGCCAATGCCGCCCTCGGAACCGCTCTTGAGGCTCTTGGCCTCGTCCTTGTAGTGGCGCATCGAGGCGATCTTGCCGTTGAAGACCACGATGCCGTCGCGCACCAGACGCACGGAATCGGTCGCGGCGATCTCGCCCTCTTCGACACGGACACCGGCGGCGATACCGACTTTGGGCACCTTAAAGGTGTCCAGGACGGTCGCGGTACCCGTGGAGACCTCGACCTCGGTGGGCTTGAGCATGCCGATACGGGCAGCGTCGAGCTCCTCGAGGCACTTGTAGATGACGTCGTAGCAACGAATCTCGACGCCCTCGCGCTCGGCGGCGGAACGGGCCTTACCGTCGGGGCGGACGCCAAAGCCGATGATGATGGCGTTGGAGGCGTCGGCCAGGACGACGTCGGTCTCGTTGATGGCGCCAACGGCAGAGTGTATCGTGTTGATGCGAACCTCGGACTGATCCATCTTGTCGAGCGAATCCTGAAGGGCCTCGATGGAACCCTGGACGTCGGCCTTGATGATGAGGTTGAGCTCCTTGACCTCGGCGTCGGCAATGGTCTCGAAGAGGTTCTCGAGCGTGACGTGCTTGACGCGGCTCTGCTCCTCGATACGGGCCTTGAGCGAACGCTCGTCGGCCAGCGCACGAGCCTCGCGCTCGTCCTCGAACACGCGGAACTCGTCACCGGCGTTGGGTACGGACTGCAGACCCAGGATCTCGACGGCGTCGGAGGGACCGGCCTCGGTGACAGCGCGGCCCTTGGGGTCGAGCATGGCGCGGACGCGGCCGTAGGTGAGGCCGGCGACAAGCGTATCGCCCACGTGCAGGGTACCGCGGGTCACGAGCACGGTAGCGACCGAGCCGCGGCCCTTGTCGAGCTTGGCCTCGAGGACGTTGCCGGAGGCAAAGGTGTCCGGGTTGGCCTTGAGCTCGAGCACGTCGGCCTGGAGCAGCACGGTCTCCAGAAGGTCGTCGATACCGATCTTCTGCTTGGCCGAGATGTTGACGAACATGTTCTGTCCGCCCCACTCCTCGGGGATGACACCGTACTCGGTGAGCTCCTGGCGCACGCGGTCAGGGTTGGCACCCGGCTTATCGATCTTGTTGACGGCGACGACGATGGGTACGCCGGCGGCCTTGGCGTGGTTGATCGACTCGACGGTCTGGGGCATGACGCCGTCGTCGGCAGCCACGATTAGAATGACGATATCGGTCACCTTGGCACCACGGGCACGCATGGCCGTAAAGGTGGCGTGACCCGGGGTATCGATGAAGGTGATCTTGCGGTCGTTGATCATAACCTGCGAAGCGCCGATTGCCTGGGTAATGCCGCCCGCCTCGCCGGCAGCGACACCGGTGTGACGGATGGCGTCGAGGAGGCTCGTCTTGCCGTGGTCGACGTGGCCCATGACGGTGACGACCGGGGCGCGCGGCTTAAGGTCGGCGGGATCGTCGTAGAACGAGAAGGTGTTCTCCTCCTCGGGGGTGATGATCTTGATCTGACGGCCCAGGTCGTCGGCAACGAGCTCGATGAGGTCGTCGGACATGGACTGCGTCATGGTGAGCGGCGTGCCCAGCAGGAACAGGCGCTTGATGATGTCGTTGGCCGGAACGTCAAGCGCCTCGGCGAGCTCCTGGACGGTAACGCCTTGGGAGACCTTGATGGCGTCGAGCTCCTCGGGGTTCACGCCCTGGGCCAGCGCCTCCTCTATCTTGCGCTCCTCCTGAGCCTTGGCAGCCTCGCGCTCGCGCTTCTCCTTGCGCTTCTTGCGGCGACCGGTGGACTCGCGAGAGGCCTCCTCGACGGCAGCTCGAGCCTCCTCGAGCACCTTCTCGCGGCTGTACTCCTCGGCCTCGCGAGCCATGCGGCTGTAGTGGTCCTCTTCGTTGTTGTGACCGCCCTTGCGCTTCTTGCCCTTGCCCTGCTTGTCGGGGTTGGGGAAGTCCATACCGGCAGCGACGTTGTTGCTGGCATTGGTGCGATGGCTGTGCGGGCGGTTCTCGGAGGCATTGCGCTCGGAGTTGTTATCGGAGGCGTTGCGATCGTTACGACGGCCACCGCGACGGTCGTTGTTGCCGCCACGACGGTTGCCGCGCTCGGCAGCGCGCTCGGCCTTGGCCTTCTGCTCGGCGTCCTTCTTCTCCTTGAGCACGGTCTCCTGTGCGGCGATCTGGTCAAGCAGAGAGCGGAAACGCGAACCGGAGTCGGAAGCGGGAACGGCGCGGCGCTGGGCCTCGCGGGCAGCCTCCTCCTTCTCGCGAGCAAGACGCTCCTGCTCGGCCTTCTTCTTGGCCTCGGCCTCGGCACGGGCGGCCTCCTCGGCAGCCTGGGCGGCGGCGAACTGACGGCGCTCCTCCTCGCGTGCCTTCTCGGCGGCGATGCGCTCGCGCTCGGCCTCGGCAGCGCGTGCTGCCTCCTCGGCGGCAGCGGCCTGCTCCTCGGCCTGCTTGGCGGCCTCGACTTCCTGGGCGCGGGCCTCGATCACCGAGGCGAGCTGCTTGCGGACCATGGCGACGTAAGCGTCCTCCAGGGCGGAGGAAGCGGACTTAGCGGGAATCTTCATTTCGGCGAGATGACCCATCAGTTCCTTAGAGGTCATGCCGAACTCTTTGGCCAGGGTGGACACACGGACTTTTGCCATATGACTTCACCTACCCTTTCTGGCACCTTGGGTGCCTAGAGACTGAACGAGCGTGGGGTATGCGCTGGGACCTGCCCGGCGCGACCGCGCGCTAGATCAGGTCCTCCGCATCATCGAAGGCGTCGGTGTCGTGGACACCGCAGAAACGGGAGCCGGGACGGGCCTGGTTGCGGCACTGGATGCCGTCCTCGGACACGAACTCGCAGCGACGGACGTCCTCGTCCTCCTCGTCACCGATCAGGTCGGCGGCGGGCTCCTCGTGAACGGGAACGTTCTTGAGGATGTCGGCGGCAAGCGTCTCGGACTTGATGTCGATGTGCCAGCCGGTCAGGCGCGCGGCGAGGCGGGCGTTCTGGCCCTCCTTGCCGATGGCGAGGGACAGCTGGTCGTCGGGGACGATGACGCCGGCGTAGGCCTTCTCCTCGTCAATGAGGACGCGGGTGACCTTAGCGGGCGACAGGGCGTTGGCGACGTAGACGGCAGGATCGGCATCCCACAGGATGACGTCGACGCGCTCGCCACGGAGCTCGCCCACGACAGCGCGAACACGGCTGCCCTTGGGGCCGACGCAGGCGCCCACGGGATCCAGGCGGTCGTCGAGCGAGTGGACGGCAACCTTGGAACGCTGGCCGGGCTCGCGGGCGATCGACTTGATCTGGACGGTGCCCTCATAGATCTCGGGCACCTCCTGCTCAAACAGACGACGCATGAGCTCGGGGTGGGTACGGGAGATGACAATCGGCGGACGGCTGTGCTCGCCACGAACCGGCTGCAGGTTGGAGTTGGGGTCGCGAACGTCGATGATCACGGCCTTGATATGCTGGTTGTGCAGGTAGCGCTCGCCCATCGGACGCTCGTTGCGCTCGTTCTCGTAACGGCGCTGATCAAAGTGCGGAAGCTCGGCCTCGACGCCTTCGCGAATTTTGACGATCGTGAAGTCGGGCGTGGACTGCAGCACGGTACCACTGATGAGGTCACCGATGCGGCCGGAGAACTCCTCATAGATCTGCTCGCGGGCGGAGTTGCGCACGATGGCGTTGATCTCGGCCTTGGCGTGCTGGGCAGCGATGCGGCTCGTGTTCTTGGGGGTGACGTCGATCTCCTCGAACTCGGTGAAGTTGCCCTCCTCGTCCATGGAATCGTCGATCGGCTCCAGGCGGTAGACGTAGATCTTGCCGGTGGTGCGGTCGATGGTCACCTTGGCGCCCCACTCAAGATGCAGGATCTCGGCATAGCTCTTGGCGAGCGACTGCTCCAGGCGGTCGATCAGGTAGAGCTGGTCGATGTGCTTCTCCTGGCAAAGCTCCATCAGGGCGGACATCATGTCGGATGCTGCCATCTTACTTTCCTTCCTTCGCGGGCTTGAAGTCGTAGGTGGGCTTCAACTTGCACTTTTTTACATCAGAGAAATCGAGGGTGACGGACTCGCCGTCCTCGAGCTCGAGGGTCACGTCGGTCTCGGTCGCAGCGGCAATCTTGCCGGCGTACTTGCGACGGCCCTCGGTAGCGGTGGAGGTGAGCTCACAGTTCTCGCCCACAAAGCGGGCAAAGTCACTCGGGCGGCGCAGCGGGCGCGCCATACCCGGGCTCGACACCTCGAGCGTATAGCTCGAAGAGATAGGGTCGAGCTCCTCAATCACATCGCCGACCCACTTGGTGTTGGCCGTGACGTCGTTGAGAGACAGGCTCTGACCCTCGGCACCCTCGATACGCACGCGCACGCAGGGGGCCTTGGTGGCGCCCACGAGCTCGACGTCGACGATGTCGACATCGTGCTGGGGAGCGACGGCCTCGAGCGCGTCGATGATCGCCTGCTCGGTCTTGGTCTTGACCATTGCGGCACCTCCATCCATACAAAAAAGAAGCGGGGCCGAAACCCCACTTCTTTCAATTACAACTTCATTTGCAAGCAAACTATACCAATAGCTGCGGAAACGCGCAAGCACAGTACGAATCTGCAGGTCAGCGTGCGCACAGGTTCTCCACAAGAATAGGACAATTGACCGAGGAGCCCCATGCGGCGCACCCTCAACAGCCCCAAAACGGGCCATGCGTCCCAGAGCGCCGACCGAATCGGGCCCTATGGGCATTCCATCCCTGGGCGCACATCGGCCAGACTAAAGCTGAGAGGCATTCTGTAGCGAGAAAGCCTGCCGCACGCATTGACCACACAACCTTCCAGTATCTCCACGGCAAGGAGGATCCATGGAACGCCTAGGCACCCTCTGCGCGACCGCGCTCGTCGTAGCTGCCTGTTCGTTCGCTCTGACGGCCTGCAACAACATCGATGGCAAAACCGGACCATGCGAACCGGATCTCGGCAGCACCAAAGCCATCGAGAAAACCGAACCCCCGGCGAGCTTCGACAAAATAGACGAGGACATCGTCGATCCCCAGAGCTTGGGTCCCGATTCCCAAGAACAGTTCCCCATCGACCTTGAGGCAGACGAAAACGTCCATGTTACCTGCGTGGGCAAGGACACCGACGGCTACGGAGACGCGGCGCTCGTCTTTACGGTGACCAACAATACCGATGTCGATATGATGTTTGGCGATGTGGACTCCTATGCCTACGTCAAAGGCGTGGTCCGCGATGTGCACATGCGCCAGCAGGTCGCAGCGGGCGAGGAAACGCGCGCCATGCTCGCCTTTGTAGGCACCTTCGACGACCCGGACTTTGATGTGAGCAACGACCTCAACGACATCTACCTCAACATTTGGATGTTCGAAGAGGCAACGGGCAACGTTTACTTTAGGGACCTGGTACACATCCCGTAGAAGACGGTGCGACGCACTGACTAAGCAGGGCAGACAACACAAAACGAGGGACGACCCAACCAGACCGTCCCTCGTTTATTGCATGTCAGCTTTACGCGCAGCGCTTACTTGACCACCAGGTTGACCAGCTTGCCGGGCACGCAGATGGCCTTGACGACCGTCTTGCCCTCAAGCCACTTGGCAACGGCTTCCTCAGCGGCAGCTTGCATCTCCTCGTTGGAGGCGTCGCGGGCGACGTCGATGCGGCCACGGACCTTGCCGAGCACCTGGACGACGATCTGCACCGTATCCTCGATGGACTCGGCCAGGTCGAACTCGGGCCAGGCGGCGGTGTAGGCGTTGCCCTCGCAGCCGAGGGCCTCGTGCCACAATTCGTCGGCCCAGAACGGGCAGATGGGGGCAAGGACGCTCACGATATCCTTAGCCACGCCGTAGCACAGCGCCTTGTCGCGGGCGGCACCCTCGGTGGCGTTGAGGTAGGCGCTCGCCGCGTTGACGAGCTCCATGACGGCCGAGATGGCGGTGTTGAACTGGCCACGATCGAAGTCCTCGGTGCACTTGGCGATGGTGCGATGGCGCTCGCGGTAGAGCTTCATCGCTGTCTCGTCGAGCGCGGACTTGTCAAAGGCCACGTTGGCGTCGCCGGACTGGACGAGCTGCCACACGATACGCCAGGCGCGCTTAATGAAGCGGTTAGCGCCCTCGACGGCCTTGGGATCCCAGTCGAAGTCCTTCTCGGGCGGGGCGATAAACAGGATCGCCAGACGCATGGTGTCGGCACCGTAGGGCTCAATGACTGAACTCGGGGGCACGACGTTGCCCTTGGACTTGGACATGGTGTCGCCGTTCTCGTCCTTGACCATGCCCTGGCACAGCAGGTTGGTAAAGGGTTCGTCAACGCTCAGCAGGCCCAGGTCGCGCAGCGCCTTGGTAAAGAAGCGACTGTAGAGCAGGTGCAAAATGGCGTGCTCGATGCCGCCGATGTAGTTATCGACGGGCATCCAACGATCGGCGGCCTCACGGGAGAAGGGCAGCTCGGTGTTGTGCGGGTCGGTATAGCGCAGGTAATACCAGCTGGAGCAGGTGAAGGTGTCCATGGTATCGGTCTCGCGCTTGGCCGGGCGACCACAGACCGGGCAGGTGGTCTCGTAGAACTCCTTGCACTCGGCAAGGGTCTCGCCGGCACCCAGGTCCAGGTTCTCGGGCAGCGTCACCGGCAGCTGGTCCTCGGGCACGGGCACGATGCCGCAGTGCTCGCAGTGGATGGCCGGGATGGGGTTGCCCCAGTAACGCTGACGGCTGATGAGCCAGTCGCGCAGGCGGAACTCGACCTTGCGACGGCCGCAGCCCATGGCCTCGAGGTCGGCCACGATGGCAGCCTCGCCCTCAGAGTGCTTGCCGCCGCGCATGCCGGTGTACTTGCCCGACTGGACGAGCGTGCCCTCGGCAGCGTGGGCGCAATCCCAGTCGACGTTCTCGGCATGGAAGGTGTCGATGGTCTCGCCGCTAGCCTCGACGGCAGCGCGATCCTCATCGTCCAGGATGATCGGCACGATAGGCAGGTCGTACTTGCGGGCGAACTCAAAGTCGCGCTGGTCGCCGCAGGGAACGGCCATGACGGCACCGGTGCCGTAGTCGGCAACGACATAGTCAGCAACCCACACGGGGATCTTCTCGCCGTTGACGGGGTTTACCACGTAGCGGCCCGTAAAGGCGCCGTGCTTCTCGAGGGTGCCCTGGGCGCGCTCGACGGCAGAGATATGCTTGGAGTCCTCGACGATCTTGGTGACGGCCTCCTCGTACTGAGTGCCCTCGACGAGCTCGTGCAGGCGCACGTACTCGGGAGACAGGACAAAGAAGGAAACGCCAAAGAGCGTGTCGGCGCGCGTGGTGAAGACGGTGATCTTACCCTCGTCGCCCTCGATGGGCTCGCCATCGGTGTCGCACAGGGTAAAGTCGACCTCGGCGCCCTCGGAGCGGCCGATCCAGTTGGCCTGCATCTGCTTGACGCGCTCGGGCCAGCCGGGGAGCTTCTCCAGGTCATCGAGCAGCTCCTGGGAGTAGTCGGTGATCTTGTAGTACCACTGCTCGAGGTCACGCTTCTCGGGCTCGGTGCCGCAACGCCAGCACTTGCCCTCGGTTACCTGCTCGTTGGCCAAAACGGTCTTGCAGGTGGGGCACCAGTTGACCGGGTTCTTCTTGCGGTAGACCAGACCCTTTTCCCACATCTTTTCAAAGATCCACTGACCCCAGCGATAGTAGTCGGGGCTACAGGTCTTAACGGTACGATCCAGATCGTAGGAGAAGCCCATGCGCCTCATCGTGGCGAGCGCCTGGTCCATGTTCTTATACGTCCAGGCGGCAGCCTGTGTGTTGTGCTTGATGGCGGCATTCTCGGCGGGCAGACCAAAGGCATCGAAGCCGATGGGGTGCAGCACGTCGTAGCCGCGCATGCGGGCCTGACGGGCCATGGCATCGCCGATGGTGTAGTTGCGCGCGTGGCCCATGTGCAGGTCGCCCGACGGATACGGGAACATCTCGAGCACATACTTCTTGGGCTTGCTGTCGTCGGTGTCGACGGCAAAGAGGTTGGAGTCCTCCCAGGCCTTCATCCACCGGGACTCAATGGCCTGCGCGTCGTAGGCAGGGATCTCATCCTTATGATCTGTGCAATCGCACATATCAGCTCCTTTGTTAGCTGGGTTGGGGCGGGGCGTTCTTACCTTTACTCGCTGCTGCGGACAGTCCTGCTCGCACGAAGAGCACATTAAGTGCTCTTCGGCTCGTGCGGAACTTGCAGCGAGCAAAGGTAAGAACGCCCCGCCACATCGTTAACTCGACTGATGATAGCAAATACAACAAGCGAGATGCCTGCGACTTGCAGGCATCTCGCTTTATCTAAATAACGTGGTTGAGGCTCAACCTTTATGTGCAGGTCTTATCTTATCGATACGTTACGCTCTGTTGGGAGTCCTTGACTACGACGTCGTGGGCTCCGCCTTCGACGATGGAGGTGGAGCTGACCAGGGTCAGGCGCGCCTTTTCCTGGAGCTCGGGGATCGAGAGGGCGCCGCAGTTGCACATCGTGGACTTGACCTTGTAGAGTGTGCCGCCCACGCCGTCCTTGAGGGAGCCGGCGTACGGGACGTAGGAGTCGACGCCCTCGACGAAGCTGAGCTTCGCGGCGCCGCCCAGGTCGTAGCGCTGCCAGTTGCGGGCGCGCGCAGAGCCCTCGCCCCAGTACTCCTTCATGTACTGGCCATTAACGTTGACGCGCTCGGTCGGGCTCTCGTCAAAGCGGGCGAAGTAGCGGCCCAGCATCATAAAGTCGGCACCCATGGCAAGGGCGAGCGTCATGTGGTAGTCGTAGACGATACCGCCGTCGGAGCACACGGGCACGTAGACGCCGGTCTCCTCGTAGTACTCGTCGCGAGCGCGGCAGACATCGATCAGCGCGGTGGCCTGACCACGGCCGATACCCTTGGTCTCGCGGGTAATGCAGATGGAGCCGCCGCCGATACCGACCTTGATGAAGTCGGCACCGCAGTCGGCCAAAAAGCGGAAGCCCTCGGCGTCGACGACGTTACCGGCACCGACCTTGACGTCCTCGCCGTAGTTAGCGCGGATCCACTCGATGGTGCGCTTCTGCCACTCGCTGAAGCCCTCGGAAGAGTCAATGCACAGGACGTCGGCACCGGCCTCGATAAGCAGCGGCACGCGCTCGGCATAGTCGCGGGTGTTGATACCGGCGCCGACCATGTAGCGCTTATCGCCGTCGAGCAGCTCGTTGGGGTTGGTCTTGTGGCTGTCGTAATCCTTGCGGAAGACGATGCCCATGAGGTGATCGTTGTCGTCGACAATGGGCAGAGCGTTGAGCTTGTTGTCCCAGATGACGTCGTTGGCAACCTTGAGGCTGATGTTCTTGTCGCCCACGATGAGCTGCTCGCGCGGGGTCATGAACTCGGAGACCTTCTTCTGGTGGTCATCGCGGCTGGGGCGATAGTCACGGCTGGTGACGATGCCCAGGAGCTTGCCCTTGGGAGTGCCATCGTCGGTGACCGGCATGGTGGAGTGGCCGGTCTTCTCCTTGAGCTCGATGACCTGCTCCATGGTCATGTCGGGGGTCAGCGTGGAATCGGACTGAACGAAACCAGCCTTGTGATCCTTAACGGCCTTAACCATAGCAGCCTCGGACTCGGGGGTCTGAGAACCGTAAATGAAGGACAGGCCACCCTCGGTAGCGAGCGCGACGCCCATGTCGACGCCCGAGACGGACTGCATGATGGCGGAAACCATGGGGATGTTCAGGGTGATTGCCGGCTTCTCACCGCGCTTGAAGCGGGTTAGCGGCGTCTTAAGAGAGACGTTGTTGGGGATGCACTGCGAGGACGAGTAACCAGGAACCAGCAGATACTCCGAAAACGTGTGGGACTCACCGGGAAAGAACGTAGCCATGTTTCTCCTTTTTCCATGCGACCGGTCGGCTGCAGGCCTCGTAGGACCCAGCCCAACCTTGGGCGCCCAATACTGGGGAAGTATCTTAACGCACTTTGACTGCTACAATGCATGATTTAAGAAGAGCACACGAGGGTTTGACGCAGGCTTTGCGTTTGCCCAGCAAACACTTTAGCGGGGAGACGTGGAGCGTATGAAGTACAAGACGACGGCAAAGTTGGTCATTCAAGCGTGCGACAAAGACCTACCGGGCGTGTTCGGCCACGGCTGCGTCTTGCTGCTGCAGGGTATTGCCCACGAACACTCGCTCAACCGTGCCGCCAAGAGCATGGGCATGGCGTATTCCAAGGCCTGGCGCATCGTAAACGAGGCCGAAGGCCAGCTGGGC
Organism: uncultured Collinsella sp.; assembly: GCA_900546115.1. Classification (GTDB taxonomy): domain Bacteria; phylum Actinomycetota; class Coriobacteriia; order Coriobacteriales; family Coriobacteriaceae; genus Collinsella. The sequence continues at coordinate 40,866 of URBQ01000010.1, forward strand.
TGCAAGCTCATCGAGCGCGACGGAGCCCGCGGATCATCGCTCACCCCCGCCGGCGAGCGCGCCATAGCGGCCTACGAGGAGCTGCAGGCCGACATCAACAACGTCATCGCCACCAAAGCCAACGACCTCATCGCCAGCATCAATGCAGAGTAGTCCTTTTGGGACTGAATTGTTGTCCACCGTGCCCTCGGATTGAGGCTCGTGCCACAAAACGGGCCCATCTACTACGTTTAGCTGAATACCCTCGACCATACCGGACATTATGAAAATAAAACCGCTGGTAGACAGCTTGGCAATTTTCGAAATAGGCGGGTATGGTCGACCCCTATGGCTTAAACGTAGTAAATAGGCCGTTTTCGTGACACACACCCCGATTAGTTACTTTCGGAGCGCGTTGTCCAGGGTGGACGCTACAACCAGGGGGTCGTCGGTACCGGCGAAGAGGCGAATGGTGCTCCCCTGCTTGCCGCGCGGAGCAGAGAGTCGCGTCGTTGCGCCGCCGGCGGGCGATGTGCGAAACTCCCCCGGCAAAGCATCGAACAAATCGCCCGCACTGCGCTCGATAAGGTCAAACTCAACTGCCGGACCAAAGCCGTGCTCGAGGATTCCAGTTGCAACCGCATGGTCGGGATGCGAGCTCAGTCCAGGATAGCGCACGGCGTGCACCATCTCATTGGCAGCCAAGTACTCGGCCAGCGCACGTGCGCGGTCGAAATGTGCCTGCATGCGGGCATCGAGCGAGTCCAGCCCGCGCTCCAGCACACCGGCCTCATCAGCAGGCAAATCAAGTTTGACCAAGCCACAGCCCTCAAGCAGAGCATGCGCGCACTCGGCAGCAGCATCCACACGATGGCGCTTGAGCTGCGAGCGCGCGACCGATATGGCAACCAACTTGTGCGGAGCCTCACCGGCGCACACGCGGTCAAGTGCCTCGAGCGACAGCACGGCACCCAAGCGCAACGGATCGCACCCAAAGACACCAGCCACGGTGTTATCCACCACGAGCAGCGCATGAGCCTCACGCGCGGCACGTCCTAACGCGCGCAGATCGGGCACGCGCAATCCAAACCCGCCAATAGAGTTGACGAACCACCACAGGTGCGGCCCCTCGACCTCAAACGAAGCATCAAAGCCCTCGGACGCAGCAGTAAACGCCGCAACCGACGGCTCCTCCACCATAGCCACGTCGCAGCACTCAAAGCCGCGCGCAAACGCATCGGCAAAGTCATCGGCAAACGCAACCAGGCGATCGCCGGGACGTACAATCCCCAACAGAGACAGCGCCGCCGGCACATGCGGCGCTGCAGCAAGACGCGCCTCACGCGCGCCGGCCCTTGCAGCCCAGGCCTCTTCTAGCTGCTGTACGTCCACGCGGCACCGTCCCTTCATAAGCAAAAAACCCACGATGCGGGTGTTCCCCGCATCGTGGGCAACGGCTGCAGTATAGCGCCGATAGGCGACGAAACGCCTAGATGCTGAGCGTGTGATAGGTCACGCTCGCACCCGGAGCGTCAACGGTCACGCCATAGGCCTCGGGTGGCCAAAAGCGTCTGCAACGTCGAGCATCTCAAAGTTGGCATCCCAGCTGTCAAAGATACGATGCACCAACACCGCGAGTTCCTCGGCACACAGCAGGGGAAACGGCGCATCTGCCGCACCCTGAAGCGCGACCGACCCGCCCGAGCATGCCTCGAACAACGGCATCAAAAATGGGTCGGTTAATGCCGGCGATGCGGTATACAGATACGGCACGCGCAGGACTTTGGCTTGGATGCCGTCGCGCGATGCATAGTAACGGCACAGGTCGTTGGCAGCGCGGGCGATAATGCCCTTGCCCGTCTGGGCCCCACTGGCGGCCGTGGCGTCGTCGTCACATCCGCCAGTGGTGCCCTCTGCACCCGCGGGCCCCGCAATAAACAGCAGCTGCACATTGCGTCCCATACAGGCACGAAACACCGAGCGCAGCAGCCCAATGTCGCCAAAAGTCACGGTATGCGGGGTGAGGTAGGTAGAAAGGTAGACCACGCGCTCAAACTCGTAGGCCTGGTCCAGGTGCTGGAGGAGCTCTTTCCACGAAGCATGGGGCGACGACTCATCGCGGCGCGCGTCCTGCGCGGCTACGACCTACACATGGTCGCCGGGGAACGCCTTGGAGCAAAAGTCATCGTCAACATATGCGGTGTTGCCAACAACCAGCACTTCCACGGCGTTCCCCCTCCCCAAAAATCTACTTTTGCCATAGTCAAACATGCGTATTGTACGCTGTAAAAGCGAGCCAAGGCGCCTTTAAGGCTGTTTTAAGAACTTTTTAGAGGATGTGAGAGCGGCAACTCATTCGACTTAGATTCATCGAGGAAATGCTATTCGCTCTGAAAAGGCACATCGCAATCTGCTGACAGCTCTGCAGGGAGAATGGCAGGCGATGCACATTGCTCTCGCACAGAATCATCAGATGAAAGAAACGGCAACTCTTTGGAATGGCTGGCGATAACCTGCGGAACGATTTTGATACCCAAAGCAAGCTCGAACCTAGCGATCGTCTTCAGCGTCATATTGGGCTGAGAATTCAACAGCTTCGAAAGCGACTGAAGGCTCACGCCCATACGCTTTGCCAAATCGCTTTTGCTTAAACCCAGACGCTTCATCTCGCGATGAACAATAAACTCGATATCTAGCGCGTGTTCATAAGCGCGTGTTTCGCTGGTTTCTGTATCGGCGTAAAAATCAGATAAATCTACTTTATTCATTGTGTTCTCCGTTTCGAAAGCCAAGTATAAAAGTCAAGGCTCAGATTCCAGAAGTTGACGTGCTATTCTGGCCGATCATTGTTCGAGCGGTTAATTTCCGCTTAGGGTCTGACAACATTTTCTGGAATTGAGAGTTGTCGGGAGAAGCCGTCAATTCCCAAAACGGTCGACCCTTGAGGTCTCTATATTCGACAAGATCATATCCTTCTGCCAAAGGGCACCTCCCATTTCTAGATGAACTTAACTTATAGGTTAAGTTCATCCATTTAAATACATATAACGAGGTCCAGACAAGATTCCTCTGCCCCAATCGATAAACAAACCAGTCGAGCTTATGCAAAATCCGGAAGTGTGCGGCATATTCTAGACACGTCAACCACACTGGATAGTGGCAACGCTTCTACCTGCGGGTTCTTTTCATGAAAAGGACGATGTGCTCGAGGGTTCCAAAATTTGCCGCATGCTTCCGTCGGGCGTTTCCGGAAGTGCGGTGAAAAACCGAGATCGACAGACCAGACCCCTGTTTTAGCCTTCCGCGACCTGCGGTTTTGTTGCCGAAATTCGGTTTATGCTCGGAGGTTTCCGATTTTTCCCCGCACTTCCGAAAAGCACCCTTAAACCGCGCGTCCCGAAGCGGAAAACCGCCGGATATTTGTTCTCCCCAAATGAGATCCTTGTTTTGCCTGGCCGAATCTTACATCCAAACAAAAAAAGAGGACCGACGCATCAACCCTCTTCAGGTGTCGCCCGAAGGCTTCCAGCGCAATTGATTTAATTCTAATCGATATCACTTGTTTGACCACGATCACGTCAACCAGTAGAAGCCGCCCATGCTCGATCATTCCATTGCCGGGATGGTGCTTGGCTAGTACGTCACACATTGCATACATGAAAAAAGGGCAACACTCTCAATTTGAAAGCGTCACCCTTAAAGCTCCCAAAGAGCTTTTGTATTGCAGGAAGATACTCTACACTATCTTCCCTTGATTGGCGGGTCGAAACAGACACCATTGTGATTTCAAGCAGAAAGCGTTATATTAAGTATGCATTTGCACGTGGTGTTCGCACTATACGCTCAGATGCCATAGTTTACAAAGATGGCCTTCTTCATAGACGCTAGGTGGGATTACTCACTAGTAGCCGATATGTCGAAGGCCTTCTTGTACTTAAGGAAATCATACATTCTAATAAGCCGTTTCAGCTCGCTATTACCGTGGATTATCTTGCGATCGTCCATGATGAGCGCCCTCAGATATTCAAGCAACTTATTTAGATCGATCTCATCTTCTTCAAGTAGCACAAGCTTTTTAAATGCTTCCTCAAAGCCTTCGTTAGCTATAACAGACTGAACCGAGTGTCTAATTCCCGAATGATGATAGCTACCTTTTGCCTTTCGTAGGCTGTTGTTTAGAAAAGCATCTAAATCCTTCTTCTCATCTATTTCCTTTAGCATCCTTGGATTAAGAACTTCCCCTGAATACGCGCTTAAATACTTATACATGGGCAAACCACCCGAGTTAGAAGCAAGCAGCGAAGGAAGGTATTCCTCGACGGCAAGCTTAGGAGCAACATGTTCGTCATCAAACACAACATCACGATATAGAAGTTCGGCTTTGACCATATGCCCGTGCCCTAAAGAAGCATTCGCAACACCGATACCCAGCACAAGATGCTGTCCCTCTGGAAGTCTCTCGAGGTCGCTAAAACTCGCTTCAACTACCAGAGAGTCATTCGGATCGCCCTCATCAGCCAAGGCGTAGATGCTCCTGCGAAGCTCACGAATGATCCTGGGCGAGAAGGAGCATTTGGATTGTCCAATTGCTTCATACACTGCACCAAAATCGTTCGTCCTAATCTCGGTCATGCTTATCTCGCCAATACCTGGAAAGGTAAACGAATGAGTTGAGGTTGCGTTTTCTCCCCTAGTAAGGAAGATAAAGCGCTTTCTAAGCAACGCAAGATTGTTAGAACCGAGGCAGCGCGAAATCGACATGAGGATAGCTTGGATATCGGGGTCGTTAAGGGAATAACCGATAAAAATAATTGGGTATTCCATAAAAATAGTTAACAACTTGGCAGCCAAGTAATCCTGTGTTTCGGCGAGTTTTGCGTAATCTGCCTCCTCAAGAACCATAGATTCAGGATTATCCATAGAACCGTGGATCTTATAGATTTCACCCATTTCAAAAGTTCTGTGAAAGACGAGATCGTCTTGGCCAACAAAAACTTTAAACTCGGGAAATAGCGACTCCAGGAGACAGTCATAGTTGGTTGTTATAACTCCAGAGATACGCCGCCTGCCAACCTCTCTCAAGATATCAAGCTCATGCGTCATATATTCAGGTTTGAACGAGGATAACCTCTCGGCCGCCATGATCTTTAAAATAGATTTACGCTGACGAATGTCCTCTACATGATCGTTTCTAAAAGAAGCGAAGCGAGGGTCCTCAAGAACAGCTATGCGCATATCCTTATCAAGCATCGTCGCGGCAGAGGGCAATGCGCTATTGTCAGACTCATCTGGACAACGTGCCAGGTACGAGTCAAGCCGAAAGGGATCATCGGAAAGACGGGAACAGAGGTGCCTTAACAAACCAACCCAATCGTCGGTACCCATGTATCTACGGGAAAAGCCCGAGCCGACGAATAAATATGGGCTACGCCCCACCCCATTTATCAAACGTACAACGCTTTCTACAATGTCATCTCTTCCGACTTCCATCTAGCGCCTCCAAACAAGCTACTTCCATAAGTATAGAACATATGTTTGGATTTTACTAGAATTGCAAGACTTCATCGGAGACAAAGCTGCTCGACAATTGAAAATTCGAACCGCACAAGTGACCCAATATTCAGCAGTGTTCCGACGAGCAAATATTCATTTCGCGCCTCAGGCAATCTAGCGCAGCGGCATCAGTTAGAACGCCATGACTCTCTAGGAGTTCGATAAGTTGAGCGAAAGTCTAAAATTCCATCGCCAAAGTAACTCCTAAAATCAAAGGGCCGTTGCCGATAACAACCAAACAACGACCCTCCTTTGTCATCGCCTCACGTAGAGCCCACGACAACTGCATCACTAACTGGATGTTAACCTAGATGCGCAGTAATTGCGCATCCAAAAAAGTTAATCATGTAGCAAATACTCTTCGCGTTGAAACTAATGCGAAGCATTTTCGCGTCCGTGCACGAGAATGCGCAATCAATATGCGGAAAGGCAAAGATGATTCACCTAGCTAACAACCATCCAGTCACTACCGACAGTACTCGAAATCTTCGAGGAATCGCCGATGCACACGATGGTCGCCGAAGCGCCGGGCACATACTTGGCCTCAAGAACGGAAACACCTTGCTCCTTAAGCCTTAAGGTCGTCTCGGTTATCTGGGTTTTATTCACATCATTTTTGCTGACCAGTTTAACGCCATTGCCATCATTTTCATTCAGGCAGGATACAACCGTATTGTAATCGGCCCAATAACAGTACTCCCCAGAAAGCCATCCAAGCTCAGTGGCGCATATCGATCCAGTCGCAGAAACCGTCTTTGGAAGCAATCCGTAGCGCTGCCTTTCCTCAAATTCAAGAACATCGCAAAATACGCGATTAGCATTAAGTAATCTCGTTCCACAATAGTCCCCGTAAAACGGCGCAAAATGATTGCGGATAGTCCGCGACAACATACAGTAATCGTAGGTGTAGTAACACTTGAAGATTCGTAGGGCGTCTCCCCCTGCCCCTTCGGCAGAACGGGCGAATTCAACAAGAAACTGGTCCCACATGCGCTCAATATAGGGAATTGCGAGTTTAACGCTATCCATATCAGACAAAGGAGCATCGCTCGTCTGCTGCATTATTCCAGTGGTTTTTGCCAAATGGAAATGAGCTGCCATGCGCTCGATCGTTCGGATAAACTCGGGCCGATTCCCGTCCTCAATCGCCATAATTGCAAAGAAAACACTTCTCAACAGAAGATCACTTGAAAATCGCTGAGGTAAGAGATCGCCATATTCGCGCTCGTATGAGAAGAGCCTGGCCTCACCCGTATCGATTGAAGAGTAACCAAATACGGAGTCCGAAGGAACGACATATGATGGAGCGGCATTTGAGTACACACGGCTAAACTTAATTTGATAACGCTTAAAAAAGGTTGAAATCCAAAAGGTCACAACACCAAATAATGCCAGCTCAAACTCAAAGGCAATACTCGAAGTATCAAGCACATCTAGCCCCTGGCCTCCGAGATAGCCATCGATAACAAAGTGATCGAATGCGACGGACAGCAAAAGAGACATGAACGCCTCGAATGAGAAAGGAAGAGTCCGGTACCGCAATTTACCCCTTGCATGCTTGATTACCCCAAGAAACAACCAATAGAAAAGGGTAGGCATGTATCGCAGCGAAGGACCTGGAACTGAAAACGCATCGCAAATCGCAGCCATAATAAACACCGGGAGCTGGCAACAAATTGTTGGAGCGAGAATTCGGTAGGCAACGTTCAGCCTGCCCGACTCATCGGAGGGATACAGTTCTTCGACGGTGTATTGCCCTCCGATCGCCAAGGGCCCAGCAAAGCGGACAAGCTGAACGCTCGACAAACCGATAGAGACATAAAAGACAATCCAATGAATAGTGACCGATTCCACCTGTAAACAATCTCCTCAGGTCATACGCTTGCGATTAATTGTAGATAGACAGAATTGAACAGGAAGCAACAATATTTGAAACTGTTGTTTTGCGCACCCCGGATCAACCAACATACCCCAGAAAGGTCGCTGATGTTGACTGGGGTTCCCGTAAAACCCCAACAAAATATGTGCGGAGTGCCGGCCTGGAGCTGCCTTCGGACCCTATTGGCTGCTCACCGAGAGGCTCCGCTATGAAACGACCCCTTTACCACCCGCTCTGCGCGATCGCGTGCACGTCCATGGTCAGCGCGACGCTGCCTATGCCAGCCATTGCAGAGGGGGTTCAGCCTCAGAAGGCCGCCGAGCAGCAGGCGCAAGCCGTGAGGTCGAGCTCAGCGTAGCTTTTGAATGCAGAAAAACGAGTCCGAACGCAGCGGCGTCCGGTCCTCTTGGCAGGTCCCATCTTGGGTTGATGTCCACAAAACTAGCCCTTGCGGTCGGTTAAACAAGTTTGAGCAGCCTTTGATACTCTCCGGGATCACGCATACGCATAATATCCATGTATGTTCTGCTTTTTGCGACCATGATATCGTCGAACTTGGATAGGCCGTGCCCGCTCGCTCTTGTGACAACCATGCGGTCGTCGCAAAAATATGAAAGGAAGGTGTCCTTGCCGGGATGGTGTATCCGTCGGACGTCGAGCACGTTCCGGAAGTCATAGTAAAGTGCGGCGTTGGCGGTTTCCTCAAGTTCAGGCAGTCTGTCGATGCCTTCAAAGCGGCAAGGATAAATTAGCAGCAAGTTTTTCGAATGACTGATTGAGCGAAGAAGTCCTCGGGCCTCACGGTCTTCTTCGCTCAATTGTTTATTACTCTCAGTTTTTAGAAGCTCGTCAAGCTTGGCGAGGCTGTAATCCCTGAGAATTGCATGCAGGCGTAAGCCTCTCTGTTCTTTTACATGACTTCTGCAAAGTTGTTCTAAAGTTATTCCGCGGTCTGAAACTCGCCTTGACGAAGTGAGACTTACGGCGCGCATCATGGATTTTCCGAAGATGAGCTTGAAATCTAACTGATACGCGTCTGATACCGCATCACACTCCCCATTTGCCTCGGATACGGGCGCATGAAACTCCGCACCTCTGGTCAGTTCCTTGAAAGCGTTAGAGTGGTTGATGAGCTCGCGCGTCCATTCCTCGTATGTATATAACGGACGCCCAGAATAGTCTTGCATGAGGTCCTTAACAAACAATTCTGGGGTAATCATTGCGGATTTAAGTCTCTCGGCTCCGGGAACGGCTTCAATAAGCCTCTTATCTATCACTGTGGCCTCCTCTTTGCGGTAGTTTTACGGATGTTGACGGAAGCCGTTCCAGCAGGGTACGCCAAAGTTGGCCGAGCGAGCGGCCCGTCCTGGCTCGGAAGGGTCCGTGCCTTCGCCTAGAATACGCGCACCATGGCGCGTTCAGGCCGCTTTCGGGGTTATCCTGGCCGTTTCCATGGCAACCTCGCGCTACTTCTCGGAGAGGAAGATGGCCGAGTTGCACGACGCGGCGCTGCGAAGGGGAGCATCGTGCTGTCATGACTGGGCCGAGCTGGAAAAGACTGCCGGGAAGATGGTCGAATCCAGCCTTGAGCTTGCCGACAGAGTGGAGTCGGCCTAGGATATCGATAGATTCCGGATCCTGGACACAGGGGCCAAGGAGTCCATTACACCAACTTTCGCGACACTACCGTTCTTGTCATATCATTCTGATGTTCGGCTCGAGTTTCAGAGGCATCGTTCCGCGACCGCGTGAAGGCACATCAATTGTTACCTAGTGATCGGAATTGGCCGATATCGATTTAGTATTTATGGCTATGAATAATCCAGCGCTAAAGCCATCGTTTACCGAGCACTCAAGCGTTTAATCTTCCTATAAATCTTAGCCTCGTCGGGGGCAATCGGATCATTTGGAAACGCCTTTTGGGCTCTCGCTACGTAGGAAAGAAAGTTCCCATAGCGAGAAAATGCAGAAGGGTCAGCATCACCCGAGGGGCATAGCCTTCTTCCCTTAATACCGAGTGGTGAATAATGTTGATATAGAGCGGAGACGCGCTTTTTTGATGCGTGTCTCCCCTCTCCCTCATTAGAACGCGCAATCGCAGTGGCCGCCTCACGGAGACGTTTGTGGTACTTTCCAACCGTAGACTGTCGAAGTCTTACAATGCGCCCGTCAAAGTCAAACCCCAGGAAACTGACTTTCTGCGCCGGATGTGCACCGGAATACGAAAGAACCTCACCCGCGCAAACGCTTTCAAAATCAAGCTGAGCAACTCCGTTGCCATCAACCCGGAACACCTTGGTTTTCTCAGATTGCAGTTTAACGGAATCGACATCGGCCATTAGATTGATTGCCTCTACAAGTGCATCAAAGCCAGATTTTGGAACGGCAATAATAAAGTCATCGCAATAACGAAGATACAAGCCACCAACCCGTTCAACGGCAAGCCTGACCTTCATATCGATATCGGTCATATAGATGTTAGCGAGCACTCCACTTGCAGCAAGACCCTGAGGAATGCCGAGATCAATACCCGTTCGCCGCCACGGCCTGGTGATGACTTTACTTTTGTTTGCAAGAAACTCAGACCTTGGCAAGATAACATCCAGCTTATTAAGTTCACGAATAGACTTGAACCGAAGTTCGATAGCCGCTTCATTGATCATTTTCTCCCGAGTAGGATCGATTACTGGCCATGGAAATTCATGTCGAGCAGCCAAATCAGCAATAGGCCAGCACGAATAGCGAAGGATATTTTTAATAACTTGATAGTGATCGTCCGGCAAGCGTCCACTGGGAAACAACGAACGCAACGACGCTATTAGATGGGCATGATTTAGGTTGTCGAAGAAGCTCTCGAAATCACCCGTAAGCACAAAAGCCGAATCTTGCTCACGCATATAGTCGAATGCCTTTTTAGCTGAGGAAATATTGCTGCCAGCAGTTACGGCGCTGTCTGATGAAAGCGAAGAGCGGTACGCTACGGCAACCTCATTAAACTCTTCGGCAATAGCCTTCTTGTTATATAAGTCCGACCACAGATAAGAGTAGTACTGGAAGACGCGGTGATCGAAATGCGAGGCATAAGCGATATTGCGAACTTTGCAGTTTCGCTTACCTCCACGATACCGAACAGTAATGATCTCGTTGGAAATAAGAGGGTAGAACGCATGATGAGAAACGTACCCTGAATCTAAAATCTTGGCCTGAACTTCGGCAAAAGAGGCCCTATGATCGAAATGGGCATATGAACTTTTGGAACTATATCGAGGAATACGAGCGATATCGAACTCGGCCAAAATACCCCCCAAATAAATCAACCTGTCCGGATCAACAAGCGGCGGCTAACCCTCCCCGGACAGGCTAATCAAAGGCGCAGCAAGTGCAACCAACGCTTTCGCGGCCACCTAAAACAATGCTTGCCTATGGCATACTAGACGAAAGCGAGGAATTGGTACTTATGACCATCGAGGCTCTTATCCAGCTAGCAGCAGGCAACGCTGGTGTCAATGTTGCGAACGTCGGAATTTCGTCGTTTGCGATATTGACGGCAGTAGCGTACCCCATCGCCAGTTCGCGATGGGCAGTTAGCTTTATTCCCCATTCTTGCTTTGCTTAAACAGGATATAAGAAATCGGCTCATGCAGTTAACAGCGCCTTGATGCACACCCAATTGTCTTGACGGCGGTCGCATCGAAAATGCTGGTGCGCCTCTACGGATACAAGGACTCCTCCATCTAATGCATGCACGCTAATGCATGCACACGGTCCGCGAGACAATATCACCGACAAGACCGTGAAAATCCCGATGTGCATAATCCAGGAGTTTGGATGCACAGACGGGTGGATTGTCATTGTTCAGATTGGTCGCTTCGCGCTCCTCGCCGACGGGCACATCGTTGAGGGCAAAGACATCAGCGCACAGCGAGGCCGAGGACCAACTCCCTCCCCCTCCCCAACATTCCCCAGAAAGTTCGCTGATGTTGACTGGGGTTCCCGTAAAATAATCCCCAACAAAATATGTGCGGAGTGCTGGCCTGGAGCTGCCTTCGGACCCTATTGGCTGCTCACCGAGAGGCTCCGCTATGAAACGACCCCTTTACCACCCGCTCTGCGCGATCGCGTGCACGTCCATGGTCAGCGCGACGCTGCCTATGCCAGCCATCGCAGAAGCCATGCAGCCTCAGGAGACCGCCGAGCAGCAGGCGCAAGCCGACGCCACGAACAGCGACACAGCCAAAGCTGCAGACGACAGCAACACAAATGCGACAGCAGACACCGTAGAGGACGGCGCCGCAACATCCACCGGCACCAGCGCAGCTAACATGGAAAGCGCCGACGGCACCCCCACCACGCCCGGCACCATCGCCGCAACCGACGCGGCCAACCCCACCTCATCCCTCCGAGCCCAAGCCAATCCCACGCCCGAGGCGATCTCCGCCGCGTCACAAACCACCTACGCCCACTCTGCCACGGCAACCCAAAACGGCGTCACCTTCACCGTTTCGTGGAACGACGCCCCGCGGGCACCGCGACGACCTTCCACGTAACCCAGACCAACGGCTCGTCCCGGGCCAAGGCGCGCATGGACGTGCCCACCTATTGGGACGGCGGCAGCCAGGAAAGCGTCTGCGACCCGTCGCGCCAGGCATGGGCCAGCTACCACAGCCTGGGCACCGCCGACCACGACTTTACCTTCGACTTCACGGCATCGGGCACGTACCGCATCCACTTCTACTTTATGGACAACGACAGAAACGACCCCCAAAACGACAAGGGGATCTACTACCTGCGCACCACGGCGAGGTGACCGTAAACGACACCGTCCGCCCAAGCGTCACGCAGATCGTCAGCAACGCCGTGGACCTGTGCAGGCAAGAGACAAACGGCTCGGAATACGACATGGCGCTGTGGCTCCACGACTGGACACTCGACCAGCTGGAGTACGACCACAGCCTCAACTGGTGTTCGGCCGAAAGCGGCCTCACCCGCCACCAGGGCACCTGCGAGAGCTACCAGCGCATCTACTCCAAGCTCCTTAACGCCGCGGGCATCACCATCGGCCGCATCACCGGCAACGGCCACACCTGGAACGCCGTAAAGATCGACGACAAATGGTGCCAGATGGACCTAACCTGGGACGACACCAGCAACAACTGGTACAGAGACCTGGACCAGCGCCATCTGTACTTTGGCCTGACCGACGAGCTCATGGCAATCGCCCACTCCGACCACACGGCCAACTACCAGAAGGACGGCCACGCCTACCGCTCGACCGACCTGTCCAACAATTACTTTGTGCGAAACGGCAAGGCAAATGAATGGGCCGAGAAACATCTCAGGGATTCAGAATGAAATCGTTGCTTTTGCGATGAATCATAGGGAGTGAAAGGCTCAAGGCGCCGAGGTTAAGCTAACCGCGACTTCGAACGTCGGCAAGGAATCGATCAGCAGATGGAGCGCTAAGTACGTCCTAGCAGCAAATCACCAAAACGTAGCATAAGAGAAGATCATCGAGGACGGCGCACACCGCGTCGCATCCTCCCTCGACGGGGAGTGGCCGTCGCGGCCTCCGCCTCAGGCTGCTCCCTGCCGTCGGGCGGGGCGCGCTGACGTTCGAGCGCGACGGCGCCGCAGGCCTCTACAGGATCTCCTCGGGCGGCGCGCTGCTGACCGAGTCGGGCGACCGGGCGGTCCTGGCCGAGGCGGACGGCTCTGCCTCACAACTCTGGCGCGTCTCGACCTGCGAGGGCGGCCACGCCATCGTGTCCGCGTCGGGCATGACGCTCGACGACTTCGCGCAGTCGACCTCCGAGGGAAACCGAGTGTAGCTCTACGCGCACAACGGGGCTGCCGACCAGGCGTGGCTGCTCGCGGACCCGGCGATCCCCGCAGCAGACAGGGTCGAGACGGCATAGGATATCAACAGTATTCCAGATTCTAGGACGCAGGGCCGACTCGCTTCGGATCGGGCTCTACACCAACTTTCTCGACGCTACCCAAAATGGGTGCCGAGACTCATACTTGCCCCGGCACCCATGTGCAATTTCTTCGGTACTGTTTCACAATAATCCGGAGAGCCCAAACGAGTAAATGCCCAATCAGACACCGCTTAAGCAGATTGCTTACGCTTTCCAACTACCTTCATACCCTTGCAAGCAATGTCTAAGAGACCATTCCTAAGAACGAATAGAAGGGCAAAGAAAAGCAGAAACTCTGCAATTAGAATGCCAGGGGAGAACGGTACGAAAGACAAAGCCACTTGGGCGCCAATCAAAACAAAGCTGGCAGCAATCTCTCCCCTGCGAAAATCAAGTTTAATAAACTTACGTGTATCACGCGCACGCACCGCAGCGATAACAGCATAGCTAATGGCAGTAGCGCCAGCAGCGCCCAAAATTCCACACGCCGGAACAAGAAGCAAAGTGAGCGCTATGTTAACGATTGCGCCAATAGCAGTTGTAGAGAAGGCCTTCTTGCTTTCTTTAGTAACGACATACGTTGTTCCAAAGAAAGCGGCAACGCAGGAAAAGAGATTGGCAAGCGATAGCATAGCAACTGGCTGCCACGAGCCTTCATACGACGAACTCATGAGGAACGTGTAGACGGGGTAGGCAGACGCAGCGATAAGGGACGATGCCACAGCAAGAACCACAAAGATATAGCGAAAGACCGTCGACTGAAACCTAGCATTATCCGCAGATTCTCGTTCTTCAATTGCCGAAATCTGCCATGCCTGCATAAAGATATTGTAGACGATGTTCACAATTTGGGGGATCTTCTGGGCAACGTTGTAGATACCGTTTGCGCTGGCGCCAATAAAGAACAGTATTACATACCTATCGGAAGCCGACATAATCCACCACATAAGCGAGTTCGGAATTAGAGGTATGCAGTAGGTCAACATGGCATTTAGCGCATGTCTATTTAAGCTGGAGAACGCTAGGTAATTCCAAAGTCTACAGGAAACGATGATATGCAAAGCACCGATGAATTGCGCTACGACCATAGAAGCAAGGTATCCGCCAACACCTAGATGCCATACCGCAAGTGCAAGTACGTTCGAAAAGGCGGTAACAAATGTAATGACCACTCCATTAGCAGCAAATGCCTTTGATTTACCGATCCCGCGAAGAAGCTGCATGAATACATAGTTGAAGCTGGTCAAGCAAAGTAGGAGCAAGAAATAAACGACGTTATCACCAATAACGCTGAACATGCGAAACAACGGGAACAGTAGCCAGCAAATAAGCCAGCCAGCGATAACAACAAGAAGCGAATTCGACGCAATGGTCTTAACGTCGACTTCCTTTGAGACCGTGAATCGAAGAACAGCTTCGTTCATACCAACCATAGCAAATGGAACGAGCAAATTGACCGTAGTGGTAACAAGGTCAGCTGTGCCATACTCTGCGGTCGTTAAATAATAAGTATAAAAGGGAACAATGAGAAAGGTGATAACCTTGCTACCTAGGTTCCCAATAAAGAAAACCACAGAGTTCTTAACTAATTTCTTATATTTACTTTCTGCAGTCATCTGCCCATCCAAACCATATAGCGATTACAACGAATGCAGCCTAATTGCCGAGCATTCGCTTGAGCTTTCGTCTCAAACGAATAAAAAATGTATCCGTGAAGCTCCACCTCGAAGAAAGCTCCTTGATACTCGCCCCTTTGGCAAGAGCACGCATAAATTTGCATCTTTGAGGATGAGGAGCCACTGAAGCGGCAAGCGCAGGATTCCCGCCAATCACCTCGTCATAGCTAGAAGGCCCTATTTCGAGCTTAGGCGATACTCTTTCGAACCATTTCTTGCCTTTATCGGTATTGCACAGAACGGCAGAGACCCCCATAGAGGAATCAACTTCGGGATGAATGGAGGGGAATCCCCAAAAATCGCCAAGAGTTAAATCAGAGCCACATGAGCGCTTTGCCGGACAATCAAAACATGAAGAACGTAATGACGCGTTATCCAAAAATGCTCTCATATACCAATCGTCGCCATAACGTCCGCCGGTGACGCGACAATCGTCTTTCTCCGTCCTTGCGTAGTAAAGGACGGAGTAAGACGACCATCCGGTCGTCTTACTCCGGAAATTGACATCATCAATTTCAGAGTTTTGGGCAGAAGACTGGAATTCAATCCATTTTCTCCAGAGCAGAGGCGATGGGGCGCCGTGGCAGATAACGTCAGCAGAAATAAAGAAAGCGGAATCTGCTAGCTTGCCCAGATAGTTCCTCATGCCGGAAACCTGACAAGCAGTGCCCGTAAAGAAAACTAAGCGTTTCGCCAGAAGATATTCCTTGACCTCCCGATAAAGAGAAGCAGGAATCTCGCTTTGAACATATTTTGATCGTTGGAGTCTTTTAAGATCCTCTAAATCAGTAGAACACTCATGTCGAACCGTATGGCAGTGCTCCTGGAAAGAAGCCCCAACGACAACGCCATCGGACTTAATAGCAGCATCGGCAAGCACACCAAAGAGCCCTCCAGACGATGATTGCTGGAGAACATCACTTGAAAGAGACTTGGCCCAAGACACTTCAACAGGCTCGACAACGGGATTGCGACTTAATACGGGGCAAGTCGAGTCACAAGCACCACACCCGATACATAGGTCGGAATTGAAGCTGGGCCTTAAGAAGCCCACCTCGTCCGGCGTCATCGAAAGACATCCCTTCGGGCATTTGGCAGAGCAGGCGCCGCATCCACAGCAGGAATCACCCAGAGAGATGATTTCTGGTGCCCTATCAGCCCTTCCCGGCTGTTCTTGCTGAGTCATTCTCATTTCCTCTTCTTTACGGCACGCAATGTTGAATTAAATGCCCTCGAAACAATTCGTGGAGCGTTAAGATACATCGCTCTACGCACCCTATCGACACCACTTAGCTGAGAACTGTCACACTCGGTAAACCTAATAGCGTTAAATAGTCGATCTTCCTCGTTCGAGCTCATTTGGCCCGAATCGATACCCATTCCAAGAATCCTCAAAGCCTCATGAACCTTAAACTGACGAAGATGACTAACGATCTCAGGACTGTTCCCTGGATAACCAATCATCTGATCAATAGCATCGAGAGAGCTTAGCAAACTATGGTTGAAGCCGCTGGTGGTAGCGCTTCCAGGGCGATCCAAAATATTCCACAACGCAAGGGGCTCATAGTGAAGGCCGCGACATACCTTAAGATAGGTAAATACAAAAAGACCATCCTCGGTATGGGCAATCCGCTCGTCAAACCTTAAGCCGCACCGTTCAATTAACTCACGAGAAAAAAGCTTATAGCAGGAACTGCCGATATGTATCGAATTGTAAACTCCAAAGCGGAGAATAGCGGCATCGGAGGATAGATCCTCAATGGACATGTCGACAACCTGATTGCCGCAAACCTCCAAGCCGTTAACCACAGAAACAAAATTTGCATCTGCAGCAATTAGGGCACCCGGTTTAAGGCTTTGCATCCGCATCATCTGCTCGCATGCTTCAGGTTCAAGCCAGTCATCAGAGTCGAGAAAGATAACATAGTCACCAGTCGCAAGATTCAGCGCATGGTTACGTGCGCGAGAGACACCGGAGTTTTCTTGGCGTGAAAGCACCACCCTTGAATCAGCAGAATACGTCTGGAGAACACTCCATGTGCCATCAGACGACCCGTCGTCGACAACGACAACCTCAATGTCCTCATACGTCTGGGAGAGAGCAGAAGAGACACCACGCCCGATATAATTCTCAACATTAAATGCGGGAATAATTATCGATACTTTGCCTTTCATAGGCGGCAACTACCCCAAATCTTTGTAACCGAATTTATATTTAAGCCGCTCGTGAGGAGCCAAATTGTTCATGAAACGAAGCCACTGAAGTATTTCCGCCGTTGCGTCACCAAACCCTGGAATGCCATTCGCCATCTGGGAAAGCCAAATAGAGCCTCCCCTAATATTGGCTTCAATAACAATCGGCGCGCCATCTTCCCCGATGGTAAAGTCCCAACTGATAAGGCCCATTTGAGGCATCAACGAATGCATGCACTTCGCCGCATCAATAGCACCGGGAACACCAGCAATCTTATATCCCTGAAAAACAACCCCCGTGTCAGGATGTTTCTCGAACCGATCATTAAACTCAGTAAGGGCCGATGGCGCAAGCAAACCTTCATTTGAAATGCCAATGAACATGCCGCCAGCATGCGCATTATCCACCGCACTCTTTCCGCGACCAATCCTCATCAGCAGAGGTAAAGAACGGAGTTCGCCTTGCCAGCGGTATGTCATAATCCTCAGTGTATTAACGCTCTCAGGATGTAATTTAGCCACTGAAGAATGGCATAAGATTACTTCTTGAACTGTAAAATCACTGCCGAGCAATTCGAATAATTCTTCAGCAGTAGTACCCATCGCAGCATCGACACCGGAAGCAAAGCAATAAGACCCGCAGCCTTCGCCCGAACAAGTCCCTACTGTCGGTTTTGCAAAGCAAGCACCACAGTTGCCAATTAAATTAAGTGCAGTCTCTTTGGAAATCTCTTTGAAGTCGGAATTGCGAAGAACCCCAGACGTGCTTGTAACGATTGGACGTGGAGTTCTAACCCCAGCTCTTTCGGCAAACAATGGAAGAAGATTCTTATCCTCAAATACGGTGGCATACGCCACCGGCATATTCATATATCGTTCGAACTCAGGGATAAACAGGAGTTCCGGAAAAAACCTGACATCGAACTTGCCAGAAATTGCAAGATTATGCCGATGCCATGTGTAAGGGATTTTTCTACCATAGTTCTCAACATAAAACTTGTCGATGGCACGCATTTGCTCGGAAGAGAGCTCGACATCACTGAGAATAGATTTTCTTTTGGGATCTTTAAACTTTGCAATTTCTGCCTGTCGAGCGCGATGAATCTTGACGTTCTCTAAGACATCATATAAGCCATCTTTAACATCTGATTTGAGAGACATGTGTTCTCCGATAACTGAAGGGACGAATTTAACGTGACAAAGCGTCTAATAAGTATGAATTGGAATATGCCCTGCGAATATCTATAGCACGGTCGATTCCAGAATAGTCGCAGTTAAGCGCGTTTGTCGCATCCGAAATACCCCACCGTTCCTCGAGGCCACACATCTGCAGCAAGGTGTTAATACGACTGTTCATGTTGGAACCGTTCGCATGTTTACGATCAAAAACGACAAAGGGACGCTTAAACAAAATCGAAAAAACCGATGCATGAAAACTATCGGTTAAGACACAGTCGGCCTTATCGATATAAGAAAGGAAATCCGAAGGATCACCGCCAAAATAGCGACAGTTAGGATTCATGTAGTCAATAATTTCATACCCGAGCGACTTCAACTCCGCCGTCAATTTAACCTGAGCATCAGACTGCTCGCCAAGATTAAATTGAAATACGTACTTCTGCTTGCAAGCCACAGGCTTTTCTATCTTACGCCATTGATTTGCAGTCAAAAGCATGGTCGGATCTAGGGTAACCGGCACTTTTCGACCAGTCAGTTCCTCTACAATGCGAGCTCCGGCATCTTCTCGCACACTAATATCCGAATAACATTCAAGAGCTTCCTTAAAGGAAGACGCCCAATTCTCGGGAAGAGATGCCAGGCCAAAACTGGCTGAGTATGCTACTCGTTTATTAGCGTCGGCAAATTGAAGAAGATAATCATTGGCGCATCTGCACTCCAGCGAATCGCCCCACCAAAGGGGATTCCAGACCTGGTCACTTCCGACAACAAAATAGTCGTACTCATCATTCAATTGAGACGAAATACCACTGCCGTTCGTTGAAATAATTCTTGTAGGAATTAGAGAATCTGTAAACTTAGAAAAAGCGGCATCGCGACCACGCTCCTTTTTAGTCCTGAACCTTATCGCACCGTTCTCCTTTTCAAAATACTTGTGAAAAATGGATTTAAGTGCAGATGATTTTTCAAGAGTAACGAGCGTATCTACATCATGCCCCATTTGGCTCAAAACGGTATGAAGCGCATAATTCTGAAGTCTATTGCCGTAATTAAAATTACCAAATAATGTAACGATACCAATTCTCATATTAATAATCACCTTATCGTGCTTCTAAACGAATTATTGATCCCCATAGGCAAGCGACAAATCAATGAGCGATCCGAGCCATAAATCGTTTTTCTCATCAATGGGATCAAGTCCGGCCCCATTAAACAGCGTTAACTCTCCGAAAACTAAGCGATCGCCCAGAACATACCAATCACAACGTACTTGAGGAATTCCCCTAGTGAGAACACTACTCAACTCGAGCATTTTCTCAAGCTTTTCAGGACGCTCGACCTCAACAGGAGAAACTGGGATGCCAGCCCAATCGATGGTGACTGGATTCCAATCCTGATCGTAATAGTTGCAAGTATGTTCACCAAACCTGCCCCTATGCACCTCAATTAGGCGAGGATTTCCGTTAAAGCACGTGACTTTATAGTCAACTAGGCCAGTATCGAAGCCTTCATCCTCGAGATACTCCTCCGCCATGACCATGGGGGTAACATCCTTATAGGGCCACTCCCTTGTCCACCAAAAATAATTACTCTTGAGGTGTCTACGAAGAACCCTCTTGGCCGCATCAAAATCAAACGAGGACTTGTCGCGACAGATAGCAACTCCGCCGCTGTCATGATTCGTCTTAAGCACGAATTGTTCGGGAAGATTCTCGAGGCTTATATTCTCGACACTATCCCAAGAGCTATAAGTTTTAGAAACATATTGGGCACCAATTTTGTCAGCGACCCATTGCTTAACGGCAAGCTTATCAACAAGGATATTGTAGAGAGGGTTACGATCATGAAGCTTTAGCCAGTTCAGCTTCTCGTTAAAGCCTTTTGGATTATCAAGATTGATATTCTTTCCAATCAGCGCCCTATACATTATTTTTAAGTGAATTTCATCAGGCAAGCAGCGAGTCCATCCCCATTTTGAGATTAATGAGTAAGCTCTCAAAGGATGCTTCATATACTGAACTGCTTTACTAATTTTTCCCATTAATTATCTCCGTTGCTCTTACGCAGCATTTTGGCGGGAAATTGAATTCCACCGGAGGCTGCAAGTTATCGCGATAGCAAAGAAATACGTAATCAGGTTTGGAATCGTTGTGAATAGAGCTCCGCTCGTGAACGCATAGCTTAAAAAGAAAACCTGAATGCAAAGTGAAAGGCGTAGAAAAGCTTTTTGTTGCCCCTCCACAACCCTCGAAATAGTCGTGAAGGTCAATACAAAACTTGTTAGACAGCTAGCAAGAACCAAGGCAGTTCCAAAAAACCCGGTTTCATATAAAAGATTAAGGAGCTCATTGTGCGCCATATATGTAATAGTAAAACCGTCAGGCCAACGATAGCAGTAGCTAGTCCAGCCATGACCAAATAAGGGTGCCTGGGAAAGGCCATTAAGGGCGTAATTCCAAAGAAATGTCCTATTGTTAACGTTGTCCTCGAAGCTGGTACCACTGGAAAAGGTTGAATTCAATCTTTCGATTGTCGCCTCAACGCCAGGAATAAGAGGCGCAAGGATAGCCACGGCAAGCAGCACCAATACCGTGGCTCCAATAGCCTTAAGATATTTATGGCTATTGCCAGAAAGCAAGTAAACCAAACCAATAGCAAAAATCCCGCACAACAAATGAGCCCTTTTTGTAGTCAAAACAAGAGCAATAAAGAAAATTAACGCAAGAATGCCGTAGAACCGTTTAGTTGAACTTGACTCGCTGCCATAAAAGGACATAGAGGAAGCGAGTATTAAGCCTATCGTGCAGAAAGTTCCATTATGACTATAGTGTGACGCTAAACCCGATCGATAGTCCATTGCCATTGGCACATTTGAATAGAACGTCGGTTTTATAAAACCAGTATAGAGCTGAGGCGCTACATAGCAGGCAATAGTTGCCAATGCAAAAATGAGTAAAACCCCAATAAAAACTTTAACGGCAGGGAGAATCCAATTAGGGTTTTCAGCTGCAAAATAACTAATAACAACTACGGAGACAAGGGCAATAGTTGCAGAAAGGTCGTACCCACCGCCCAGTACAAATCCGATAGCAGCCATGACAGCAACCGCGCCCCATGGCAATAGTGGCACGATTGCCCTCAGATCAAAGGACACAATCCTGCCACTTCGAACGGCAATGGCAATCATCAGCATGATACTCAAAGCAAAAATAACAAAACTAATTCTATAAGTTATCAGAGAAGAGCAATAAGCAAATAAGCAGACGAAAAGAGCTATAACGCCAAACGCAAATTCACCTTTGCCCCGCATCTTCGGGCAATGCAAGCTTAGATACCTCCTCTTGCGAGTAGAAAAAAAGATGACTTGTCTTCCGAGCAAAATAACTAAGAAAACTTGCTATCGTCGCGCAAAATAGTAAGGCCAGAGGCCGACAACGCTATACCCCTACATTGCCTCATGCGTTTCATACACGTGAGCGTCCGCCTTCGACGCCTCGGACAAACCATCGTTGATCTTGGCGCACAGGTCGCAAGTCGAGCAGGCGTCGAGCTGCTCCTTGGTCACGCGACCCTCCTCGTAGTCGCGCACGATCTTGAGCTCATGCATGTCATAGGGCCTCTTGGTGAACAGCGCCTTCACCTTGTGCTTGAGTACCCACCATCCGGGCTTCCAGATGTACTTGTGCATGGCCGGGCTCACCGAGCCGATCATCCAGCAGTTGCGGTCACAGTGGCGGACCTTCGCGCGGACCTTCTCGGCCTGGTCCGAGTTCCAGAGCTCATCCCAGGACTCCTCGTTGAGGTTGCCCATGACCTCCTTGTCCTTGGTGCCGTTGCAGGGCATGACGTCGCCGTAGGGGTCGATGAAGAAGGTATCGAA
>URBQ01000011.1 GCA_900546115.1 uncultured Collinsella sp.
GAGCGTCCGGCTGATAACCGGGAGGTCACAAGTTCGAATCTTGTCAGGTCCACCACTTTCTTTCGCAATAAACACCCCAGCGAGAGCCGAGTCGCCGCTGGGGTGTTTATTACTGTCTCCGTGGGGGTTTAGCTCAGCTGGGAGAGCGCGGGCTTTGCAAGCCTGAGGTCAGGGGTTCGATCCCCCTAACCTCCACCATGATGGACCTGTAGCTCAGTTGGTTAGAGCGTCCGGCTGATAACCGGGAGGTCACAAGTTCGAATCTTGTCAGGTCCACCATCAAAACTGTGAAGAGCCTCGAGGGTTTCCTCGGGGCTTTTTTCTTACCTGCTGGAGTAGTCAAAAGAGCCCCGTCCCAAAAAGACTACTTTGATTTTGTGTGCTGTGCGAAAGTTTGGGTAGTATAGCTATTCAATGCGGCGGGCTGCCGCGTGTTAACCGCTACGTACCGGAGGTGTTCCATGGTTCGTGTCGACATAGAGACCATCGTCATGGCCGCCGGTCCCGTGCCATCGCTTATCGTGCTTCGCGAGCGCTGCAGCAAATCGGACTCGCCCGCGCCGCTGCGTTCCCTTTCCATTCAGACTGGTTCGTTTGAAGCTGCTGCCATCAGCCGCGGCATCGATAGCGGTCGCGCCGAGCGCCCGATTACCCATGACCTGCTGCTCGACACCGTTGACGCCTTGGGTGCCAAACTCGAGCGCATCGAGATCGTTCGCGCCGAGCCGCCGGTGTTTTACGCGACGATTGTCGTACTGGCCGATGGTGACGAGCGCAAGATCGATGCCCGCCCCAGCGATGCCATCGCCCTTGCCGTGCGCAGCAATGCTCCCATGTTTGTGGAGGACGACATCATGAATCGCCTGGGCACTGTTTCCACCCACGCCGAGGAAGTCGACGACGAGCAGGAGTTCGAGAAGTTCGACGAGTTCGTCCATACGCTCTCCCCCGATGACTTCTAAATGTCTGGCACGCGAGCGGAGAGGTCGCTGATGGGTACCCGCGTATCGGCTGAAGCGGCGGCCATTGCGCGCGAGGCCCAGATGCGCTCGGAGGCTTCTGAGGCGGCTCGCATTGCCTATGTGACGCAGGCCCGCACGCTTCGCGAGCGCCGCGGCTCGTTTATCAAGATGGTTGTCGTCTCCGCCCTTGTCGCGGCAATCTGCTCGCGCCTTCGTGGTACAGTTGGTGCGCTTGGGTTTTCGATTTCAACAGGCTTGGTAATCTGGGGTGTGGTCGATGCAGTAATGCTGACCAACCAGATCAAGGTACTCGACAAGCGCGCGATGGATATGATGCGCACCCGCGACGCTGCCGCCAAGATTGCTGCCGAGGCACAAGAACTGTAACGACGCCGGACTCGATGGGAAGGTCTAAAGATGGCACAGGATATGCAGGACGCCGGTAACGTCTCCGCCGAGCTCGACGCCATGGTGTGTGACCTGATTGGTGCGTTCTTGGACGACCTTGCCGCCGGCGAGAATCCGGGCGTAGTTGTGGCGATCGAGGACGCTGCTTCCAACCGATATCTGGCGGCGCTCGATGAGGACGGCGAAGAGGCGTGCCTCGAGGCGGCCACCAACTTTATCTCCGAGCACAAGATGGGTCTTAAGGACGAGGGCCTGGGCCGCATCGCCCGCTATGCCATCGGCTACACCGGTTGTGTCGAGATTGACGGCGGCTACCACGACGCTCTACTCGTGAGTTTCTTTGAGACGGCGCTCGAGAGCGGTTTTTCGGCATATGTGCTGTATGAGGGCATGGGCGCCGGCGATGGTTTTATGTGGAGCGACCCTGAACCTGCAGGTGAGGAAACCCCTCTTATCTAAAATCGCTAAAATAAACGAGTTTTCGGTAAAAGGCTCAATATTCCCGCTGAGCGTTGTGTTGCTGGGCGGGTCGCATACGCGTGCCGTTTGTATATAGATAGAAGATAGGGGAACTACATGCGCGTAGACAATCTGAGGAACATCGCCATCATCGCCCACGTCGACCACGGCAAGACGACGATGGTCGACAAGCTCCTGCGTGCCACGGACGCCTTCCGTGCTAACCAGCAGGTCGAGGACCGCGTCCTGGACTCTAACGACCAGGAGCGCGAGCGCGGCATTACGATTCTCGCCAAGAACATCTCTATCGAGTACAAGGATGTCAAGATCAACGTCATCGACACCCCGGGCCACGCCGACTTTGGCGGCGAGGTCGAGCGCGTGCTGCGTATGGCCGATGGCGCCCTGCTGCTGGTCGACGCTTTTGAGGGCCCCATGCCCCAGACCCGCTTCGTGCTGCGTCACGCTATCGACACCGGCCTTAAGATCATGATCGTTATCAACAAGATCGATCGTCCGGGCGCCAACCCCGAGAAGGCCTACAACGACTGCCTGGACCTCATGGCCGACTTGGGTGCCACCGACGACCAGCTCGAGTTTGCCATGGAGCACGTGGTCTACGCCAGCGCCATGAATGGCTTTGCCCGCCTTGACCCCAACGACGGCAACATGGACATGTATCCGCTGCTCGATATGATCATCGACGACATGCCCGCGCCCGAGGTTGACGAGAACGCCCCGCTGGCCATGCAGTGCGTGACCATCGACCACTCCAACTTTGTCGGCCGTATCGGTATCGGTCGCGTGTACTCCGGCACCATCCACCAGGGCGACCAGATCCTGGTCGTTAAGAACGACGGTTCCAGCGCCACCGCTACCGTCAAGCAGCTCTTTACCTTCGACTACCTGGGCCGTACCGAGTGCCAGGAAGTCGGCGCCGGCGACATCGCCGCCGTCGTGGGCATCGACCGCACCGATATCGGCGATGTCTACACCGATCCCGAGAACCCCGTCGAGCTCGAACCCATCGAGATCGACCCGCCGACCCTGTCTATCGTCTTTGAGGCCTCGACCTCCCCGCTCGTCGGTCGCGATGGCGACATCGTGGGCGCCCGTCAGCTTAAGGAGCGCCTGTTCAACGAGGCCGAGAACAACGTGACCATGAAGATCGAGGAGCTCGAGGACAAGAGCGGCGTCGAGGTCTCGGGCCGCGGCATCCTGCACCTGTCCGTTCTGATGGAGTCCATGCGCCGCGAGGGCTTTGAGTTCCAGGTCGGTCGTCCCCGCGTTCTGTTTAAGAAGGACGAGAACGGCAACAAGCTGGAGCCCGTCGAGCAGGCCGTCGTCGAATGCCCGGACGAGTACTCGGGCAAGGTCGTTGAGGTCTTCGGCACCTCCGGCGGCATCATGACGAGCATGGATACCTCGGGCATCGTGACGCACCTTGAGTTCAAGATCCCGACGCGTGGCATCATGGGCCTTAAGAACCGCATCATGAACGTCACCCACGGCGAGGGCGTGTTCTACCACACCTTCCTGGAGTACGGTCCCTACGCCGGCGAGATCGGCAACCGTCAGAACGGTGCCATGATCTCCATGACCACCGAGAAGGCCGTTGCCTATGCCCTGGGCACGCTGCAGGAACGCGGCCAGCTGTTTGTTGAGCCGGGCACCGAGTGCTACGAGGGCATGATCGTGGGCGAGCGCAGCAAGGCCGGCGACATGGTCGTCAACATCGCCCGTACCAAGAACCTGGGCAACCAGCGTTCCTCGACCTCCGATATTTCCGTGCAGCTGGTGCCGCCCCGCACCTTCTCGCTGGAGGAGGCGCTGGAGTACATCGCCGATGACGAGCTGGTGGAGATCACTCCCAAGAATATTCGCCTGCGCAAGCGTCTGCTCAATGCCACCGACCGCAAGAAGGCTGCCGTCCGCGCCGGCCAGGTCAACAAATAAGCGCTGGGCTTTATAGCGTCTAACAAGAAAGGGCGTCGACCGCAATGGTCGGCGCCCTTTTTGGTGCAATGGGGTCAGGTTGCTTTGCGCCACCACAAAGGTGCCTGGCCCTTTTGTGGTGGTTGGCGGCTAGGCGGTGGGGAGTCCCGGCGTGTTGGAGGCTTGTTGGGGCTTGAGGTGGGCGTTGCGCCAGATGATCTGGATAACGTAGCCGAGCATAAAGACAAAGGCCACGCCGCTGATGAAGTCGCCGATGAGGGGAAGTCCTGTGAGGGCGCCTGCGGCCACACCGCCGACGGCTGCCATGGCGTAGCGGTTCTGGTTGTGTCCGACCATGCGGGCGATCGCGCACCCCGCAAAGGCGCTCGACACCAACGCGATGCCGATAACGCCGCACAAGAGGGCTCCGGCAAGCGACAGGCCGGCAATCGAGATAATCAGCAGCAGGACGGCGGGGACGACAGCAATCGTACCCAAAAGACCGCTCATCCACAGGGGCGTGGGGCGCTGGTGGAGCATTCCGGCGGCGCTGGCGGTCGCACGCGGAAAGACGAGCTCGAGCAACAGGGCGATAAAGCAAGTCGACAGGGCTGCGGCCACGATGCCGCCGATGGTGTCGTTAACCGTAGAGGTGTTCTCGTTCTCGGTGCGGTCGATCTTGAGCGCGCCGACCTCGGCTCCTGCGGCGCGCTCGGGGTCCTCGGAAACATGCGCGCTCACGGTGCCGGTGATGCGGGCGTTTTTACCCAAGATGAGCTTGTCGGCCCAGACCTCGACATCGCCATCGACGGTGCCGTCAATGGTTACCGTACTGCCTGCGAGCGCTGCCGACTTGGCAGAGCCGCGCAGGGCAACCGTCTCGCCCATCGCGTAAAAACAGCTGGCGGTGCTACCGGTGTTGAGCACGACATGCTGGCCAGCTACCGTCACACTGCCATCGATCGTGGTTTTGGCGATGTCGATGGTGCGCGCCGCCAGGCGAACGGCGCCACCCACGGTGCAGTCGCGAATCGAAAGGCTGTCGCCCGCCGCGATGATATCGCGGTCGATGGAGGTGTCGTCCAGGTTGAGGCTCTGACCGGCCCAGTACAGGTCGCCTTCGACGCCGGACGGATTGGCGTCATTGTCGGTCGCAAGTACGTTGCCTGCGGTGTCCGTGCCGGCGAACGAAGCCGTGGGAAGTACGGTCAGCGCAAGCACAATCAGTGCGAACAGGAGGGCGATGCGGCCACGCGCTTTACGGCGCCGGGACGACGGTGCTAGGTTGCAAGGCATAGTGAATCCTTCGTTAGATACTCGACATGTATCTAACAGGGTACCCAACGCGCGGGTGCTCTAAAAGAACCTCTCGGTTGCATTTCGGAGGGCTGTGCCGTGCTGTCTACTTTTTGCGATGCAAAAAACGCGCGATGTCGTCCTCGGTGGGACTTTTGATGTCAAAGCGCAGTGAGAGCCAGCGCAGACCCATGGTCACGACAACGCATACGACTAGCGCGGCGACATTGCTGACCAAGCCACTCATGACGAGGCTTACATAGCTTGCCGATCCGGCGATGGCCGCGATGGCATAAAAGTTAGTGCGTTGGAAAATGCCCGGAACCACGCCCATAAAGCCGTCGCGCAACATGCCGCCACCCACCGCGGTGAAGAAGCCCATCATGATGCACACCGCCGGCGCAAAGCCGTAGACCAGCGCCTTGTCTGCGCCAGTTGCCGCATAGATGCCGACTGAGATGATGTCGAGTAGGGGAATGAGTTTCTCGGGTTTATCGACGATTGCCGGGAAGATGTAGATGATGGCCGCCGTGGCGATGGAGAGCGGCAGCGCCATCGGCTGGTTGAGGATGTAGACGTTGCCGACCTGGAGTGTCATATCGCGCAAAAGACCACCGCCCAGGCCGCAGACCACGGCGAGTGCGACCGCGCCCACCAGGTCAAGCTTATGCTCGCGCGCGACCAACACGCCCGAGATTGATGCCGCGACAACAGCGAACATCTCGAGCCAAAAGGGGATAGCGACCATGGCATCCGAGGCATGTGAGGTAACGGTTATAGCAGCGACGACGGGCAAGATGGGGTCCTTTGAGTTGCGGGTTTGGACAATGCCCGTACATAGTACATGTTCGGCGCCGATTGCGACCCTATTGCTCGGTAAACGGTTGGGACCGGATGTTGGCGTGGCATTGCTGGAATGCCAGGGGTCCAAAACATGTACGCCACCCTCCAAAAATGACATTTTTCGACATCTTTGAAGGCTGACGTACATGTTTGGATTGAGCCCACGGCATGAGTGAGTTGATTTACTCACATCCGGTATATTTCCCCACTTCAACGGACATAAGAGTTGGATACCGGCTCAGAGCGAGAGGCCCTCAATGGATACCCCTGTTCTCATTTCGCATAAAACCGCATGGCTTGTCCATCATGCACCCCAGAATTTGGTTCAGTCTCTTGCGCGGCACGACTACCAGATAGGCGCACGAGGCATCTCCACCCAGCAACGCGTTGCGCGCATACGACAGGCCCTTACCGACTGCGGCATTCCGTCCGATATGCTCAAGACTATCGATATCTCGGTTGTATTCGAGTTCGAGCGAATTCGCGCCAAAGGCGTCATTTGCCACATTCTTGGACAAAATCTTCCCTACGAGCATATTGACGAGTTGACGCCCGGAATCTTCATCACCGACGAAGCCTTCACCTTCGTGCTCGCTGCCGAGTGGATGGATAGGGTCGAATATCTCGAATATGGCTATGAAGTTTGCGGCGATTATCGCATGAGGCCCAATCCCGCCGACCCTTATACCGAGCAACCAGCCACTACCTCCAAGGATGAAATAACCGAACTGCTCGATCGGCACCCCGGCAAACCCGGTGCCACACGTGCACGGCTCGCGCTCAGGCACATCTACGATCGCTCGGCCTCGCCTATGGAGACCGCTTCGGCAATCGCCCTCTCGCTCCCAACAAGCGAAGGCGGCGTTGGCATCCGAGGTATCGAACTCAACAAACCGCTCGAGATTCCTCAACGTCTCTGGCATTGCGCCAAAGCTCGAGCGCTCAAAATCGATGCGCTTGTTACCTACAAGCGCAGGGAGCTCGGTATCGAATATAAGGGCGGCTTTCACGACGAGGTCGAGCGCAAGGGGGCGGATGCGGAACGAGAGGCAGTTCTCTCCCAAATGGGATATCGAATCGTTACGCTCACTTCGGCTCAGTTCAGCAGTCAGCTCGCCTTTCACCGCGCCATGAACAACATTCGCGAAGCACTCGGCATGCCTCGCTGTACCGACACCGGGTACCAGAGAAAACAAAACGAACTACGCAAGGCACTTATCCGCAACTGGAAAGGCATGCGAGACGAGGAGACACCTTCCGAATAGCGCCACTCCCGTGAGCTCAATCCAAACGTGTACGTCAGCCTTCAAAGATGTCGAAAAATGTCGTTTTTGGAGGGTGATGTACATGTTTGGGTTCTTGGATCGGGATTGAACGTGATGGGGGGCGTGGGCTGAATAGGAGGGATGTCCAAATTTTGAGCGGAGCTCAAAATTTATCCGGTCGGCTTGCGCCGACCGCGCTGCGCTAAAAACGCGCCACTGGCGCGTTTTCTTTACGCTCCGCGTCCTGACGGGTTCGAATCCCTCCTCCGCCGTATTTGCTTGTAAGGGACTCTAAACAAAAAAGCCCCCGTTTTCGGGAGCTTTCTCAACCAAAATGGCGGAGGAGGAGGGATTCGAACCCTCGTGACCTTATACAGGCCAAACGGTTTTCGAGACCGCCGCATTCAACCACTCTGCCACCCCTCCGCGTGGGGTAAAAACAAAGCAGGCTCGAAGGCCTGCTTTGGAATTAACTGGCGGAGAGTCAGGGATTTGAACCCTGGAGACGCTTTTGACGCCTACACGATTTCCAATCGTGCTCCTTCGGCCACTCGGACAACTCTCCGTTAAATGCGAAAGTCAGTATACACGAGGAATCGCAAAGTGCAAACAGAAAAGTTGGCATTTTTTAAAACGCTTGGCGGCGCTTGGCGTTGCAGTGGGGTTTGAGGTGCCAAAAAACGGCTTCCGACCAGCGTGGTTGATCAACTCAATTGTTCAAAAGGGGTATTCATAAGCGACTTGGCAATGAATATAAAAATCTTTGGGTGGTGCTGTGGACCACTGGTATGCATTTTGCGACCACAGCCTTGTGCCCGTTGACCTGCGGCTTGGCTCAGCTTGTCCCCGCGGCACCGTATCTTGTCCACAAATCCGTCAAGCTCTTGGTCGGCATTTGGTTGGAATGCGCATGAAACGTCGTGCGAATATGGGCATATGTGGAGGTCATGAGGTTGTAGCTGCATATTCTTGCGGCCTGGGAGGTTGAAAGATATTATTACCAAGTCTTTTCCTGCTTCAGGCGCACCTTCACGACCTGAAGCCACATTTGCCCAGAGGAGGTGACAATATGAAGGCTTATGAACTGCTGTTCTTTGTTGACCCGTCGCTCGACCCCGAGACTCGTCTCGCTGTTATGAAGCGTATCGATACCACGATCGCTGAGGGCGCTGGCAAGGTCGACTCCGTTGACGAGTGGGGCAAGCGCAAGCTCGCCTACGAGATCAACGACCTCACCGATGGTGACTACACCCTCATCAACTTCCACGCAGATCCTACCCAGATCGCCGAGCTTGATCGCGTCCTGCGCATCACCGACGCTGTGGTCCGCCACATGATCGTCCGTCGCGACGACCAGGAGTAAGACTGTCGTTTTGGACTGGGCTTGTGCCCCAAGAGGAAGTAGTGAGTTATGAGCATCAATCGAGTGAACATCACCGGTAACCTCACGCGTGATCCCGAGCTGCGCGCCACCGCCGGCGGAACCCAGGTTCTGTCCTTTGGCGTCGCCGTGAACGATCGTCGCCGCAACCCGCAGACTGGCGAGTGGGAGGACTATCCCAACTTTGTCGACTGCACCATGTTCGGCACCCGCGCCGAGGCCGTGAGCCGTTTCCTGGCAAAGGGAAACAAGGTCGCGATCGAGGGCAAGCTGCGCTACAGCTCTTGGGAGCGCGACGGCCGGCGCCGGAGCAAGCTTGAGGTCATCGTCGATGAGATCGAGTTTATGAGCTCCCGTGGTGGCCAGGGTGGCTACGATCAGGGCGGTTACGCCCCCGCAGCTCCCGCGCCCGCAGCACGTCCTGCCGCACCGGTGGCTACGCCGCCCGCGGTCGACGTCTACGATGAGGACATCCCGTTCTAAGGGTTGTTCACCTATTTTTGAGTGAGAGGCGGCTTCGGTTCGCCGAAGTTGCCAAATGAAAGGTATTTTGACATGGCTAATGATTTTTCTGCACGTCAGCCGCGTCGTAAGTACTGCCAGTTCTGCAAGGAGAACACTGAGTTCATCGACTATAAGGACACTCAGCTTCTCCGTAAGTACATGACCGACCGTGGCAAGATCAAGCCCCGTCGCGTCACTGGCGCTTGCACGCAGCATCAGCATGACATCGCCAATGCCATCAAGCGCGCCCGCGAGATGGCACTCCTGCCGTACACCGTCCCCGTGGTTTCCTCTCGTGGCAACCGCGACCGCGGCTAAGAAGGGAGACGCATCATGAAGGTTATTCTTCTCGATGAGATCAAGGGCAAGGGCGGCGAGGGTGACGTCGTAGAGGTCGCTCAGGGTTACGCTGAGAACTTCCTGTTCCCCAAGAAGCTCGCTGTTGCCGCCACCAAGGGCAACCTCAAGCAGCTTGACGAGCGTCGCAACAACATCGCTAAGCGCGAGGCCGTCCGTCTGGCTACCGCCAACGAGACCAAGGCTGCCTTCGAGGGCAAGACGGTCACCGTTGACGTCAAGGTCGGCGACGAGGGCATCCTCTTTGGCTCCGTTACCGCCGCTATGATCGCTGACGCCATCAAGGCTCAGCTCGGTATGGACATCGACCGCAAGCGCGTCGAGCTCGGTAAGCCCATCAAGGTTGCCGGTGCCCACACCGTTGCCATCTCGCTGTACCGCGAGATCAAGGCCGAGGTTGTCGTTCTCGTCGGCGTTACCGCCGAGGAGCTCGCTGCCGAGGCTGAGGTCGAGGAGGCCGCTGAGGTCGCCGAGGCCGAGACCGCCGAGGTCGAGACTGAGGCTGCTGCCGAGTAGCATTTGCTGCAACGCAACAATCTTGTTCTAAGAAGGGCGCTCTGGGAAACCAGGGCGCCCTTTTGTTTTTTGCGCTGAGTGAGTGTCATGGTGAACGTTGCGTCGAAGTCCTATATACAGGACCGTTCATCCGTTTGGTTCGGTGATGATTGGCGGCGCGCGGCGCGTTTTGGGACCGTGGCTGATACTATGGATGCTCGCAAGCGATATGAATGAGGATGCTCATGGCATATGACGATAGGGAGACCGGGCTGACGGTTGAGGACCGCGGCTCCAAGTTGGGTCTTCCCCAAAACCAAGATGCAGAGGCCAATGTACTGGCCGCTATGCTGCTATCGCCCGAGGTGGTCGAAGAGGCCCAGGTCGAGCTGCAGCCCGATGACTTCTACCGGCCCATTCATAAGACCATCTATACCGCGATGGTCGATATGTACAACAGCCGCATTCCCATCGACTCCATCTCGCTGATCGATTACCTGCGAAGCATCAACAAGCTTGATGCCGTGGGCGGCGAGGCCTACATTTTGGAGTTGATGGGTCAGACCCTGTCGCTCGTCAACTGGCAGCACCATGCCGCTATCGTTCGCCGCGATTCGATGCTGCGTGAGCTGATCGGCGCCACCAACGAGATCAACGCGCTGGCCTATAACGCTCCCACCGATACCAAAGAGGTCGTGGAGCTGGCCGAGAGCAAGTTGCTCAAGGTCACGGCGCGCGAGGTCAAGTCGAGCTACAAGACGCTGACCGAGTTTATGGTCGAGGCCTATAACGAGGCCGAGGAAGTGTGCCAGGCAGGCGGCCAGGCTGCGGGCGTGCCCACGGGCTTCCCGTCGCTCGACCGCATGCTCATGGGTTTTCGCGAGGGCCAGCTCATCATCATCGGTGCCCGCCCTGCTGTGGGTAAGACGTCGTTCGCCCTGAATCTGGCGCTCAACGCTGCCGCGGCCGGTTATACCGTCGGCTTCTTCTCGCTGGAGATGTCGGGCAAGGAAATTGCCCAGCGTCTGATTTGCGCCTACGCCATGATTTCGATCAGTGACTTCCGCATGGGCCGCATTAGCCCCGAGCAGTGGCCCAATATCAACGAGGCCACGCAGACCTTGTCCAAGCTCGATATTCTGATTGACGATACGCCCGGCACCACAGTGACCGAGATTCGCGCCAAGAGCCGCCGCATGCTCCACAACAAGGAGAAGGCCATCATCATCCTGGACTACCTGCAGCTGGTGAGTCCTCCGCCGGGACGCCGCTCCGAGAGCCGTACCGTCGAGGTCTCCGAGATGTCGCGTGGTCTGAAGATCATGGCCAAGGAACTCAAGATCCCGCTCATCGCGCTGTCGCAGCTCTCGCGTCAGGTCGAATCCCGTACCGGCAAGCGCCCGCAGCTTTCCGACCTTCGTGAATCGGGCTCCATCGAGCAGGACGCCGATATCGTTATGTTCTTGGACCGCTCCGCCGACGAGGCCGAAGCCTCGCGCGACGATCGACCCGACGAGGGCGTTACGCGTATCGTCGTGGCCAAGAACCGTTCGGGCCCGATCGGCGACGTCGACCTGATGTTCCTGCCGGCATCCACCAAGTTCTATGAGCTTGATGGGGCACATGCCGAGGAGTAGGACAGGCGCCCGTTGCACGGGTATACTGGGAATGTTTTGTGCTTCTGCGTGCCGGCGTGGCGCGTAGACAGTCCATGAATGTAAGGAGTAAACATGCCGTCAACCGTTTTGGTCGGTGCCCAGTGGGGCGATGAGGGCAAGGGTAAGATCTGCGACCTGGTCGCCGGCGACTTCGATGCCGTCGTGCGCTACTCGGGCGGCAACAACGCCGGCCACACCATCGTCGTCAACGGCAAGAAGTACGGCCTGCACCAGGTGCCCTCCGGCATCATGTATTCCGACCATGTGTCGGTGATCGGTAACGGCTGCGTCGTCAACCCCAAGGTTGTCCTTGAGGAGATCGACATGTTCGAGGCCGACGGCATCACCACCAAGAACCTCAAGATTAGCGGCAACGCGCATGTCATCATGCCGTACCACATCGACCTGGATGGCGCCTTTGAGCAGAAGCTCGGCAAGAAGAACATTGGTACCACCAAGCGCGGTATCGGTCCGTGCTATCAGGACAAGATGGCCCGCATTGGCCTGCGCATGCAGGATATGCTGGACGAGGCGCTGTTCCGCGACAAGCTGGAGACCGCTCTCGCCCGCGTGAACCCCGAGCTTGAGCTCATCTACAACCTGCCCACCTACACCGTGGACCAGATTTGCGACGAGTACCTGCCCATGGCCGAGCGCCTGCGTCCCTACATCACCGAGACGAGCCTGCTGCTCAACAACATGATCGATGAGGGCAAGGACCTGCTGTTTGAGGGCGCCCAGGCGACGTTGCTCGACATCGACCACGGCACCTATCCGTACGTGACGTCTTCCAACTGCACCGCCGGCGGCGCCATCACCGGCTCCGGCGTGGGCATGAAGAACGTCGACCGCGTGCTGGGCGTCATGAAGGCCTATATCACCCGCGTCGGTTCGGGCCCCATGCCCACCGAGCTTTCCTATGAGTCCGAGGCCGGCCACACGCTGACCGAGGAGGGCTATGAGTACGGTGTGACCACCGGTCGCCGTCGTCGCTGCGGCTGGTTCGACGGCCCCATCGCCAACTACGCCTCACGCGTCAACGGCCTCACCGATATCGCCCTGACTAAGCTCGACGTGCTTTCGGCCTTCGACACCATCAAGGTGTGCGTGGCCTACGACGTCGATGGCGAGCGCTACACCAGCGTGCCCGAGCATCAGGTGCGCTTTGAGCATGCCAAGCCCATCTACGAGGAGCTCCCCGGCTGGAAGTGCGACATCACCGGTTGCCGCAGCTTTGATGAGCTGCCGCAGGAGGCTCAGGACTACGTGGCGTTTATCGAGGATCTGGCACACACCCGCGTGACGTTCATTGGCGTCGGCGCCGGTCGCGAGCAGATCATCAACCGATTCTGGAAGTAATCGGGACTATTTGGTTATTGCGATATACCCCTTTGCAGCCCAAGCGGGCGGCCGAGGGGTATATTTGCTTGCAAAGGGCTCGCGCGGAGCGGGCCATTCATCCATAGAGGAGGCACCCTTGAAGGCGGACACTCAAACCATCGACATCCTGTTGTTGGGCAGCGGCGGCCGTGAGCATGCTTTGGCAGCTAAGCTCGCAGCATCACCGCGCGCCGGCAAGCTCTACATCGCGCCGGGCAACGGCGGCACCGCGAGCTGCGGCGAGAACGTTGTTCTCGACGACTGCGATCCTGCGGCCGTGGCGGCGTTTGCGCAGAGCCACGGATGCGGACTCGTGGTAATTGGCCCCGAGGCTCCGCTCGTGGCGGGCGTGGCCGACGCCGTGCGCGCGGCGGGTATTCCCTGCTTTGGCCCGGGTGCCGAGGGCGCCCAGATGGAGGGCTCCAAGCTGTTCTCCAAGCAGCTCATGGAGCGCGCGGGCATTCCGACGGCAGCCTACGGCTCGTTTACCGACGAGGCTTCGGCTCTTGCTTATGTGCGTGAGCAGGGCGCTCCGCTGGTCGTCAAGGCCGACGGCCTTGCCGCGGGCAAGGGCGTTATCGTGGCGACCGAACTTGAGCAGGCCGAGGAGGCCGTGCGCGAGTGCTTTGGCGGCACCTTTGGCGATGCCGGCAACACCGTGGTTATCGAGGAGATGCTGACCGGCCCCGAGTGCTCGCTGCTGGCCTTTACCGACGGCAAGACCGTGCGCCCCATGGCCACCTCGCAGGACCACAAGCGCGCGCTCGAGGGCGACAAAGGCCCCAACACCGGCGGCATGGGCGTTTACAGCCCGGTGCCCATCGTGACCGACGAGGAGCACGCCACCATGGTGGCGGTCATGGAGCAGACCGTGGCCGAGCTTGCTGCCGAGGGTATCGACTACCGCGGCTGCCTGTACGGCGGCTTTATGCTCACCCCCGCCGGCCCCAAGGTGCTGGAGTTCAACGCCCGCCTTGGCGACCCCGAGACGCAGGTCGTGCTGCCGCGCCTCAAGAACGACCTGGTCGAGGTTATGCTCGGCTGCGCCAACTGCGAGCTTGATCAGATTGAGCTCGATTGGCGTGACGAGTGGGCTGTGGCAGTTGTCCTGACGAGTGCGGGCTACCCCGGCAGCTATGAGAAGGGCAAAGCCATTACTGGCATCGCCGATGCCGAGGCCATGGAGAACGTGACCGTGTACCATGCCGGCACCGCCGTGGTGGACGGTCAGCTCGTGACCAACGGCGGCCGCGTGCTTGCCGTGACCGCGCTGGGCGACACGTTCGAGAACGCTCGCAACCTTGCCTACGAGGCCTGCGAGAAGATTGATTTTGAGGGCAAGACTCTGCGTCATGACATCGGCCTGCGCGCGCTGCGTGGCCGCGACGCCTGGGATGCCTAAAGTCCGAGAGGAATGAGACGGATGGACGAGAAGAACGAAGAGCTCGTGGACGCGCAGATCGTCGAAGAAGATAGCCGCGCGTACGGACACGCCGAGGGCGAGCCGGGTGGCGAGGTTGTCGACGAGCCGATGCTGGTGCTGGGCGATGACGACCCGCACGATGCCGAGCTGCACGAGAAGATTCTTTCGGAGGAGTGCGCCTGGAAGGGCAAGATCCTCGACGTCCACCGTCTTGAGGTTGAGCTGCCCAACGGCCACCGCAGCGCCCGCGACATCATTCGCCATCCGGGCGCGGCGGCCGTTGTGGCGCTGACCGAGAGCGGCAAGATTGTGCTGGTGCGTCAGTACCGCACCGCCATCGACCGCGTGACGGTCGAGATTCCCGCCGGCAAGCTCGACCCGGGCGAGGATCCGCTCGATTGCGCCAAGCGCGAACTGCACGAGGAGACGGGCTTTAGGGCCGGTCGCATTCGCTTTTTGACGTCGATTGTCACGACCTGCGGCTTCTGTGACGAGATTATTCACATCTACCTGGCCACCAAGCTCGAGTTCGATGCACCCAACCCCGATGATGACGAGTTCGTCAACGTGGACCTCGTGCCGCTGCACGAGCTGATCGACGCCGTGCTCGACGGCAAGATCGAAGATGCCAAGACCGTCGTAGGCGCCTTGGCCTGCGATAGCATCGCGCACAGACTAGGCGGAGCCGAGCTGTAACGAGTGGGGATAGCCCTGGGACAAGTACTACTGATTACTTTGTCCCAGGGCCTTACGTTGCTGATATTTCTTTGAGGGACACATGCTGAAGCGTTTTTTGTCGTATTACAAGCCCCAGATGGGGCTTTTTGTTGCCGATACTGTTTGCGCTCTGGTGCTTGCTGCCATTGACCTTGCGTTTCCTATTATTCTGCGCAATCTGACCGGCGGGTTGTTTACCCAGGGTCAGGCTGCCATTATGCAGGCGCTCGGCATGATTGCGGTGGGTTTGGTGCTGATGTATATCATCCGTTGCGCCTGCCGCTACTTTGTGAGCTACTGGGGCCACGTGATGGGCGCGCGCATGGAGTCCAAGATGCGCGAGGACCTGTTTGACCAGTACGAGCGCTTTAGCTTTGCGTACTTCGACTGCAACAGCTCGGGCGACATGATGAGCCGCGTGGTCAACGACCTGTTCGATATCTGCGAGGCGGCGCATCACGTGCCCGAGTGGATCATCATCTGCGGCATCGAGATTATCGGCTCGTTTGTGATCCTCTTTACCATCGCCCCGGTGCTGGCGCTCGCCATGGCCGTGGTGACGGCGGCGTTTGCGGTCATTATGTTTTGGCAGAACATGCGCATGCGCGAGGTCTTTAGCGACAACCGCAAAAAGATCAGCGGCATCAATGCGCAGCTGCAGGATTCGCTGGCGGGCATGCGCGTGGTCAAGAGCTTTGCCAATGAGGAGACCGAGCGCGCCAAATTCCGTGCCTCTAACGACCGCTACCTTTCGTCCAAGGAAAACATGTACCACGCCATGGGCGTCTATACTGCGACGTATGGCCTGCTCTCGGGCGTGCTGTACGTGATCGTGGTGCTGCTGGGTGGTTGGCTCGTTGCCCAGGGTCAGCTGCAGGCGGTCGATATGGCGACGTTTGCACTCTACATTTCGCTGTTCTGCACGCCGCTCGAGACACTCGTCAATTCGGCCGAAACGTATCAGAAGGCCATTGCCGGCTTTAAGCGCATGGACGAGGTGCTCTCGACCGCGCCGGATATCCAGGACAAGCCGGGCGCCACGGATCTGCAGGTGACCGCCGGCGCCGTGGATTATCACGACGTGTGCTTTAACTACGAGGATGTTGAGCTGGGCGAGGGCGATGCCGACGAGCGTCCCGTTATCGACCATATGGATCTGTCCATCAAGCCCGGGCAGACCATCGCTTTGGTTGGCCCTTCGGGCGGTGGCAAGTCCACGACCTGTTCGCTGCTGCCGCGCTTTTATGACGTTGCTGCCGGATCCATTAGCATCGACGGTCAGGACGTGCGCGATGTGACGCAGCAGAGCCTGCGCCGCGCCATCGGTCTGGTGCAGCAGGATGTCTACCTGTTTGACGGAACAATCGGCGAGAACATCGCCTACGGCAAGCCGGGCGCCACGGCAGAAGAGATCGCCGGAGCCGCCCGTCGTGCCAACATCGATGCCTTTATCGAGTCGCTTCCACAGGGTTATGACACCGTGGTGGGCGAGCGCGGCAGCCGTCTTTCGGGCGGACAGAAGCAACGCGTTGCCATTGCGCGCGTGTTTCTCAAGAACCCCAAGATCCTGATTTTGGACGAGGCGACGAGTGCTTTGGATAACGAGAGCGAGGAGGCGGTGCAGGAGTCACTCGAGGAGCTGGCACGCGGCCGTACCACAATCATCATTGCCCACCGTCTTTCGACCATTAAGCATGCCGATGAGATTGCGACCGTTGAGCATGGTCGCGTTGTGGAGCGTGGCACGCACGAGGAGCTTCTCGCCCGTGGCGGCACCTATGCCCGTTACTATCGAATGCAGTTCGAAGGTGTGCGTGCGCACGAGCTCGACTGATTGATATGACAGGAAGTTTATGGCTGACAAGAACCCTTTGACTCCGGAAGAAGTGACGGAGTTATTCTCCGAAATCGATGCATCCGGTGTCTTGGATCCCACGCTTGCCAAAAAGCGAACCGAGCGCATGCGTGAGAAGGAGGCTGCGGCCAAGCGCGGTGACAAAGCGGCGCTAGCGCAGCTGCGCAGCGAGGACCGCGCGAGCCAGGCAAAACATATCGACCCGCTGTCCGAGGACGATCCTTCGGGTTCGCAGGTGAGTCATACCATTACGAAGACCGCGATGGCCGTGGTCATTGGTATTTTGGTGCTGATCGTGGGCATGCAGATCGGCTACGGCGTGATGCGTCGTCTGAACACCGCCAACCTGTCCGAGAGCGTTTCGGTCGATACCGTTTCGACGGCGCTGAAAGGCGGCCTTGAGTGGGGCAACGGCTTTACGCAGTTCCCGCTCGACTTTACCGTCGATGAAGCTGATGAGCGTACGGGCACGGTCGAGGTGACGGTGTTGGACACATCGTCTGCCAACGAGCTCGAGCTGCTGTCCAACGGGCAGATTCAGGCCGCTGCGCTTGCGACCAACGCGCTGCTCAACGATAAGATCGACCGCGTGGTGTATAACGTTCACGCCTATATCGACGAGAATAGCAACATTCAGCACGATTCCTTCTTTGGCATGTTTCCCGCGCGGGGTCATCAGAGCGCCATTTTGACGTTTGTGTGGACCAAGAGCTCATCCAACGCCACGAGTATCGACTGGAAGATGCGCATCGTAAGCATGGACGACACCATTGCCGAGCGCATTCAAAAACAGGTGAACTCGGTTTCGTCGCTGATCGAGGACCCGGTGGTGAGCCAGACCAAGATTGACGAGGAAAAGGCCGAACGTGACCTGGAGCATCGTCTGCATGGCCGCGAGATTTTCCGCGGCGGCAAGCCCGATCGCTCACCGTCCGATCTGCTGGAACAGGACAAGAAAAAGTAAGACGCCATCATCCCGCGTGAGCCACAAGCCCCGCGGGATGATTTTTAATCCCCGTCCCAGAAAAATCATTATGCATAGAAAGTCATAATTATCACTTTGTAAACATTTCTATGAAATTAACGCCATGAGGCATGCTTGCGGTTACAATACCGCGAGGCCTAACTACACACCTTTAAGCCGGTCCTGTGAGACCGGGAAGGAGAATTATGGCGAACAACCATATCGCGGGCGCTGCCGCCCGCACCTTCGCGCCCAGCGAGCTTTGCCAGCGTATGCTGGCCAAAACCAGCAAGGGCACCTGCGGTCCCTGCATCCTGTATCTTGAGGATGGGACCATTTTTTATGGACGTGCATGCGGCGCCGAGGGCACCGCGACCGGCGAAGTCTGCTTCAACACCTCGCTCGAGGGCTACTTTGAGGTCATGACCGACCCGAGTTATGCCGGTCAAATCGTAACCATGACCTACCCGCAGATCGGCAACTACGGTATCGACGAGACCGACGTCCAGTCGGCCTTCCCCGGCGACGCCGTGCGCCCTGCGAGCGCTCCGGCCATGCGCGGCATGATCGTTCGCGACATGTGCGCCACGCCTTCTAACTGGCGCTCGGCCGTCAGCGTGCCGGAGTACCTGCGCGCTCACGGCATCGTCGCTATCGAGGGTGTCGACACCCGCGCTCTGGTGCGCCATCTGCGCGACAATGGTTCCAAGATGGGCATTATCTCGACCGAGATCTTCGACGTCGACGAGCTTGCCGAGTGTCTGGCCGCTGCGCCGACGCTGGTGGGCGAGAATCTGGTCAAGACCGTGAGTTGCTCTGAGCCCCACGCTTTTGCCGCGAGCAATCTGCCCGCCGAGCATAATTTTGCGCTTGCCCCTGCCGCCCCTGCCCGCCACAACGTGGTTGCCTACGACTGCGGCGTGAAGCGCGGCATTCTGGAGGGTCTGGTCCGCGCCGGCTGCGAACTGACCGTCGTGCCGTGGGATACGCCCGCGAGTGAGGTGCTCGACATGAATCCCGACGGTGTCTTTTTATCCAACGGCCCCGGCGACCCCGATGCCGTGGTGGAGACCTACGAGCAGGTGCAGCAGCTGATCGGCAAGGTGCCGGTCTTTGGTATTTGCCTGGGTCATCAGATGATCAGCCTGGCCTGCGGCGCTCAGATGGAAAAGCTTAAGTTCGGTCACCGCGGTGGTAACCAGCCGGTTATGAACCTGGTGAGCCGCCGCGTGGAGATTACCGCGCAAAACCATGGCTTTGGCCTGTTGTTCCCCAGCTTGGGCAAGCTTGTCCCCGAGCTTTCCGGTGGCGAGACCGAGCACGCGGCCGATGGCGACCTGCGCGTCTGGGTGCGCCGCGGTATCGCGCCGGTCGTGATGAACGAGCGCTTCGGCCGCATTCGCCTGACGCACGTGAACCTCAACGACGGCACCGCCGAGGGCATCCAGCTGCTCGACGCCCCGTGCTTCTCGGTCCAGTACCATCCCGAGGCTTCGCCCGGCCCCACCGATGCCCACTATCTCTTTACCGCCTTTACGCGACTCATGGACGGCGAGGAGAACTACCTGGACATCGACACCGCGAAGGACCGCCTCGCCGGCTGGAATTTTGCCGATGGTGGTTCCGCCGCGACCAAGAACGAGGAGAACTAACATGCCTAAACGTACTGACATCAAGCGCATCCTCGTCATTGGTTCGGGCCCCATCGTTATTGGCCAGGCCTGTGAGTTCGACTACTCCGGCGCCCAGGCCTGCAAGGTGCTCAAGGAGGATGGCTTTGAGGTCATCCTGGTCAACTCCAACCCGGCGACCATTATGACCGACCCGGGTCTTGCCGACCGCACCTATGTCGAGCCCATCACCGCCGAGTTTATCGAGCGCGTGATCAAGAAAGAGCGCCCGGACGCGCTGCTGCCCACGCTGGGCGGTCAGACCGGTCTGAACGTCGCCGTCGAGCTGGCGAAAGACGGCACGCTCGACAAGTACGGCGTCGAGATGATCGGCTGCGACCTTGCCGCCATCGAGCGCGGCGAGGACCGCAAACTCTTTAACGAGGCCATGGCCGAGATTGGCCTGGAGGTCGCGCGCTCGGGCTACGCCTACAGCGTCGCCGACGCCGAGGCTATCGCCGAGCGCCTGGGATATCCCTGCGTGCTGCGTCCGAGCTTTACCCTCGGTGGCGCCGGCGGCGGCATCGCTCACACCCACGAGGAGCTTGTCTCCATCGTGAGCCAGGGCCTGGAGCTCTCGCCCGCTCACGAGGTGCTGGTCGAGGAGTCCATCGAGGGCTGGAAAGAGTATGAGATGGAGGTCATGCGTGACCACGCCGGCAACGGCATCATCGTGTGCTCCATCGAGAATCTCGACCCCATGGGCGTGCACACCGGCGACTCCATCACCGTGGCGCCGGCGCAGACGCTCTCCGACCTTGAGTATCAGCGCATGCGTGTCGCGTCGCTCGCCATTCTGGAGAAGATTGGCGTCGAGACCGGCGGATCAAACGTGCAGTTTGCCGTGAACCCCCAGACCGGCCGCCTGATTGTCATCGAGATGAACCCGCGCGTGAGCCGTTCGTCCGCGCTGGCCTCCAAGGCCACGGGTTTCCCCATCGCCAAGGCCGCCGCGCGCCTGGCTGTGGGCTACACGCTCGACGAGATCGTCAACGACATTACCAAGGCAACGCCTGCCTGCTTTGAGCCCACGATTGACTACTGCGTGGTCAAGGTGCCGCGCTTTGCCTTCGAGAAGTTCAAGGGTACCGACCCCACGCTCACCACGCGCATGAAGGCCGTGGGCGAGATTATGGCGATCGGCCGCACCTTTGAGGAGGCCTTCGGCAAGGCCATGCGCTCGCTGGAGGACGATCACCAGGGCATCTGCGCCGGTGGCAAGGAAGGTGCCGACAAGCTGAGCGACGACGAGCTCGCCCGGGCCGTGGGCACCCCGACCGAGCACCGCATCTTCTTTGTGGTCGAGGCCCTGCGCCGTGGCTGGGACATCGCCCGCATCCATGCCATCTGCGGTATCGATCCGTGGTACCTCAACCGTATCAACGACATGGTGCAGGTTCAGGAGAGCATCCGCGGCCTGCGCGTGGAGGACATTGACGCCGACGCGATGCGCCTGCTCAAGCAGTATGGCACGAGCGACGCCGAGATCGCCGCGCTGACCGGCTCGGACGAGCGCTTTGTGCGCGCCTACCGCAAGGGTCTGGGCGTGGTCCCCAGCATGAAGACGGTCGATACCTGCGCTGCGGAGTTCTCGAGCGCCACGGAGTACCATTACAAGACCTACGAGAATATCTTCCGCACGAGCCCGGACGCCAAAAAGTGCGTGGCTCCCGACGAGACCACGCCGGCGGACAAGCCCAAGGCGATGATCCTGGGCGCCGGCCCCAACCGCATTGGCCAGGGTATCGAGTTCGATTACTGCTGCGTGCACGCGAGCTACGCGCTGGCGGCCCG
Organism: uncultured Collinsella sp.; assembly: GCA_900546115.1. Taxonomy (GTDB): domain Bacteria; phylum Actinomycetota; class Coriobacteriia; order Coriobacteriales; family Coriobacteriaceae; genus Collinsella. The sequence continues at coordinate 21,367 of URBQ01000011.1, forward strand.
CGGCTTCGAGACCATCATGGTCAACTGCAACCCCGAGACCGTCTCGACTGACTACGACACCTCGGACCGCTTGTACTTTGAGCCGCTCGCCTACGAGGACGTCATGGATGTCATCGATGTTGAGCGCCCCGACGGCGTCGTGGTGACGCTCGGCGGTCAGACCCCGCTTAAGCTGGCGCGCATGCTCGAGGAGAGCGGCGTGAACATCATGGGTACCAAGCCCGACGCCATCGACTTTGCCGAGGACCGCGAGCGCTTTGCCGCCCTGCTCGACAAGCTGGGCATCATGTATCCGCCGGCGGGCCAGGCAACCTCGTTTGAGGAGGCCGAGGCCGTGGCCGCGCATATTGGCTACCCGCTGCTGGTGCGTCCGAGCTACGTGCTGGGCGGCCGTGGCATGATGATCGCCTACGATGCCGAGCATCTGCGCGATTACATGGCAGAGGCTGCGCGCATCAGCCCCGACTACCCGGTGTATCTGGACCGCTTCCTGGAGGGCGCAATCGAGTCCGATGTCGACGCCCTGTGCGATGGCGAAGAGGTATACATCGGCGGCATCCTGGAGCATATCGAGGAAGCCGGTATTCACTCCGGCGACTCCGCGACCTGCATCCCGCCGTTCAGCTTTAGCGAGAGCCTGCAGGCGAAGCTCCGCGAGACCACGCGCCGCATCGCGATGGCGCTGGGAGTCCGCGGTCTGGTCAACGTGCAATATGCCATCAAGGGCGAGACCGTCTACGTGATCGAGGCCAACCCGCGCGCCAGCCGTACCGTGCCGTTTATCTCCAAGGCCACCGGTGTGCCGCTGGCCAAATGCGCGGCGCGCATCATGGCAGGCGATTCCATCGCGAGCTTGGGCCTGCCGAGCGACGAACGTCAGCTGGACTGGTTCTGCATGAAGGAAGCCGTCATGCCCTGGGGTCGTTTCCCGGGCGCCGACGTCATCCTGGGGCCCGAGATGAAGTCGACGGGCGAGGTCATGGGCATCGCCAAGAGCTATCCCGAGGCATATGCCAAGACGCAGCTGGCGATCGACTACAAGCTGCCCGACCCGAGCGCCGGCAAGGTATTCATCAGCGTGTGCGACCGCGACAAGCGCCACATCCTTTCGGTCGCGCGTATCCTGCGTTACCTGGGCTTTGACATCTGCTCCACCGAGGGTACGGCGCGCGTGCTGCGTGGAGGCAACGTGACGTGCGAGATCGTGGAGAAGATTAGCGGCCCGCACGACGGCGAGCGCCCCAACATCGGCGACCTCATCGCCGATGGCAAGATCGCGGTGATTATCAACACGCCGTACGGCCCGGGTTCGCGCGGCGACGGCTATCTGTTGCGTACCGAGGCGGTGCGCCGCGGCGTAACCTGCGTGACCGCGATGTCCGCTGCCAACACGTACGTGAGTGCCATCGAGGCGGTGCGCGAGGACCAGCAGGGTCACGGCAGCGCCAACGACATGGGCATGGACGTCATCGCCCTGCAGGACCTGCCGCAGCACACGGTGTAGATTGAGCTGTCCGGCCGGGGCGGCAGCCGGACACTTTCTCTCGGAAACTGGGCTTCGCGAAGTTTTCCGAGAGAAAGGACCGCCTCCCGCCCCGGCCTGCGGTGACTTGGCTGCACCGTGTGCTGCCGAAGGGGCTTTGCGCGATGACTAGGGCTGAAAAAGAAAGTGAGTGTGGGCCCTGCCGTTCGTTCGAGCGGCAGGGCCCACTCTTTGTATGGAGGCCTTTTTACTGTTAGTCGAGGACGCCTCTGGACAGTTAGTTCAAATTCGTGTTTTCTAGAGAGTAGGAGAAGATCGATTTGGACTCATTCAGCCTATTTTTGGCAATCTGAATCGATAAAGACGCTCTGTCAAGCTGGGAACGGCCCAATACTGGGTCCGCGCCGGCTTCCAAGCGGCAGTTTCGTGCCCAAGGCCACGGCCAAATTATACGTATCTGAACTAACTGCCCATCACTCTCCGCCAACCTTTTTATCCAAACCAAATCAGCCAACGTACGCCATGGCAACCCCCGGTAGGTCGCAGGGTGGCGGCTGAGCCTTTCCCTCGGGAAACTTCGCGAAGCCCAGTTCCCGAGGGAAAGGTATGGTCTGTGTAATACCAGATAAACAGTACATTTTTGCTAGATTGGTATTTGACTGAAGAACCAATTGGTATGGCTTATTAAGCCCACCTTGCCGTTGACGCTCATTTTACTGCCGCTGGTGGTTTTCCGAACTTGGTTGCGCAAGTGCTCCCATATATTGATATGACCAAGTAGGTGGCTATCTGGTTACTACCAGTTGGCCCCTTGGTAACGGGTGGCCCCATTGTGCGGAATGTACCGAACATCCCCGTTTGATACGTTTTCCCATGCTGCCGGGGGGCGTCCTCGGCACCTCAGCATCTCGGAAGAAAGGAGACCAGGTGCGCAGGAATTTCATTTTTACGAAACGGTGGGTGAAGGGAAGCGCGGTCCTCGTTGCCACTGCAGCGACGCTCGTGTTTGCCAATCCCCAACAGGCGATTGCCACGCCACTCAAGGGCGTCGACTCAGCGACCGTGTCCCAGTCTGCCTCGAATGTCGTCGACATCGATTTCGCTGACGGCATCAAGGGCCGTATTACGTTCCTCGAGGACGGTATTTTCCGTTATAACGTCGACCCCAAGGGTGAGTTTTCCGATTACGCCACACCGCGCAGTAAGTCCCACACGGCTAAAATCCAGGCTCAGCCCGATACCTCGGACACCTACAGCAAGCCGAGTGCGACGGTTGCCGACAAGGGCGACACTATCGAGATCACCGGCGGAAAGGCGACCGTGATCCTGGACAAGGCGACCGGCAAGATGAGTATCAAGTCAGGCGACCGTGTCGTGGTTTCCGAGTCCGCGTCCCTCGACCTTGATAAGAAGGGTACCGTCCAGACGCTCGCCAAGGAGAAGTCCGAGAACTTCTTTGGCGGCGGCACCCAGAACGGACGCTTCCTGCACACCAACCAGACCATCGCCATCTCCAACACGAACAACTGGACCGATGGCGGCGTTGCCTCGCCCAACCCGTTTTATTGGACGAGTGACGGCTACGGCGTACTCCGAAACACGTTTGCAGAGGGTTCCTACGACTTCGGTTCCACGGACTCATCGACGGTCACGACTTTGCACAGCGAGAATGAGTTTGATGCCTACTACTTCGTGGCGACCAACGAGGGCGCTTCGAACGTGGCAACCGAGATGCTGCAGGACTACTACAAGGTGACCGGTAACCCGGTACTGCTGCCCGAGTACGGGTTCTACCTTGGTCATCTTAATGCCTATAACCGTGATGGCTGGTCAACGACCTCGGGTCAAAAGAAGTGGGAGACCAAGGGCAGCAAGTCCTCGAGCGAGAAGGGCGACGTTAAGTACGAGTCTGGCATGTCGACGGGCTACAAGCTCGACGGCACACTTGCGGCCGAGACGCTCAACGGTGAGGGCCCTACGGTTGATACCGAGAACATGAAAGCGACCGATTTCGACCGCCAGTTCTCTGCTCGTCAGGTTATCGATGACTACGAGGACAACGACATGCCGCTCGGCTGGTTCCTGCCGAACGACGGTTACGGCGCCGGCTATGGCCAGAACGGTTACTACAAGACCGGCGGCGTCAACTCCGACGGAGCGAGCTCGGCCGACCGTCTTAACGCTGTGCGTGCCAATGTCGACAACCTTAAGAAGTTCACCGAGTATGCCAACTCCAAGGGTGTGAGCACGGGCTTGTGGACCCAGTCCAACCTTGAGCCCGACAGCAACCCTGAGACCCCGTGGCATCTGCTTCGCGACTTCGACGCCGAGGTCAAGACGGGAGGCATCACTACCCTTAAGACCGACGTTGCCTGGGTTGGATCTGGCTACTCCTTTGGTCTTAATGGCATCAAGACAGCTTATGACACGGTGACGACCGGCGCTAACAAGCGCCCCAACATCATCACGCTCGATGGTTGGGCCGGCACGCAGCGCTTTGGTGGCATTTGGACCGGCGACCAGTATGGCGGTAACTGGGAGTACATTCGCTTCCATATCCCCACGTATATCGGTCAGAGTCTTTCGGGCAACCCCAACATCGGCTCCGACATGGATGGCATCTTTGGCGGCGACCCCATCATCTCTGCGCGTGACTACCAGTGGAAGACGTTCACGCCCTCTATGCTTGACATGGACGGTTGGGGCACCTACCGTAAATCGCCCATGACGCACGGCGATCCCTACACAGGCATCTCGCGCTTCTACCTCAAGCTCAAGGCGCAGCTCATGCCCTATATCTACACGAGCGCGGCCTCGGCGGCCAACATCGACACGGGTAACGGCGATGCCGGCCTGCCCATGATCCGCGCCATGCTGCTTTCCGACAACTCCGAGTACGCCGCAAGCACTTCGACGCAGTACCAGTATATGTTCGGTGAGAACTTCCTAGTGGCACCGGTGTATCAGGATACCCAGGCAGACGAGAACGGCAACGACATTCGCAATGGGATTTACCTCCCCAACTACGGCACCGACGAGAATCCCACCATCTGGATCGATTACTTCTCGGGTAAGCAGTATCGCGGCGGCCAGGTTCTCAACAACTACGAGGCTCCGCTTTGGAAGCTGCCGCTGTTTGTGAAGGCCAACGCTATCGTGCCGATGTACGCCGAGAACAACAACCCCGAGGCCGTGAGCGACACCAACACCAAGGGTACCGACCGCAGCCAGCGTATCGTCGAGTTCTTCGCCACCGAGGGCGACGGCACCTTTACGCAGTACGAGGACGACGGCTCCTCCATCGAGAACAACACGACTGAGGACGATTCCTACGGCACGATCGACAATATCTCCTACGGTGAGCATGTGAGCACCGTCTACAGCTCCAAGGCCGCAGGCGGCACCGCGACCTTTACCGCCGAGGCCTCGCAGGGCGGCTACAACGGCTACGACTCCAACCGCACCACGACCTTCGTGGCCAATGTGTCCGCCAAGCCCACGAGCGTTGTCGCCAAGAACGGCGGATCCGCACTCAACGTGGTTGAGGTCGACTCGCAGGAGACCTTTGACGCCGCGACCCCCGAGGCCGGCCAGGCGGTCTACTTCTACAGCGAGACCCCCAACCTCAACCACTACGGCAGCGATGCGGACGGCACCGAGGCCGAGCAGGGCGAGAGCTTTAACAACACCAAGATCACCACGAACCCCAAGGTCTACGTCAAGTTCGCGAAGACCGATGTTGCTGCAGCGGCGCAGACGCTTGAGCTGGGCGGTTTCGTGAACGCCGACGCCACGCTCACAGCCGATCGCCTCAACGAGAACCTCTCCGCACCCACGAACCTTGCTGCCCCCGAGGACGCCACGACCCCAACGAGCATCAAGCTCACCTGGGGAAAGGTCGATGGTGCTACCTCCTACGACCTTAAGGTCGACGGCACTGTGTTTGCCGTGGGTGATGCGGCCGAGTTCACGCACACCGACCTCGCCTACAATAGCAAGCACACCTACCAGATTCGTTCGCGCAACGCCGAAGGTTACTCCGCCTGGAGCGATGTGCTCGAGGCGAACTCCGCACTCGATCCGTGGCGGAACGTCCCCGACGCCGAGGAAATCACCTGGGAGGGCTCACTTTACGGCAGCCATAAGGCCGAGCTCGCCTTCGACCATGAGTTCCAGTCGGGCGACGGCGGTTTCCACTCCGGTGGCAACGATCTGGGCAAGGCGCTTACCGTTGACTATGGACGCGCTTACAAGCTCGATAAGCTCGAGTACTATCCGCGCGATGACGCCGGCAACGGCACCGTGACCAAGATGCGTGTTGAGACGAGTCTCGATGGCGTCCACTGGACGAGCCAGGAGGTCGATTGGGCACGTTCCGCTGATTGTAAGACGGTAGCGTTTGACGGCACCGTGGCCGCCCGTTACGTGCGCATGACACCGCTCGCCTCGGTCGGCAATTTCTTCTCCGCGTCCGAGATTGCCATCTACAAGACCGACGGCACGGATGGCTTCGCCGTGGGCTCCAACCTCAACAAGGCCACGATCTCCGACGGAGACTACTCCAACATGAAGAACTATCTGGGCCTCGAGAATCGCGAGCCCGATACCCCGACGTTCGGTTCGCAGATCCGCGACCACTTCGCCGACCTCAACGATAACGGCGTTTACGACGTCTACGATTACTCGTTCACCATGGCGGGTCTTGACGGCGGCACTAAACAAAAGGGCAAGGTCGCAGGTTCGCTCGCGGTGATTCCGAGCAAGACCGAGGTCGAGGCCGGTGATGAGATCACCGTTGATGTCTATGCGGCCGACGCCAAGAACGTCAACGCCCTGGGCGCCCTCGTCAACTTCAAGAGCGACCAGTTCGAGTTTGTGTCCGAGAGCATCGCGCAGGACGGCTCGACTGCCGGCATGGAGAACCTGTCTCGCGAGAAGGTCCAGTTCGTGGACGGAACGCAGACTATCAATCTCGCCTTTGCCAACCGCGGCGATGGCAAGCTCTACAACGGTACTGGCGCGGTGGCGAGTTTCAAGCTCAAGGCCAAGACCGCCGGAAAGGTCGAACTGCCCTCGACATCTTGGCTTATCGGCCCGGCATGCGACGCACTTGAGTTTGCGAGCGACGGCACGGTGACGATGCCGGACGTTCCTCAGCCAACGGTCGCCGAGTACGCCCAGGATGCCTTCAACATCACGATGACCAACGATGAGCTCACGACCGACGACGGGACCAACGTCGAGAAACTTATCCAGCAGAAGAGTTATAACGCGCTGTTCGATAATAACGAGGGCGACAACGGCTTTGAGTTCCTGTGGAACTGGAGTGGCAACTGGGACAGCGAGGGTAAGCTACCGAGTTACGTGAAGCTTCCCACCACGATGACATTCGCATTTAAGACGCCGTCGAAACTCGATAGCGTCGAGGTCGTTAACCGCAACGGCGGCAACGGAACCGTACAGAAGATCAAGGCCGTCGTGACGTTCGAGGATGGCTCGATCCAAGAGTTCGCGGGCGGGGAGTACGATTCCTTCCTGGCTCGCTACGCCTTTGACCTCTCTGCCGAGAACAAGGGCAAGAAGGCGACCAAGGTCGAGGTCACGCCGCTTGAGGCATCGGGTGACCAGATGCTCACACTGCGTGAGGTCAACTTCAACTACACGCAGGGTGTCGAGGCCATCGAGGGTGTCGAGCTAGGCAAGAACCAGACCGAGTTCTTTGAAGGCGACATTACGCCCGTCGACGCCAAGGCCACGCCTGAGAGCGCCGGCTACCCCTATGTGACGGTCGAGAGCTCCGACCCCTCTGTGGTAAGCGTCTCCGCTGTTCAGGCTGGCGATAGCGTGAGCTACTACCTGCGTGCCAACAAGGCCGGCAAGGCAAAGATCACGGTGGCGTCGGTACTCGACCCCTCCAAGACCGCATCCTATGAGGTCGAGGTCAAGGCTGGTGTCGATACCTCTGCGCTCGTGGCAGCGCTTTCCAAGGCCGCGGGCTACAGCGAGTCCGTCTACACCAAGGATTCCTATGCAGCTCTCACCACTGCGGTCGAGGCGGCTCGGAAGCTCCTCGACAGCGGCCAGGGCAGCTATAGCAAGAAGGATGTCGCAGACGCCACTGCCAAGATCGAGAAGGCAATCGACGGCCTCAAGATGCGCCCTGTCGATGAGAAGATCCTCATCAACACGCCCGAGAACCGCAAGAACGTCAAGGTGGCCGACTTCTCGAGTGAGGCCGACTACGAGGGCAGCAACGCCGTCAACGCTCTCGACGGCGACGAGCGGACGCTTTGGCACAGCGACTGGGCCCATGGGACCGGTATGCCCCAGTATCTGAGTGTCGACCTGGGCCGCGACTACGATCTCACCGACGTTACATTCCTGCCGCGCCAGGACGGCGGCACTAACGGCGATATCTTCGAGGCCGAGATACTGGTCTCCGACACTGCCGACGGTTATGAGATGGGCACCGCCGCGTCGATGGGTACGTTCGCCTTCGACAACGACGGCCGCGTGCTCACCGACCGTGGCGACTGGAAGCAGATGAGCTTTGGCGCCGCGCGCGGTCGCTACGTGACCGTCAAGGTGATTCACGCCGGCGGTGGCGACGTTGATGCCTACTGCAGCATGGCGGAGCTCAAGTTCTACGGTACGGCCGTCCCCGATCCGGTGGCGAAGGATGATCTCGCTACCGCGATCGAAAAGGTTGATGCCGAGGTTGCTGCCGGCGACCTCAAGGCCGGTGACTACACCGAGGCCTCCTGGACGGCGCTCGAGAACGCCCTGGCGAGCGCCCGCGCCATCTTGAGCGATGAGGACGCCACGCAGGACGAGGTCGACCAGGCGCTCAGGGCGCTCGAGAGCGCCCGCGGCGCGCTCGAGAAGACCCCGGTGGTCCCGGTCGAGAATCCGACTAAGAAGCAGCTCAAGGCCCTGGTCAAGCAGGCGAAGGAGACTGACACCAGGGGCAAGACGGACGAGTCTGTCAAGGCCCTGACGGATGCCATTACCTACGCCGAGGACATCTTGGGTGATGAGAATGCTTCCGACACCCAGCTCCAGGCGGCCTATGACCAGCTCAAGCTGGCCATTGAGAGCCTCAGGGATGCCGACTCCGGCAACCAGGGCGGCTCGGGCAACCAGGGTTCCGGCAATGGCTCGAACGGCGGCAACCAGGCGGGCAAGCCCGCAGGCGACAAGGCCCAGGGCAGCAAGAAGAACGGTTCGGCGATCCCCAATACCGGCGACCAGACGGCGGCGACCGTCGTGACCGTCGGTGGTCTCGGCGCCATCATCGCCGCGATCGGCGCTTTCTTCCATCGTCGCAGCAAGGCCAAGTAGCCCCAGCAACAGCTAAGCAAGCGTGCCCGCCGTCCCACCCAAGGACGGTGGGCATGCTTTTTGAATGTAGGCGGAAAGCTCCGACCCTTCGGCCTTAATCTCGCAAAGCATTCCGTCTCTCACCGAACACATCGGCATCGGTGGCTATACTTGAATTATTTGCAGTTAAGGGTCGCGGATTCGCTGCGTCACCGCTCTCAACAGGAGGTCTATGTTTATGGCAGATCAGAAGCCGGTTGTCGGGATCATCATGGGTTCCAAGTCCGATCTGGGCGTTATGGAAGGCTGCACCGCCGAGCTCGAGGCACTGGGTGTGCCCTATGAGCTCGTCATTGCGAGCGCGCACCGCACGCCGGCGAAGGTCCACGACTGGGCTTCGACTGCCGCCGATCGCGGTATCAAAGTGATTATCGCCGCCGCCGGCAAGGCCGCTCACTTGGGTGGTGTCGTGGCTGCCTTTACGCCGCTGCCGGTTATCGGCGTGCCTATGAAGACGAGTGACCTGGGCGGTATGGATTCGCTGCTGTCGATGGTGCAGATGCCTTCGGGCGTGCCCGTGGCCTGCGTTGCCATCAACGGTGCCAAGAACGCCGCCATCTATGCCACACAGATTCTGGGTGCTTGCGACCCCGAGTACCGCAAGGTTATCGAGAAGATGAAGCAGGAGATGGCTGACGCCTAAGCGTTCCGCCGTTTCACCGCAGTATAAGGAGAGCCATGTCCGATTATCAGGGAAAACGATTCAAGGCTTCTCAGATTCCCGATCCGTCGAAGCCGGGTGCTGCCCGTGCGGCACAGCAGGGTCGGACATCCTCTCCTCAGCAGCCGCGCGCGCCGCGCCCCGTGACACCGGCGACGCATCGTCGACAGGACGCGCCGGCCGCATATCGTCCTTCGTCTTATAGCTCCGCTAAGAAGCCGCCCCGGTCTTCATCGCATGCCGCGCCGTCGGATCGCACCGAGCCGCCGCGCAAAAAGCGCCACTCCATTATTCCCATTCTGCTCATCATCATCGGTATCGGTCTGATTGTCGCCGCCGCCGCTATTTTTATTAATGCCCAGATTGGCTATAAGCAGGCGGGCGATTCGTATCAGAAAATCGAGAAGCAATATGTAAGCGATAAGGACGCCAGCGGCGTGCCGATTATCGACTTTGATGCGCTTGCTCAGACGAACCCCGAGATTGTGGGTTGGATTTACGTGCCGGGAACCAACATCAACTATCCCGTGGTGCAGACCAACAACAACTCCAAATACCTCAACACGCTGTTCGATGGCACGTCTAACGCCTCGGGTGCCATCTTCTTGGATAGCGATGACACCGCGCCGGGAATGGTCGACCAGCAGACCACGATCTACGGCCACCATATGAACGATGGGTCGATGTTCAACGTGATTTCGGATACGACTGACCAGGCAACGTTCGATAGCATTGAATATGTGTACTACATCACGCGCGATGCGACGTATAAGTTGCGCCCGCTGGCGACCAAGGTGGTCGAGGACACGTATGCCAAGGCGCGCACGACCAATTTTGAGGGCGACGACGGACTCAAGAACTACCTGTCCGAGATGCTCGACGGCGCTTCTGCCGTGGCGAGTGATGCCACCGATCGTGCCGCTTCGGCAACTAAGGTTGTAACGCTTGTGACCTGTCGTTCGCTGTCGCTGAGCAACACACGCGCCGTCATGGTGCTCACGCCGGTCGAGGAATAAAGTGTCCGGGAGCCCCGTCCCAAAAAGACTGCCCTGGAAATCAAAAGGAGAAATGATGTTTGAGAATGGCAAATCGATGCCTTCGGTTGATGCTTGGCTGCGCGAAGCCAAGGCCGATGTTTCGGCGGCTGATTGTGGGATGTACCTGACACACAACGGCGTGGTGCGCGCGACGCCCAAGGCCGAGGTGCGTGGGGTCGAGACCGATGGTGTGGCGCCTGGACATAAGGTGGGCGGCATGGCGTTTGGCTTCGATGCCGAAAAGGTGCAGGCCGCTATCGAGGCAACGCACGCGATGCCGGGTATCGGTTACGTGCGCGTGTGGTTGGCGAGTGGCGAGCTCGCCGTGGGCGACGACATCATGCTCGTGCTCATTGGCGGGGACATTCGCCCGCACGTGGTCGATGCGCTGCAGGCGCTCGTTGGCACCATTAAGAACGAATGCGTGAGTGAGGTCGAGCGCGAGGCGTAGAGGCTTGCGTCGATAGAAGGATCGTTTATAAAAATGCCCACCGGTACGTGTGATACCGGCGGGCATTTTGCGTTTTGGGCGCGGTGGGCGCTACACGCGCGTCGCATCCTTGGGGCTCATGGTCATGCTCTGGAAGCGGTTTTCCATGTACTCGTTATCGAAGTGCTCTCCGTAGAACTGTGCGACGGGAATGTCCGGCTCCGTGCCGTTAACGCGCTGGTACCAGTAGTCGAGCGACTGCAGCGTCATGACGCCGTCGACCAGCATGATAACGGTAAAGATGACGGTGGCCGAGTAGCGGCTCTTCCAGGGGATCTTGTTGATAAGCTTAAGCAGCCTCGGCAGCAGCAGCTTGATCCAGATGAGGCCGCCCAGGCCCCACAGGCAGGCGAAGCCCGTGCAGGTGCGTCCGCCCGTGAGGACCACGAGCGGATCGGGCAAACCGAACAGCGTTATGTGCGAGTAGCTCCACGAGACCACGCCAAACGCGGTCTGCATAAACCAGCCCACGAACACCTCAAAGCTGGCGCCGAGCAGGGCGCTCACCAGGAAAATGATGATGGGGTTCTTTTTGTAGAAGCGGTTAAGCACCATGGTCATGAGCACGGCGCCAAATCCGTAGATGGGGCTGAAGGGGCCAAACAGCATGCCGGCGCGGTTCTGATAGACGCCCGGGTCGTCGACCGTCATGTGCCAGATGTCCTCGGCGATCAGGCCGAGTATGCAGCAGACAAAGAACACCCAGAACAGGTTGAAGTAGTTGAGCTTGATGTAGCCCTCGCCGGTTTCATCGCGGCCGAGCATGCCCTCGGCGGCGGCGTCGCGGTCGAGCATCTCCTGCAGGCGGCGCTGCAGTTCGCGCTCCTGACGCAGCGTGGGGTCGACGGTTGCCGAAAGTGCAACAAGGATGCCGAGCTGGATCGCGGGACGCAGCAGGAAGGGCCCGATGCCCTGGAGCATCACGTCGACCAAAAGCTCGACGACGGTGAATGCAATAAGGATGTAGGACAGGCGGGCGGCGTTGCGGCGCTGGTTTTTGATAAGGTCCAGGCCAAAGATGATTAGGATGACGGCACTTGCCGCAGAGAGCATGATGCCGGCGACGATAAGGCCGACTGCGACGAGCGTGTTGTCGCCGAGCTTTTCGGTGGCGTTGCCGTTAACAAGTGCCGTGATGACCTGCCACATAAAGGCAGCGACCGACGGGAGCGTGCCCACGCCGGAAAGGATGCACAGGACGGCGTACACCTTAATGATGAGGGGAATCTTCTTGACCTCTGTGGCGCTGGGGACGCTGGGGTCGAGTTCGTTTCGATCCATACAGAACCTTTCTCGCTTTGTTGTAGGTTATAAGGATACGCCGCCGACCTGCCAAAAGACAGGACGAACGTCCCAATTGCAACTTTGTAATCCCCAACGGTGGACGCGGCGGCCATCTGGGGGGGCGGGCGCTTGCACTGGACAGACCGATAAAATGTTTGGCAACAAAACTGATTATTAGCTCGGTGGGCTTTTAAAAAGCGCTGTTCATGCGCGGGAGTGCTTGTCTTGCCGTGCGTATAATAGGGCAGGTAACGCCAAAAATACGAGGCTCTGAGGGGATACCATGTCTCAAGAAACCATCCGCGCGGCCGAGCGTGCCGCGGGACAGGTGAACACCATGTCGACGTATGATCCGGACTCCGACCAGCTGCATGAGGAATGTGGCATTTTCGGCGTATGGGCGCCCGATCGCGACGTGGCTCGACTGACGTACTTTGGCCTGCGTGCGCTGCAGCACCGTGGCCAGGAATCGGCTGGAATCGCCGTGGGTGACGGCGGCACGGTTATGGTCCGCAAAGATCTGGGCCTGCTCGACCGCGTGTTCTCCAACGCCGACCTGTCGACGCTCTCCGGCCAGCTGGCCGTGGGTCATGTGCGCTACGGCACTGCCGGTGCCAAGAGCTGGGAAGCCTCGCAGCCGCACCTCTCTACCATCAATAGCGTCATTATCGCGCTCGCGCACAACGGCACCCTCGTCAACACCGACGAGCTGCGCCGTCAGCTGATCGAGCTGGGCGTGCCGTTCCTCTCCAATTCGGATTCCGAGGTCGCGACCAAGCTTATCGGCTACTTTACCCAGCGTACGGGCCACCTGCGCGAGGGTATTCGCAAGACCATGGAGCTCGTGCGCGGCGGCTACGCCATGACGCTCATCAACGAGCAGGCGCTCTACGCATTCCGCGATCCACACGGCATTCGCCCGCTCGTGCTGGGCAAGCTGGTGGACGAGGGTCTGGACCAGGCCGATGCCGCAGCCGTTTCGCAGCTGCCGTCGCAGGACGGCGCCGCGACGGTCGACTCCGCCGTCCGTGTCACGCGCGCCGGCGGCTGGGTCGTTGCTTCCGAGACCTGCGCACTCGACATCGTGGGTGCCGAGTACGTCCGTGACGTCCGTCCCGGCGAGATCTTGCGCATCAGCGCCGAGGGCCTGGTATCCGAGCAGGGCGTGCCTGCAGCCGAAGAGCCCGCCAACTGCATCTTTGAGCAGGTCTACTTTGCCCGCCCCGACTCCATCATGAACGGCAAGAGCGTCTATGCCTGCCGTTACGACATGGGTCGTCAGCTGGCACATGAGGAGCCTGTCGAGGCCGACCTGGTCATCGGCGTGCCCGACTCCGGCCTGCCGCCTGCGGAGGGGTATTCGCACGAGAGCGGTATTCCCTTTGGCGAGGGCCTTATCAAGAACCGCTACGTGGGCCGTACGTTTATCGAGCCTACGCAGGAGTTGCGCGCCATGGGCGTGCGTATGAAACTCAACCCGCTGCGCGACAACATCGAGGGCAAGCGCCTGGTCGTCATCGACGACTCCATCGTGCGCGGCACCACCATGGTGCAGCTCGTCAAGATGCTGCGCAACGCCGGCGCCAAGGAGATTCATATCCGCATCAACTCGCCCGAGGTCATCTGGCCGTGCTTCTACGGTATCGATACCGACGTGCAGTCGCAGCTTATCAGCGCCAACAAGACGGTCGACGAGATTTGCGAGTATATCGGCGCCGATTCGCTGGCCTTCCTTTCGGTCGAGGGCCTGCTTAAGGTCATGCCCAAGGGCGGTTACTGCGATGCGTGCTTTACCGGCCGCTACCCCGTGGCGATTCCCGAGAGCTTTGGCCGCGACAAGTTTATGGAGGGCTTTAAGCCCCGCAACCTGGACAAGCCGCTGCACTTTGACGACGACGCCGTGATCGAGAAATACGACGACCGCAGCTGGGAAGAGGAGCACGGCGAGGCATAAAACCTGCCATATGGGGACAGGTTTATTTTGGTAGGTTTTACCTGCTGTTTTGTTGATATGACGGCGCGTGCTGTTATGGCGCGCGCCGAAATGAACGCAACTATGAGCACCGTTTGGCGCCCGTGCGGCGCCACGGTAGTGGGAGAGGAAGGCTCAGATGGGCGACAGCAAGCATGTGACGTACGAGGACGCCGGCGTCGATACCGCCGAGGGTGGTCGCGCCGTCGACGCTATTAAGCAGATGGTCAAGGACACCAACCGCCCCGAGGTTATCGGCGGCATCGGTGGCTTCGGCGGCCTGTTCTCGGCCGCCGCGCTTAAGGATATGGAAGACCCGATCCTGATCAGCGGCACCGACGGCGTGGGCACCAAGCTCGTGCTCGCCCAGATCATGGACCGTCACGAGACGGTGGGCCAGGACCTGGTCGCCATGTGCGTCAACGACATTTTGGCTTCGGGCGCCGAGCCGCTGTTCTTCCTGGATTACGTTGCCATCGGTCACATTGAGGCCGAGCACATGGCAAAGATCATCAAGGGTGTGGCCGACGGCTGCAAGCTCGCGGGCTGCGCGCTCGTGGGCGGCGAGATGGCCGAGCACCCCGGCGTCATGGCTCCCGCCGACTACGACCTCGCCGGCTTTACCGTGGGCGTCGTCGACCGTCCCAAGATGCTTGACCCCGCGAACGTTCGCCCCGGCGATGTGATCCTGGGTCTGCCTTCCACCGGTGTGCACTCCAACGGCTACTCGCTCGTGCGCAAGGTCATCGGCGTTGACGGCATCAAGCCGGGCACGCCCGAGGCCGCCGCTAAGGCCGAGGAACTGAGCCGTCCGCTCGAGGAGCTCGACGGTGCTTCGCTGGCCGATGCTCTGCTGGCCCCTACGCGCATCTACGTCAGGCCGATTCTGGAGCTGCTGCGCGGCGGCGCCAACGTGCACGCCATCGCCCACATCACCGGCGGCGGCATCACCGAGAACCTCAACCGCGCGCTCGCCGACGATGTCGATGCCGTGGTCACCCGCAGCGGCGCCGAGATGGGCTGGGATGTTCCGCCCGTCATTACTTACGTGTCGCGTCAGGCCGAGCTCGCGCCCAACGAGGCATGCAAGACCTTCAACATGGGCGTCGGCCTGTGCCTGATCGTTGCCCCCGAGGACGAGGCTGCCGTGACCGAGGCTCTGGTCGCGCTGGGCGAGAAGCCGTTCCGCGTGGGCGAGTGCGTCGAGGGTTCCGGTAAGGTCGTGTACTCCGATGAGCGCTAGCGAGCAGATGGCTGCTGCCGAGGGCCTGGGCTTTGTGCCCTACACCCGTCCGACCGGCACCGATACGGCCGAGCCGCTCAAGATCGGCGTGCTCATCAGCGGTTCGGGCACCAACCTGCAGGAGCTGATCGACCTTATCTCCGCCGGCAAGCTCAACGCCTCGATTGAGCTTGTAGTGTCGAGCCGTCCTTCGGCCAAGGGCTTGCAGCGCGCCGAGCGTGCGGGTATCCAGACACTCACGCTGTCCAAGGATATCTATGCCGACCCCATCGCGGCTGACGAGATCATCGCGCATGAGCTGCTCGAGCGCGGCTGCGAGTACGTGGTGATGGCCGGCTATATGCGCATGGTGCACACGCCGCTGCTGGCGGCGTTCCCCAATCGCGTGGTCAACCTACACCCGGCGCTGCTGCCGAGCTTTACCGGTGCCCATGCGATTGACGATGCCTTTGCGCGCGGCGTCAAGGTGACCGGCGTGACCGTGCACTTTGCCAACGAGATTTACGACAACGGCCCTATCATCGCCCAGCGTGCGCTGGCTGTCGAGGAAGGCTGGGATGTCGACATGCTCGAGGAGCACATCCATGCGATCGAGCATGTGCTGTATCCCGAGGTCGTGCAGATGCTCGCCGACGGTCGCGTCCACGTGCTGGAGAGCGGCAAGGTGGCTATCGACCCGGCGCGCTAGCGCGTGTAAACAGGTCACCTAGGTTTCTTTGTGACATAAGCAATCGAAATAGCCGCTTGGGGCATATGGAACCACATGTGCCCCAAGCGGCTTTTACCATCTCTTCGATTTCGGGCTCCTGATAACGTGACAGGTGGGACCGAAAAATGGGGGGGGTGGTTGGCTGCACGCATGATATGGATATCAGCGGCGATTTCTCCATCTCGGTAAATAAAGATGGCTTCAAGTTCAGTATCGGTTCGAACTTCGAGGTAGCAACCCTGTTCAACGATTTTCTTGCACTGACACCCATGTCATGAGCAAGGATAACTAGCCGGTATAGAGTCGCTTGAGCGGGTATGTGTCTGTTCAAGTGACCCATCGATTTGTTTAAGAAATAGTTAAACTACGAAACAAACGGCACGTGGGTAACTCACGACTCAGCGAGAGTAAAAGGAATAGGAGAAGAAGGTTCATGTTTTGCCCCAAATGTGGCAGCAAGATTGGTGATGATGCGCGGTTCTGTACCGAATGCGGTCTGCCCTTGGGCGGGCTCTCGGGCAAGACTGCGGCCGAGGAGGGGCCCAAGGCCGAGCCGTCGGAGCGAGAATCATCGTCCGCTGAAGTCATAATGGAACCCACAGATACCGAAACGGACTCTGCGATAGGATCCGCGAATGCCGAGTCCACAGCAGAACCGAGCCCCGAGCCGGTCTCGAAGACCGCGAATAGCGGTCACTCCCAGATGTACAACTTCTTTATGCAACGCTGTCAGGTCGGTAACCGCCTAGTGCCGCAGTTTGCTATCATGATCGCCGCATTTATCGCCGCTGCAGGCATCGCTTACGCTGCTTTCATGCTCTACAAGAACGTCATCGAGCCCAATCTCCAGCAGCAATCCGTGCAACAGGAGCAAGCGACCGAAAGGCCCAAGAAGGACGAGAGAGCGGTCGAAGAAGTTGTCTATACGTTGGAGGCAAAGTCATTGACGGTGTCTGCTCCGGTCGACCCTATGCTCGAACAGGGCGAGCGGACTGACATGGAATGGTTCTATCCGCAACTTAAGAGCTCCACCAAAGACGACGCCGCAGACAAAATTAACAAGGCGATTCTCGAGCCCCTTCAAATTGACGCGGAACGAACGAATCGAGCATCAGATAATGAGCAATCAGATGCTGAGTTGTACCCCGACGGCGAATTTCCCTGCATATCGAGAAACGTTACGGTAACGTACATGGATGAGAACTTTTTCTGTATCCGTGACGAGCGCTATTCGACGGGATGGGGTCCGCATGGCGGCACGGTTGTGACTGGTGTTATTTTTGATTTGCATACGGGTGATACTGTTAGTCCTCAGGACATGTTTGGCATTGATACCGAGGATCTTGCCAGTTCCATGAGTTCGGCAGTTTGGCCGTATCTTACGGAAATGGGCAGAGAACATCCGTCTGATTACAATTCGATGCTCATGCGGAGTAATTCTTCGGACTATTCAATCAAGGGCTCAACGTGCTTGTGTGTGACATCCAAGGGACTGGTGTATCACACCGAAGACTATGAGCTCGGTACTTTTGCGGACGGCAATTGCGAGATTTTGGTTGCGTCCTGGGATGATGAGTCTCAAGTGGGGTCCGAAGTAACCCCTGATGAGGTCAAGGACGGTACAACGGTGAAAGTCGATAAGGAGGACTAACATGTTCTGTCCCAACTGTGGATTTGAGCTTGATGGCGATTTGCGATACTGCACCGAGTGTGGCTATGCACTCGAAGATGCAAAGGCGGTGCTGAACTCTGCCAGCAACGAAGTGGCAGAAGAGCCTTCCGTTATCAATGAGGCTGCGGAAGAGATTTTCGCTAGTGACGAAACGGAGAAGGAGCCTTCCGCCGGTGCCGAGGCGGGGGAGGAAAAGTCGCCCGTGGAGAGCGATCCCGTAGCGGACGAAGAAGACGACCGGCCCAAGGACGACGTGTCGTCCGATGCAACGCCTTCGATTCAAGCCGTGCGCGCCGACCGGCCAAAGCCGAGCAATCCGGTCGCCAAGCCCGTCGCGGCGCCAGCCCCTGCGCCTGCGGCGAATGTATCCGCACAGAAAAAGGACCCCAAGGCGCTCTATATCGTCGGTATCATCGTTGGCCTGGCAGCCATTGCCATCTTTAGCTACCTGCTGTTCTTTAGCAAGTCCAGCGACGACGTTGCCCATTACGGCCAGGACAAGGCCATCGTGGTGGCCCAAGAATCCAAGATTACCCCGACCGACGCAAAGGGCGAGAAGATCAAGAAGTACTCGGTGACCCTGAACGGCGACAACGGCTACAGCACCAATGCTGAGGTTAAGGGTGACGAGGGCTTCACGGTAAGCCAGTTTCCCGATATCAAACCGGGAAAATATACCCTCACCGTTAGGGACTCCAAGTCAAAAGTCGAGTGGGGCATTCCCGTCAAAGTCGTCGATAACTCTAAATCCACTGATGCCGTAAAAGAGGTTTCCCTCGAGGTGCCTAAGGCCAACGAGGCCGATACAAAGACAGGCGAAGGCGACAAGAAGGATGGAGGCGCCGCTGCGGACAATACCGCTGCGTATGCCGCTTACAAGCAAAAGTGCCAGGAATATCTCGCGTGCTATGGAGAGCCACGAATTGTTGAGGCGACTGATTCTGTCTATGCGATGCGGGGGCTTTGTCTTGCCGACCTCGTTGATTTTGATCAGGATGGCCAGCCTGAGCTCTTGACCGTTGTGAACGGTATGAGCGATGACGAATTAAAGAGCGCTTGGAATGGAGATATAGAGGGACTTCAGAAGTCCTACACCGTAGAGGTTTGGTCGGCAGCTGATGGTGGCGTCAAGAGGCTTTACAGTCAAAATTGGCTTGATAACAGCAACGGAGGAACGATGTTTCTTCCGCTGATTAAAGCGGATGACGGCAGCATCCTCGTAAGCCAAAGAACATATGAGATAAGCAATGCGATTACGGCATTGCTTGCTGGCAGGCAGGCTTTGGCTGGGGACAATACTTCGGTATACGGCAAGAAAGGCGATGTTTTTTCGCTTGTAAGCAACTACGAGTCCTGGGGAGTTGCGCCGAGCGAGGGCAATGGCTACGAAGGCTATTATGCGTCGGAGGGCAAGGAAATTTCCGGGACGGACTATAATGCTCTATATCAGCAATTTGGCTATGGGCACAATTACCGGACATACTACTTCCTTGATTTCTCAACCTCAGATTACGGCTCTATTTCGGGGGAATCCCACGTCGATCCCAAACAAGTTGCGGAAGTCACCAAAGATACGCTCAAAAAGGTGGGAATCGAATAAAAACTGAAAGGGGCTTGGAAAACTGTTTCCAAGCCCCTTTCTTATAGTAGTTGCTCGAGTCCAACAAGCCTCGCGCTGCTTGCTTGAGCCGCTCTATTTTGACACGCTTTGGTAAATCCACTCTTGCTAAACAAGTAGCACTGTTTGATCGGCTGGCCCAGCAGCGCGCTGCGTCGCTCGAGTGTTTCAAGAACGTCGGTATCTACGGGCTCGTTTCTCCATTTGCACTCGCCAACGATGAGCTCCCCATCGGCGTCCTCAAGCACAACGTCAATCTCTTCTTGCCGGCGCGTGTTCGGGTTCGTGTCCCACCAAGAGCCGATTGCCTTGGGCAGCACATCCAGCTCGCTCTCAACAACCTGCCGCATCAACCACTGGCGGCACACTTCTTCAAATGCAGGACCCACAAAGGTGGACAAATCATGCTTGGCGATACGCGCGGCCACAGCGGCTCCGAGCCCCTCCTCAATTGTTCCTGCGTACAGTGGAACAAAACGATACCAAAACCTAAACAGGTTATCGCAGATCCGATAGACTACCTGGCGTTTTGTTGCCTTTACAACAGGCGTGACGCGCTCAACGATTCGCAGCTCGATCAATGCGTCGAGCAGTCGCGCGACCTGTGGCGTTGCGAGGTGGGTAACATCGGCAATCTCTTTGGAGCGTACATAGCCGTTGGCAATGGCGGTTATGACGGCATTGTAGATAGCCGGGCTGCGGACCTCTTGCAGCAGATAGTTCTGGGGTTCGGCATACAAAAACGCATCTTGACGCAACAGCGCATGCTCAAGGTTCCATTGAGTGGAACGCGTGCCATCGAGCTGTGATAGATAGAGCGGCATCCCGCCAACAACGGAATACAGCTCGATGACCCTTTCGATGGGTGCATCGGGAAGCATGAGCGCCGCGTCGAAGATGGTGAAGGGGTCAATGCGCAGCTGCATGGTGCGGCGTCCATAAAGAGGGCTTTGGTGTCCTAGTACCTGGTGTTCCATAAAGCTCATGGACGACCCGCAGAGTACGAGGAACAGCTTGCTCGTGTCTTTATGTCGATCGATAAGCGTTTGCAGGCACGAAGAGATGCCCGGATCGCTCTCGGCGAGGTAGGGATACTCGTCAATAATCAGAACGATTCGCTCTGTCTTGGCGTGTTCGAAGACGGATTCGAGTGCAACCTGGATAGAGGGGAACGCTGCTCCTGCGGCGCTATCGCCAAGTATCTCGCGGCTGAGCAGCGCGAGATTTTCGCTTGCAACGGTTTGCTGCCCAGTAAAGAAGATCACATGGGGTTTGCCCTGTGTAAAGGCGTGAAGCAGGCTGGTTTTACCTACGCGACGCCTTCCATAGACTACAGCAAACTGAAAGGAACCCTTTTGATAGGCGGTTTCCAGGGATTCAAGCTCTTCCCGACGTCCAACAAACATGATGTGCCTCGCTCATATACGTATTACTAACATATATATTACTAACACGTATATGAGCAACTTTCCACCCGTCAATCGGATGGAACAGAAATGACAGCGTTTCTACTTAACGTGGCGCTTGAGTCTGGCATAGTCCTGAACTTGCTTTTTGCGCTTGGCGTTGAGGAGGTTGTTGAGGTCGAGCTTCTCGGCGGTGCAGCGTTTGAGTAGCTTGGAGCTGTCAAAGCCGTTTGACTCAATGTCTTCATCCAGATCGTGCTTGAGCTTGGTCCATTTATTGAGCTGCGAGCGCACGTAGGCCGCGGGACGTTCTATCTCGTTGGCGATGTCGCGTACGCTGGTGCCCGCTCCAAACAACTCGCGTATCTTTGCCGTCTCCTTGCGCGTGCGCTCATTTTTGGCATCGGTCTTGCATCGATCGCTGCAGTAGTGCCGTTTGACGCCACGATGCCCGGCAAGTGAATAGGCGCGTCCGCACTGCTCGCAATAGCCAATTTTGACGGTGCTCAGCTTGCGTGAAAAATCAAACCAGAGCCACGAGAGATAGCTGTCAAAGGAGAGGAACCCTGTGGACTCGTTACCCTGGAACACATCCACGTGCGCGCCCGAGAGATGCGAGATCACGAGCGCCTGCACCAAAGCGGTGAGTGCATCGCGGTCATCGTTTTCAAGTTCTTCGCGGCGCTCCTGGATATCTGCTTGAGGGTCGATTACATAGAAGCTCTCCTCGCTATTGCTGACCTTGAGCCGCGCTGAAATCTCCGAGCTGGAGTCTTCGTCCATGTAGAACATCGCCTGCAAAACACTGAAGTCATTGGCGGTGAGCTCGTGTTCAAAAGAGAGCACGTTGAGTGCAACGAGGGATTCTTCCTCGTCGATCATAAACATAAAGGCGTAGAAATATCCCGCATCGGATTCGATTTTGCGCACGATGGGCAGGCTTTTGAATGAGTCGGTATAATCACCGCCCGCCCTCAGGATAGTGGTGTAGATCTTGAAGGATGACCCGTTTGCCGCGCAGGTCACCACTGATTTCTCGATTCTTTCCAATGCGGAGACCTTTGCGATGGTGCAGCTCCCGTTGAGGTATTCCTGGATGCGCATGGCAATAAGTGCTGCCATCGCGGCATTGGCCCAATCGCGTACGGATTCTATTGCGTGCTTGCCAAAAAGCGGCCCGGTCTGTTCGGCGTAATCAAGTACGTTAAAGAGGCTTGCGCGGAAGGGCTGCTCTTTAACGGCGGTGGGTTCGATGCATGATGCCAGCCTGATCAGATCGGCATGGCGCTCGCTGTGTGCGGGCCCTTCGTTGCTCTTGTTGCCGGCCAGCTCGGTGGGCATGTAGAGTTCAAAGACAAGCTGGGCCTCGCCAACGGGCCTATTGGGTTCGTTCTCTATGAGGTTGACTGTCTTAAACGGAATCGAACCTTCAACGGTGCGTGTTTGGGAGAACTCAAACATTGTTACCCCTGTCTCTAGCTGCAGGTTTAATAGCGTAGCACGTTTAGGAAAATTACCCGGTCAAAATCTCTATATCGGATAAACGACAAATCGTATCTTGTGATCGTCAAGAAAAGGGGTAACGAGAAAGGACCCGATTATGCATTGCAAACAGTGTGGAGCAGAGATTAACGACGGCGCCAAGTTCTGCGGCGTGTGCGGAACGCCTACGGTCGCGGCTGCGGCCAGCGCGGTGGGGGATGCGATTTACGTCGAGGCCCAGCCGATTGAGAGCCAGTCTGTCGAGGCTCAGTTTCAAGCGGCGGAGGATGCAGAGGCCGCTGCTTGCCTGCAGGATTCGCTTCACGAGTCCATCGGGTCGCTTGGGCGAGCAGCGGTGATTTCATTGCTCTATGTGCTCTTTTTCAATTACGTGCTGGGAGGTGGCTCGCTGGGACTTAACAATATGATTCCGCTGGCGCTGCTTCTGATTGGTCCCTGGAAGGTGATTATCTCGCTGTACCGCAGCGGTGTAAGGCTTCCCTTTGTCTATGGTAGCGGCATTATCGGTATCACGATTATGCTAATCGAGCTTGTGGTTCTCGCGGGCCTTCCTGTCGTGGTTCTGATGCTTTTTTACTGGTTGGGCAGTGTGATTCACGGGGCGGTTCCTGTTATTCCCGAATCGGTTCCGATGACGATCGTGGCGCTCTGGCCTATTGCCTCGGTTGCCAACATCATCTTCAAGGCAATCAAGCTGCACATGACTCGCGCCTAGCAAGTAGCCCGTCGCATGCCTTCCGCGTGGGGTCAGGCGAATTTGAAAGGTGAAAGAAAAGGTTTACAGTCGAGCAAATTGCTCCTGGGCCTTTTCTGTTTGCAGGCTGTGGGCTATCGTTTCGATATGCTGGAGTTCTAGGGGGATTTATGTACTGTGCAAGCTGCGGGGCAAAGATCAAAGACGGGGCGCGATTCTGTTCTGCATGCGGAAAACCGTTGGATGTGGATGATGCGCCGGCGAATGCTCAGCAGCCGCTTCCTTCAGGTACACCAAAGGCGTCTGCTGATAGAAAAGCGACAAGCGATCCTGCTGTATCTCGCGCAGAGGGCCCTTCTCCGGCGCCCTCTGATCATATGTCCTTTGCGGCCTTTATGATGCAGCGTCGGCAGATCGGCCGTTTTGCTGTGCCTACGTTTGTCACCATTCTTGCAGCAATCATCTTTACCGCTGGTGTCGCTTACGCCCTGGTCAAAGCTTACGAAGCCTTTGTGCTGCCTCAAGCGCAGCAGCAGGAGCAGCCGGCTGCAGTCGAGGAGAAGTCGTCTAAAAAGAAGGTCGCGGCAACAAACAAGAAAGCACGCAGGGCTTACGAGGGCGTGGTTGCGCGTTACGAGGACTTTGCGAGCTATTGCGAGCGGAAGGGGGCTGGTGCTGCCAGCTACGACGACTGGGCCCAGGGGCGCGGTGATGATTCTGGACTGGGGCAGATATTCGTTTATAACAACCAGACTGCCCCCGGCTTTTTAAGCTACTACTATGCTTTCGATGATTTGAATGGCGACGGAATTGACGAGCTGCTTGTTGGGTTTGTCGATGCGCAGAACGATATTTCGGCGATTGTGGGTGCCTACTGCTTTGTTGATGGAGAGGCCGTTTCGGTTATGCCTTCGTCAGAGATGGTAGAAGGCTCCAGCAATTTGACGAATCAGTATGACGGTTTTATTGCTCAGGGTGAGAGCCAAGTCATTACTGTCTGTAAGGACGGCATCGTTAAATTTACCTGTAGTCAGGATTGTAACCAGGCAGATTTCTATATTTCGCTTACTGCAGAGGGTCCTGAGGTCGTAGACGCGGTGCAAATTCAAAATAAGGAATTCGATAGGCAGAATGGCGCCTACTTGGTGAGGACCGTTGAGGATGGTGGCAAACCGCAGGAGGCGATGGTCCAGGGGCGTGAGGAAGCGTGCAGAATTCTTGACGAGCTCGCCGGGAAGTATCCGGAGGCCGACATTGAAATGCCGTCCGCAAGCAGCGATATGTGGAAGGCATTCAAAGGGGTGGAGCCTTCGGAGGGCTCTTTGAAGGACGGCTCTGGCACTGCGGACGATCGATCTGGCGCATCTCAAGCACCATCTGAAGCGGCATCCGATAGCAGCGACGATGGGGAGGCCGCTGCGCGCGGCGATGGCGTGATCGCCGACATGGATGCGTTCATTGCAAACGCCAAGCGCGAGTTGATTGTGCCAGATGACGCCTCTATTACGTTCAAGGTCGCTGATAAGCCAAACTATTGGGAGGGGGCGGCAACGTACGTTTGGTACGTCGAGTTTTATAAAGACGGAAAGGTCGTAGCGTCTGCGGAATGCGGCTCCGAAGGGTACCCATGTCGGTCGATTATGGCCTATCACGAGAGCTGGTAACTTTAACCGAGCCGTTTTGGCATTACAGCGCGCGCAGCTCTTATGTCTTTCCCCTTGTTCCATCCGACGAGTTTAGTTGCGGCTAAAACGGACGTTACGAAGAGCTGACCGAGAGGCCGAACGCGCTCGCCCGCTCAGCGGGTATGCCCCAAAAGGGCATCTGGGGTTCGAACCCTCCCGGTTCTTCGTCAGTTGACCAAAGGTGCGACATTATTGCCGCTCATCGGGGGTGGCTAAATGAGATGACTTGAGGGCTATAATTAGCCAAGCTAAGTTGGGGACAGATTGAGGCGCACAGGCTTTCGATGCGCCTGTCGACTCGGCAGTTCACAATTTATTAGACACGCGGAACGCGTGGTTTGGGATTAACGAAAGGAATCAGCATGTCACTGTTCCATAGCGATAACGAAAAGGAAGAAAAGCACAGCGGAATTCTCGGTGCCTTTTCTGTCGACAATATCAAATGGGAGCCTGGCAACGACGAAGATGCCTCGCTTGTCTCATTCCGCTATCCCTACGAGGATTTTCCCAACGGGTCCTATCTTCAGGTTGCGCAATCGCAGATTGCCGTTTTTACCAACAATATGGGGGCGGGCAGTTCTACTGACGCTACGGGTGCCGGCGATTCTCAGGTAAGCGTGTTTGTCGGTCCGTGCAAGATCAAGCTCGACACGGGAGACAGCCGATTCGCCCCGTTCCGCAATGCCGCCCATTCGCTTACCGGCGGTAGCTCGGCGTTTCATTCCGTTGTGTACTTTATCAATACTAACTACATGAACGAGCTGCGCTGGGGCACGACCGAGCCCATCATCGTCCAAGACCCTGAGGAAGACGTCAACGTTCATGTTCGCGCCTTCGGTTTGTTTGGCGCGCATATCGAGCAGAATGACTCGAGCCTGGTTCCCATTCAGGTGAGGAAGTTCCTCGTTAAGGTCGTGGGCACGCGAGATCGCTATACGCGAGAAGAACTTACTTCCTTTATGCGGGCAAAAATCCTTGAGTATGTTCCTGACCTGCTTGCCAAGGCGATTGTTGACCAGGAGGTTTCCGTTCTTAAAATTGCGACGCATCTGAGCGACTTCTCGTCTCAGATGCAGGGCAAGCTCGTTAACTATTTCGATGAGTTTGGTCTCACGCTCGATAACTTCTCGTTCAACAGCATCAAGCCCTTCGAAGAGGATCTTGCTGCCATCAACGAGATGAAGATCCAGCGTAAGCGGAGCATTCTCGAGGCGCAGGGTAACGCTGCCCAGATGGACATCGAGTCCGAGGCACTTGCCAGGAAGCGTGCGCGCGAAGGCTACAACTATCAGCAGGAGCGCGGCATGGACGTAATGGAGAGTGCTGCGGGCAATGAGGGGAGTGCCGCATCGGGCCTCATGGGAGCCGGCATGGGACTCGGCATGGGCGTTGGCATGGGCGGTGCATTTGGAGCTGGCTTCTCCAACTTGGCCAACCAGACCATGGGCGCTGTTGCTCCCATGGTTGGAACGGCTTCCGCGTCCGCAGGTATGCAAAACGGTCCCGTGTGTCCCAGTTGCGGAAACGTTAATCCGATGGGTGCTAAGTTCTGCCTGGAATGCGGACAAAAGCTCGAGCAGGGTGTTGCGTGTTTGGCGTGTGGGCATCTTAACCCGGTCGGTGCCAAGTTCTGCCTGGAATGCGGGAACCGGTTGATCTCGCCAAGGTGCCCGAGCTGCGGAGCTGAGTTGCCCGAAGGGACCAAATTCTGCCCCGATTGTGGAACTAAGATCCAATAAGGAGAAACAAAGATGAACGGTTCTGTTAAACGTGTCATTTTGGGCGAGGCAATCGTCTTGGTGGCGTGGCTTGTAATCATGTTTGTCTGCAAAAACGCGCTGATGAACCCTATCGTCTTTGCTATGTCGCTTGGCTTTGGGGTTTTGGCTTTTGCGGCGGCTTCGATTTCGGCTGCCATGTCCGATAAGCAGTCCACGGTCAAAAGCACGACCGAAATCCATTATTTGCCGGTCGCATCCAGCTGTGCCTACTTTGTCGTTGCCCTTCTGGCCAACACGTACTTTGTGTTTGCGGCATATGGGTGGGGCGGCAGCACGATTCCAGTCGTCGTAAACGTTGTCCTTCTTGCTGTGCTTGTCCTTGTGCAGATGGGTCTAGGCTTCAATGGCCGCCAGGTTGACCAAAAGGTTGCTGCCGTGGCCGCAAAGACGGTTCAAACGGCGCAGTTCGGATCGTATGTGGGACAGCTCCTCGCCGTGGCGCAGGACGCTCAGGTCAAAGCCGAACTCAAAGCGCTTAAGGATGACATCTCCTTTAGTTCCAACATGTCGCAACCCCATGTTCAAGAGATCGAGCGACAGTTCTCCGCCGCGCTTGAGGCGGTCTCGAATTCCATGAGTGCCGATGAGCCGGCAGATGTTACGGTTGGCCTTGTCCATGATGCGCGCAATATCTGGAAAAAGCGCAATGCGGCGCTGACCGCTGTCAAATAAGGGCTCGCGCTGCTTTTTGCCAGGGCACTTTGATGGTTGAAGTGGGGGAAGCTATTGGAAATCAACGGAATAACTTGTGAGGGCTGCGGCAGCACCGATGTCGAGTTTGACCCCGCAACTCGAAAGGTTCATTGCAACCAGTGCGGTCGCGAGATGTACTATTCGCGGGCGCGTCTGGGGGCTACGGGCAAAATCGCGTTTGCCAAGGACAATGCCATCAAGTTTTTTAAGGGTGGCAACTTCCCGGAGGCCCGCAAATTTGCCGCGGACGTGCTCAATATGATGCAAGACAACGCGGCGGCACAGTTTATGGTTGCGTACTGCGATGAGTTTTGCGAAGGTCTTTCGGGTTCGATGACGGTTTTCTTTAAAAGGGCCGAAGA
This sequence comes from uncultured Collinsella sp., assembly GCA_900546115.1. GTDB lineage: Bacteria > Actinomycetota > Coriobacteriia > Coriobacteriales > Coriobacteriaceae > Collinsella. Next base: position 49,040 of record URBQ01000011.1, read on the forward strand.
TATCCCTCTCGAATATGACGAAGTGCGTGACTTGATCGACTTGTTTGAGTCGACGCTCTACAACATGCGTGACTTTGAGGTTCAGATGGTATCGCTCGTGGTCGCCAATATGCAGAGCATGGAGGATCGGTCTCGGCTTGAGAGCTTTATCGATGCTGTGTGCCCGTTCTGCATAGCGCGGTATGCTTCGGAAGACTTTATGACCGCAGAGCGGGAGAGCTTCTATCAAGATATCGCCGCCAACTGCAACATACCCAAAACGTGTCTCGCACTACTCAAGGGCATTAGAGAGAACCCCGGGTCCCCCTATAAAACTGGTTCGTTTGCGTTACGAAGAAGGACCTCGTACTTTCTCGAACACTATGTGGAGCCCGTCGGGCGCATCGTCAATTCGATGAAGGCAAGCCAATACAAACAGAAGTTTCTTGTGGCCTATCAGCAGGTGTCCGAGCAATACCGAAGCATGGCCTCTCAATAAAGCGGATGGCGGGTGCTTACTCGCTTAAAGCTATTGGATGATCTAAACAGTTCAAACTGAAAGGTGGTACAGATGAGTGATTCGGGATTAGATACTGCCCTTATCGAGCGCAGGATCGCCGCTATTGGAACAAAAGTTGACCAGATGACCACGAAGGTCGACAAGGTCGAATCCCAAATGGAGGAAGTGCGGAAGGACCTTAAAAAGCTCCGAAAGGACTTTCTCGAGATGATGCTCGAACAACGTCGTACCGCCGCGCTTGAGCAGGCGACTACGGAGCTCGTGAGCGTCCGGCAGGAGATGGACAAGAAGTTCGGCAACTACTCGGTGGTTCGAAACACCATGGTCGGTATTCTCCAGGCAACCGATGCAGCGCTCGTGCGCAAGGCGACGATTTCGACGGTCTCCGAGGAGTTAATGATTTCTACCCCGGACTACTGGCTGGCGCCTGTCCTGGTTGCCCTTGCGGCATGGATCAACAATAACCGAGATCTTGCGGAGCGCGCAATACGTGAGGCTGTCAAACGTGACAACGAGCACACGTCGCTTGCGATGGCTCTGATCTGCAGACGTAATAACCGCACGGCTACGTGCTACGAATGGCTAGCACGCTACTTCTCGACGCAAAACGCCGCCCGCATCGATGCCGATGCGATGGTCTACATCGATGCTTATATCAACGGCATCTTCGGAACCGACGAAAAGCACCTGTGCGACGACTATATGGCGGGCTGGATCGAGCAGATTAGAAATCAGAGCCCTGAGTTCGAGAATGAGCAGTCAGAGTCATGGGCGGAGTACTTTACCGGCTACGAGGAGGATATGAGCTCGAGATATCCGGCACTCAAGGTGGTGGTCAAGGAGTTTGACTACATCAATAAGTATCTCGGAAAAGTCGAGGCAATCGAGAGCATCTCCAATGACTTCGCCGACCTCAAGGCTTCTGATGTTGACGAGAGGACGCTTGCCGAGCAGGTTGACAGGCATCTGATGGAGCTCGTTAACTCCGATGACTCCAAGGAGCGAAATTTGCGCCGCCAGGAGGAGTATCTTCTTGCGGTCAAGGCGTTTGGCGGAGACGTGGAGCGCGCCCGAGAGCTCGTCAATCGTCGCCGTGATGAGAAGCGTCAGCAGACGATGAATATCATCGACCAGATGACACGCTCGATGCGCGACCAGAGTGCGTCTGTGGATGTGCATAAGAAGAAGACCGCGATTCAGTTTTTGGGCTCCTATATCAACGGTGGTTTCAACCGGTATCGCAAGAGCGATATCCCCGAATTTCCGCAGGCGATCACCCTTGACTTCGACGGATGGACAAGCAGGGCGGTTACCGGCGATGAGGGTAATGCGCTGCGCGGCGATTATGTTCGCTATGTCGGTGAAGAGAAGAAAAAGGAGCTCGCTGAGCTTGATGTCAAGGTTGCGAAGGGCAACAAGAGCCACAAGATAGCGGCCGTTGTCCTCGCTGTTTTGGGAGTAGCTCTCTTTGCATTTGTAAACCAGGTTATTGGCATTCTGCTTCTTGCGGGGGCTGGCTATTGTCTAGTAAAGACGGGCCTCTCGAGCAAGCAGCGCGCTGCGGAGGCAGAAGAGATTGAGGCCAAATACTCCAAACGCATCCAGGAAGGCTGTTCCGAGATCGATCTGGCGCTTAATCAGTGGAAGAGCGCGAAGGAAGCGGCGGCCGAGCGCAGCGACCTGCTTAAGCTCGATAAGGTTGCCTAGCCGATAGGATTGACTCGATAACCATGAATGGAGTGAAATAGATGACTGATGAAGTGACTGATTTCGACCATAACGATGCTGCGATGCAGGACTTCGATGCATTGAGCGAGCTCGATAGTCTGTTTGAAGAGGACGAGCGATTGAAGCAAGCTGAGAACAATGTTTTGACTCAAAATCTCTCAGGCTTTGCAAACTGCTTTCCCGATTGGGATTTGCATCCGCCGGTAGCGTAGAAAAGCGCTTGAAACACAAGCTGCGATCATTTGGAAACATCGATGTTTCTGCGGGCTAGAAGCCATGGGGCTTTTGGCCCGCTGTCTTTCATATGCCGGTCGGCGGCATAGGGCATCAACCGTATTCTAGGTTCTTGGACGCCAGGCCGACTCGCTTCGGATCGGGCGCTACACCAACTTTCTCGAGACTACCAATCTGACAGGGCCTCGTCCGCGTGTGGACGGGGCCCTTTTGCGTGGCCTTTTATGTCTGCTATACTGCTAGCACGTAGGAAGGAGCCGCTATGGGAACGGCAATGGTGCAGCTCAACACACGAATCGATCCTATGCTCAAGGCTGGTGGCGATGCGGTCCTGACTCGCAATGGATTGGGGCCGAGTGATGCCATTCGCGCGCTGTGGGTCTATCTTGTCGAGCATCAAACGTTGCCGGGATTTATGGTGGCGGATAAGCGCGAGGCGCCCCGTGCGGAGAGCCTGGCCGAGCAGGGGTGTGGCCTAGCTTTTTCCTCGTTGGGGCTAAGCGCTTCGGATTTTGCGCCAGCTGAATCGTCTGCGGAAGACTGGGATGCCGTACGCGATGATATGTATGACGCGATGATTGCCGACATGGAGGCGAATTGCCGATGATCGAGGCAAAGCACCTGCTTGTGGATACGAATGTGTGGCTTGATTATTACCTGCAAGAGGGGGCATTCCACGAAGCGAAGCGCCTGGTGGAGCTTGCCGAGGCGGGAAAGATTGACCTTCTGTACGCGCTGACGACGGCAAAGGATGTGTTCTACATTTTGCCTCGGCGCCTAGCCCGGCGGAATGCGAATGGGATTAACGTGTCGTTTGCCTCGGCGTCGTGGGCCTGCATTGAGCACATGATGCAGGTGGCGACGGCCTCTCCGCTTTCGTTGGCAGAGTGCGAAATGGCGCGCATGCTTGGCAAGCGCATGCCGGATCTTGAAGACAACCTCATCATCGCTTCGGGCGAGACGGCAGATGTTGACTACTTAGTCACGAGTGACCGACGCATGCTGGAGGCAATGCCCGAGGTTTGCCTGACGCCCGTGCGTGCACTCGAGATGATCGAGATCCTCGACTAACCTTGTCTGTCTGGTTTCGCTATCATATGGGGCAATGTGAACCCCATGCAACTTTGGAGGACGGTATGGCGGATAACGCCGAGGCGCTTTTCTCGCCTGAGCTGGTGTTTTTTGATTGGGAGTGTGCGACACCGGATGAGGTGTTTGCACGGCTTGAGGGAGAGCTTGCTTCGCGTGGTTACATTGCCGACGGCTGGCTCGACGCCGTCCGCACGCGCGAGGACGCCTATCCCACGGGTCTCGCTATGCCGGCGGCAAACATCGCTATTCCGCATACCGATCCGGGATTTGTGGCCAAGCCCTATATCGCGGTGGTAAAGCCCGCTGCACCTGTGACGTTCAACGCGATGGCGGGTATGGGCGCCCCGGTGCCGGCGCAGATCGTCATCAACCTGGGCATTGCCGAGCCGGGCGGCCAGGTCGAGGCCCTGCAAGCGCTTATGAATATCTTTATGGATGCCGACGCTGCAGCCGATGTACTCGGCCAGACCACGCCGCAGGGCATGGTCGACGCCATCCGCCGCCACTTTTAAGGCCGGCACTTGGGGGCTGTCCCTAACTGTCGGCAGAAAAGGAACGTTCCTAACTGCCAACTGCCAGATCTGTCCCCTTTGCACCAAAATGGTGCAGATTAACTTGTCCCCCATGTGCCAGGTGTGTCGCGGGGGCCGCGTTGTGACACAATGGCGATTGTTCGATTCGTTATGCGAAAGGCCAACTATGGCAAATAAGAAAAAGAACCCCGAGGTCGCGCCGACGCCCGAGCAGCGGTCCCGCGCCGCCTCCAGCTCTCGCAAGAAGCAGCGCAAGACCTATGTGTCCAAGACCGTCAAGATTGTCCTGGTGGTCATCGGCGTGCTGGCGATGCTGCTCTCCGTCTCGGCCATGGCGTGCTCCGGCCTGATGTCGCAGACCGAAAGCACCAGCTCGGGCTATAAGCTCACTGGTGGCGTGGCTGCTACCATCAACGGCACCAACCTCACCGAGGACACCGTGACCAAGCAGATCATGAGCATGCGCACGTCCTACGGCTACACCAAGGACAAGGACTGGGCACAGTACCTGGTCGACAACGACCTCACGCCCAAGAAGTACCGCAAGCAGCTCATCGACTCTTACACGCAGCAGATTCTGCTTCAGCAGGCGCAGAAGGAAAACGGCGTGACGGTGTCGGACGAGGAGGTCGAGAAGGCTTGGAAGGACGCGTGCAAGAGCGCGGGCGGCGCCAAGACCTTTAAGAAGACGCTTAAGACCTACGGCTATACCGAGGACACCTACAAGGATTCGCTCAAGGAGAGCCTGGCACAGCAGAAGCTCAAGGATGCCGTGGCACCCACCAGCAAGCCCAAGGACGGCGAGATCGTCGATTACATCAACGAGAACCTGTCCAACTACAACGATGCCCGTCGTTCGTCGAATATCCTGATCAAGGTCGCTTCCGACGCATCTGACGAGGACAAGGCTGCCGCCAAGGCCAAGGCGCAGGAGTGCCTGGACAAGATTAACTCCGGCGAGCTGAGCTTTGAGGACGCCGTGGAAAAGTATTCCGACGATACCGGCTCCAAGGATAAGAAGGGCGATGTGGGTTGGGACAAGCTCACCACCTTCGTCGACAGCTACCAGGCGGCGCTCGAAGGCCTTAACAAGGGCGACGTGAGCGACGTCGTCGAGTCGACGTATGGTTACCACATCATCAAGTGCACCGACTACTTCCATGTCGATAGCCAGGTCGATGACATTAAACAGGTGCCCAAGGACATCAAGAAGTATGTATCCAACGTGGTGAAGACGCAGGCAGAGAGCACTGCGTACAGCGAGTGGCTGGAGCAGTACAAGAAGGACGCCGACATCACCGTTAACCCCATGCCCAAGGACGTGCCGTACAACGTTAGCCTGAAGGGCGTCACCAAGAGTTCGACCGACAATTCGTCGACGACTGAGTAATCATGGGGCGGCGCTCGTGTGAGTGTCGCCCGCACTATTGAGGAGGATTTGCAGATGACCAACGAAGAGCTGCAGAAGGAAATGATCGCAGCCATGAAGGCTAAGGACAAGGTTCGCCTGTCCATCATTCGCCAGGTCAAGGCCGAGGTGAAGAATATCGAGGTCAACGAGCGCCGCGATGTGACCGAGGAAGACGTCAACAGCATGATCAAGCGTCTGATTAAGCAGACGAGCGAGACGCTGGAGATGTCCATCAAGGCCGGCACCGACCAAGAGCGTACCGACAACCTGACCGAGCAGGTCAAGATTCTGGAGAGCCTGCTGCCCGCGCAGGTTTCGGGCGAGGAGCTCGAGGCCCTGATCGAGCAGGTTATCGCCGAGCTGGGTGCCACGTCCAAGAAGCAGATGGGCCAGGTTATGGGAGCACTCGGCAAGGCCACCGGCGGCAACTTCGATAAGCCGGCAGCAGCAAAGATCGTCGGCGCCAAACTTGCGTAATTTGTTACGCGGTTTTACCAAACCGCGTAACGGCTCGACGCTGCAAACCCGTACACGCGGCAATCTGACGTTCAATTTCAAGGGCGCGACCATAAGGTCTGCGCCCTTTCATTTCACGTCACCTTGCTCGCGTGTACGGGTTTTCGCTGACTTATGCTCAACAAGGGCGGTTGTATTATTTTCGGGCCTGATGAAGGGCACCTCCCCTGGCTGGTCGTTGGGTGCTCATTGGGGACAGACTTAAATGAGTGGGTTAAAGGTTGCGGGTTCTTTACGGGGATGTAGTGTGGGCTGCGGAAACGTGGTTCTTTCCGTACAATAGTTCAACTCGTGTAAACGCAGGGAAGGGACATTCATGGCAGACATGATCGAGATCAAGCATCTCAACAAGTACTTTGGCGACCTGCATGTGCTCAAAGATATCAACCTCACCGTTAAGCGCGGCGAGAAACTCGTAATGATCGGGCCTTCCGGCTCGGGTAAGTCGACGCTCATCCGTTGCGTCGATTATCTGGAGGAGCCCACGTCGGGCGAGGTTGTCATCGACGGTACGCCGCTTACCAAGAAGAATCACCTGGAGATGGCTCGCAAGTATAGTTCCATGGTGTTTCAGCAGTTCAACCTGTATCCCAACATGACGGTGCTCGGCAACCTGACGCTCGCGCCCATCAAGTTGCAAAAGAAGAGCAAGGAGGAGGCGACCGAGATCGCCATCGCCGCGCTCAAGCGCGTCGGGATGGCTCATAAGGCCGGCGAGTATCCGCAGAATCTCTCGGGTGGTCAGCAGCAGCGCATCGCCATCGCCCGTGCCCTGTGCACCAAGCAGCCCATCATCCTGTTTGACGAGCCGACCTCGGCGCTCGACCCCGAGATGGTCCAGGAGGTTCTGGACGTTATGATTGAGCTTGCGCAGGAGGATATCACCATGATCTGCGTGACGCACGAGATGGGCTTTGCGCGCCAGGTGGCCGACCGCGTCATCTTTATGGAGGACGGCCGCATTCTGGAGGAGGGCACGCCCGAGCACTTCTTCGATAACCCCGAGAACCCGCGCTGCCGCGAGTTCCTGTCCAAGATTCTGCACTAGGCGCGGTGATGGACATGACGGATATGACGAGGGCGGCCGTGTCACGCCGTCACTTTTTGCAGCTGGCTGGCGCCGGCATGCTTGCGCTGACGGGGACCGCGCTTGCCGGTTGTGGCAACTCCACCAGCGGCGAGGCCTCCGACAAGGGGTCCAAGCTTGCGGCCATCAAGTCGCGTGGCCACCTGAACGCCGGCGTTAAGAAGGACGTTCCCGGCTATGGCTATTACGACACCGCCAAGGGCCGCTTTGAGGGCATGGAAATCGATTTGTGCTACCAGATCGCCGCTGCCGTCTTTGGCGTGAGCTACAAGGAGGCCCGCGCCCAGGAGCTTGTCGAGTTTACCGACGTAACGCCCAAGACGCGCGGCCCGCTGATCGATAACGGCCAACTCGACGTGGTCGCGGCGACCTACACCATCACCGACGAGCGCAAGAAGAGCTGGGATTTCTCGACGCCGTACCGCACCGACTACGTGGGACTCATGGTCAAGAAGCGTTCGGGCTTTACCTCGATTGAGGATTTGGATGGCAAGGTCATTGGCGTGAGCCAGGGCGCCACCACGCAGAGCCTGATCGAGCAGATGATCAAGGACAACGGCTTTAGCTGTAAGCCCGAGTTTAGGGCCTTTAGTGGCTATCCCATCATCAAGAGTTCCCTCGACGCCGGCAATATCGACGTCTTTGCCATGGACCGCTCCACGCTGGCCGGTTACATGAACGAGACCGTTGAGCTGTTGCAGCCCGAGGTCAAGTTTGGTGAGCAGGGCTACGGCGTGGCGACCAAGAAGGGCTGCGACCTTTCGGCCGTGGTCGATCAGGTGATTTGCGATCGTCTGGCCGACGGCTGGCTCGACCAAGAGGTCAAGACCTGGGGTCTTGTATAGGCACATCGTCCAAGGAAGGAATCAAATGCTCGAAGGATTATTTGACGCCGACCGTTGGTCGACGACATTTCAAAACATGGGGCCCTTCTGGGAGGGCTTTGGCGTGACGCTGCAGGTGGTCGTTGCCGGTCTGCTGCTGTCGCTGGTGCTGGGCACGCTGCTGGGCGTGTTCTCTACCACTCGCTCGCGCGTGCTGCGCGCCATAATCCGCGTGTACGTGGAGTTTTACCAGAACACCCCGTTGCCCGTGCAGGTGCTCTTTATGTACATGGCCGGCCCGCAGTTTTTGCAGGCCATAACCGGTGCCGACCAGCCGGTGCGCATCGCGCCGTTCGTTCTGGGCTTCTTAGGCGTGGGCCTGTATCACGCGGCCTACATTTCCGAGGTCATCCGCACTGGTATCGAGGCCGTTCCGCGCGGTCAGATGGAGGCGGCTCAGAGCCAGGGCTTCACCCGTGCGCAGGCATACTGGTACATCGTGCTGCCCCAGACGTTCAAGATCATTCTGCCGCCGCTGTGTAACCAGGCGCTCAACCTGGTCAAGAACACGTCGGTGCTGGCGCTTGTGGCCGGCGGCGACCTTATGTACCGTTCCGACAACTTTGTGAGTCTGTACGGTTACCTGCAGGGATACATCGTCTGCTGCCTTATGTACTTCATCATCTGCTTTCCGCTCGCCATGCTGGTGCAGTGGCTCGAGCGCCGCTCCAAGGAGCGTCCGCGCGGCGTGAGCCTCGCCGAGCTGGGGCTCGACAACGTAGAGGAGGCCTAGCGCATGGAAATCTTCAACGCGACCAACCTGCTCTACATTTGGGGCGGCTTTGTTAAAACCATCGAGATCTCGGCGCTGTCGATCTTTTTCTCGCTCATCTTTGGCACGGTGCTGGCGCTTGTTAAAAGCTATGCGCCCCGCCCGTTCCGTATTTTGGTGAGCGCCTATATCGAGCTGTTCCGCTGCACGCCGAACCTGCTGTGGATCCTGTTTATCTACTTTACGGTGCAGGGTTTGGACATTGTGATTTCGACCATCGCCTTTACGCTGTTTACCAGCGCTGTTATGGCCGAGATTGTGCGCGGCGGCCTCAACTCGATTCCGCGCGGCCAGTTTGAGGCAGCGCAGAGCCAGGGCTTTGGCTTCTTTGCCACCATGCGCTACATCATTCTGCCGCAGACGTTTAAGACGATCATTCCGGCGCTGTTTAGCCAGTGCACGACCGTCATTAAGGACAGCTCGTATCTTTCGGGCATTAACGTGGCCGAGCTCATGTACACGGCAAACGTCGTGATGGCCCACGCAATCGACCTGTCGCAGGTGCTTATGCTCTACGGCCTGGTGTTTGCGATGTACTTTGTGCTCAACTTTGGTATCTCGCTGCTGGTCCGAGCATACCAACGCCGCATCGTAGCCGCATAGCCTGGCTTTCCCTGGCACCCAACCTTGGCCTTCAAACCGTCGCTCGCGTACCAAAGTACGCGTCGCTCCTCTTTCAGGCCAATCTTGGGCACCAGGAAAACCCAGGTACGGTATCGTGGGAATAAGAGATAAACAGCCCTTTTCTCATCTGTTAGAAAGGAATCGCGATGAGCGATCTGGAGAACAAGAAGAATCCTGTGGTCATTACCATCGCGCGCGATTTTGGTGCCGAGGGTCATGAGATTGGCCGAATGCTTGCCAACGAGCTGGGGATTCCGCTGTACGACAACGAACTGCTGGTGCGTGCATCGCTGCGTGCGGGCGAGTCGCTCGACAAGATGGCCGCCTACGACGAGCGCCTGGCCGTGGAGAACATGGCGTTTTTGCCCGACCGCTACGACGCGCGCTCGTACTCGGACAAGTTGTTCCAAAAGATGAGTCAGGTGATCTTGGACTTGGGCGAGACCGAGAGCTGCATTATCGAGGGCCGTCTGTCCGATTATCTGCTGCGCAACAACCCCAACCACATTGCCGTGTTGGTGACCGCTCCCTTTGAGGACCGCGTCGAGATTGTGCGCAAGAAGCGTGGCCTCAACAAAAAGAAGGGCGCCAAGCTGGTCAAACAGCAGCAGAAGGCGCGCGAGGCGTTCTATAAGCGCTACAGTGCCGGAAAGTGGAAGATGACGAGCGGCAAGGATATCGTCGTCAACCGCGCCAAGCTGGGCCGCGAAGGCTGCAAAGACGTCATAGCCGCTGCCTACCGCTACAAAGTGGCTCAACTCGAAGGCTAACCGACCAAAAACCACCACAAAGGGTACAGGCACCTTTGTGGTGGTTTTTGTTTTAGGCCGAGGGGAAGGCCTTGGCGGCAGTGCCTATCCTCGGCTTTTGCATAGTCTCGATCTGTAACACCAAGCCAGCGAAAATGGCTCTAACTGTTACAGATTGAGATGAACCGTTCGGCCGTCAGCCCAACGTCTTGATCTGTAACACCAGGCGGCATATTTGGTCTCTAACTGTTACAGATTGAGATGCAGCGTGGCCGGCCGGCACAATATCTCAATCTGTAACAACTGCAGGGCTCAACGGACTCCAGCTGTTACAGATTGAGACAAAACGACCGGGCAAGTCCCAAACCACCACAAAGGTGCCTGCCCCATCGTGGTGGTTTGGGCGGCCGGCATAAAAAAGTCCCCGCCGGGCGTGTGCTCGACGGGGACTTTGCCGTTTGGTGGCTAGCGCTGTAGGTGATTACTCGCCCAACAGGCTCTTGGTGATGGAGGCAGCGGCCTTCTTGCCGGCGCCCATCGCCAGAATGACCGTAGCGGCACCGGTGACGATGTCGCCGCCGGCCCAGATGCGGGGATCGGTGGTCTGGCCAGTCTCCTCATCGGCAACGATGTAGCCCCACTTGTTGAGCTCCATCTTGCCGCCGATCTTCTTTGCGAAGGGGTTGGCGTTGGTGCCGATAGCCGAGATCGCGACGTCGCAGGGGATCTCCTCGATGGCGCCCTCGATGGGCACTGGGCGACGACGGCCGGACTCGTCGGGCTCGCCGAGCTCCATCTTCTGGACCTTGACGGCGCACACGGAGCCGTCCTCGCCGGCGACAAACTCGAGCGGGGAGACGAGCGGCAGAACCTCGACGCCCTCGGCCTTAGCATGGTGCAGCTCGGCACGACGGCAGGGCATCTCGTCCTCGGTACGACGGTAGGCGATGATGGCATGCTCGGCGCCCAGGCGCTTGGCGGTACGGACGGCGTCCATAGCCACGTTGCCGCCACCAAAGACGACGACGTTCTTGCCGTGCTTGGTGGGGGTGTCGTACTCGGGGAACTTGTTGGCCTTCATCAGGTTCACGCGGGTGAGGTACTCGTTCGCGAAGAAGACGTTGGGCAGGTTCTCGCCGGGGACGTTGAGGAACTTGGGCAGGCCGGCGCCGGTCGCCACGTAGATGGCGTCGAAGCCCTGCTCGAACAGCTCCTCGGCCGTGGCCATGTTGCCCACGACGGAGTTGTACTCAAACTTGACGCCCATGTCCTCCAGGCCGTCAATCTCGCGCTTGACGACCGCCTTGGGCAGACGGAACTCGGGGATGCCGTAGACCAGCACGCCGCCGCCGGTGAAGAAGGCCTCGAAGACGGTGACGTCAAAGCCGTTGCGAGCGAGCTCGCCGGCGCAGGTGATGCCGGACGGGCCGGAGCCGACGACAGCGACCTTCTTGCCGTTCTTGGGGGCCATCTTGGGCGTGGAGGCGAGCTCGGGGCGGTCACCCAGGAAGCGCTCGAGCTGGCCGATGGCCACGGGCTCGGACTTCTTACCACGGATGCACTTGCCCTCGCACTGGTTCTCCTGCGGGCAGACGCGACCGCAGATAGCGGGAAGCATGGAGTCCTCGCGGATGGTATCGAGAGCGCCGCCAAAGTCCTTCTCGCGGATCTGCTCGATAAAGCGGGGGATGTTGATGTTGACGGGGCAGCCCTCGACACAGAACGGCTTCTTGCAGTTGAGGCAGCGCTCGGCCTCGGCCAGCGCCATCTCCTCGGTGAAGCCCTTGTCGACGGGGCGGAAGTCGCAGGCGCGCTCGGCAGCCGGCTCCTCGTTATCGGGGGTGCGGGGCGACTTCATATCGGCAACGAAACGACCGTTAACTAGTGGCATGCGCAGCTCTTTTCCTCATAGGCCTTGAGGGACTCGCCCTCTTCGGAACGGTAAGCGGCCTGACGGGCACGAAGGTCATCCCAGTCGACCAGGGTGGCATCGAAGTCGGGGCCGTCGACGCAAGCGAACTTGGTCACGCCGCCCACCTCGACGCGACAGCAGCCGCACATACCGGTGCCGTCAACCATGATGGGGTTGAGCGACGCGGTGATGGGGGTGTCGTACTTCTGGGCGGTGAGGGTCGAGAACTTCATCATCGGAACGGGGCCGACGCAGAAGACCTGGCTCACGGCCTTGTCCTGCAGCAGGCGCTCCAGCGGAGCGGTGACAACGCCCTGCTCGCCGTAGGAGCCGTCGTCGGTGGTGATGTGGATGTGGTCCTCGTCGAGGAGCTCGCGGAACTGGTCCTCCATGAGCAGGAGGTCCTTGGTGCGGGCGCCCATGATGGCGTGCACCTCGTGACCGGTCTCGACCAGGTGCTTGGCGACCGGGAAGGCAATTGCCAGGCCGACGCCGCCGCCAATGACGGCGCAGGGGCCCTCGGCCATCTCGGTGGGAACGCCCAGCGGGCCCACGACGTCGCGCAGCGACTCGCCGGCCTCGTAGGTGGAAAGCATCTCGGTGGTCTTGCCGATAACCATGAAGATGAACTCGACCCAGCCCTCGTCACCGTTCCAGCCGGCCAGGGTAAACGGGACGCGCTCGCCCGTCTCGTTGGCGCGGACCATGAGGAACTGTCCAGCGTGCGCATGCTTGGCGATTGCGGGCGCCTCGATGCGGAACTTGAACACCTTCTCAGAGAACTGCGTCTTCTCCAGGATCTTATACATAGAACCCCTCTCTTGTTAGGGCGGCCGAACCGTGCCTCCACGGAAATGGACGGCAGCCCGAATAAAACCGTACGCGCACAGGCGTTGTGCAGACATACGGTGCAAATTATACCCTCATGGACATGCTGTTTACGTGTATCTTCGGCAGGCGGAAAAGTGACCTGCCAAAAAGGGACAGGTTTATTTCGGCAGGTTTTATCAGGCAAAACGGCAAAGGGGGCCGGCCTCGCGCTTTGGTGAGGCCGGCCCCCTTTTGAGGCATTGCATATGTATGGCGGCGCAGGGTTTATTACGATGCGGCCGTTGCGGCGTTTCCGCACATAAAACCTGCCAAAATAAACCTGTCCCTAAATAGTAGGTTTTAGTGCTTGCCGTTGGCGGAGGCGGCGCCGTTGACGTGGTCGCGGGCATAGACCACGCCGTGCACGATCGCCAGGCCGGCGGCGTCGGCCGCGCGGGCGCAGGTGTCCTGGAAATCCTCGGCCTCGCGGGCGCGCAGCTGCTTAAGCACGTAGTCGGCCACGGGCATCTTTCCGGGAGGGTTGCCGATGCCGGTGCGGATACGGCTAAAGTCGCGGCTGCCCATCTTGTCGATGATGGAGCGCAGGCCGTTGTGACCGGCATGGCCTCCGCCCACCTTGACGCGCACGTCACCGGCGGGAATATCGAGCTCGTCGTGGATTACGAGCAGTTCCTCGGCCTTGATCTTGTACTCGCGGCAGAGCTTGGAGATGGGGCCGCCCGAGGTATTCATGTACGACTGCGGCTTGACCAGCACAATCTGGCGCTTGCCGCCCTCTTCCTCGGGGTCGTTGATGTTGATGAGCGCGACCTCGGCGCCGGCCTGGTTTTTCCAGTACGTGACACCGGCCTGACGGGCCAGCTCGTCGATTGCCTTAAAGCCAGCGTTGTGGCGGGTTTCGGCATATTCCTCGCCAGGGTTGCCAAGTCCGGCAACCATGCGAATCTTAAGCGGCTGTGCAGCTGCCATGTTTGTCCTCCGTTACGTAAACAGTTTAATCAACGACAAAGGCTACCACGCCCGCCGAAGGCGAGGCTTTGCTTCAGCGAAATCCCACCAGACAAAAGCACGGCCACGGCAGAGCGAGCCGCCGGAACAGAAGAAACCCCCGCGCGACCTTTGCGAAGCAAGG
>URBQ01000012.1 GCA_900546115.1 uncultured Collinsella sp.
ATTAAGTGCTTTCCTTTGCGTGCGGAACTCGCGACGAACTAAACAGCCAGGCACGCTGTGCGCGTTCGTCATCATCCCGGGGGTTATCTGATGAAAGAAGGTGCGCCGGCTTTCGCCGGCGCTTAATAAGGGGTTTAGTTAGTAGCCATCTTTTTTGCTGCAGACTCGACGTAGCTTGCCATCTCATCGACGTCGCAGACGTCTTCGAAGCGGACGGGTTTGGATTCGAGTTCGGCGAGCTGGGTCGGGGCGACCGTGTTGGTGGCCTGCTCGAGCACACGCATAGCCTCAAAATCATCCTCGGGAACGTCGAGCCCCAGGGCGTCGCAGCAGGCGCGCGGGAACTTGTAGGGGCTGGCGGTCGAAAGCAGCACGCGGGCCTTGGCGCCCTCGGCGGAAGCGACCTGCTCAAAGACGTGATAGCCGCAAGCGGTGTGCGGGTCGATCACGTAGCCGTTGGCGTCCCAGCAGCTCTTGATGGCAGCGCGGACCTCGTCCTCGCTGGCCCAGCCGCAGCCAAACACGCTCTGGATCTTGGCCAGCAGCTCGGCGGGCACCTCGTAGCGGCCGGTCTGGGCAAGCTGATCCATAAGGCCGGCAACGAGCTCGCAGTCGCCGTCGGACAGGAAGTAGAGCATGCGCTCCAGGTTGGAGCTGATGAGGATGTCCATCGACGGCGAGATGGTCGTGAAGAACGGGCGGTTACGGTCGTAAACGCCGGTGGTCAGGAAGTCGGCAAGCACGTTGTTCTTGTCGCTCGCCACGACGAGCTTGGCGACGGGCAGACCCATGCGCTTGGCGTAGTAGCCGGCCAAGATATCGCCAAAGTTGCCGGTGGGCACGCAGAACTCTACGGCGTCGCCAGCCTCGATAGCGCCGGCGCGTAGCAGTTGCGCATAGGCGGCAAAGTAGTAGACGACCTGCGGCACCAGGCGGCCGACGTTGATGGAGTTGGCGCTCGAAAGCACAGTGCCGGCGGCTTCCAGGCGCTCGGCAAGCTCCTTATCGGCAAAGATGCGCTTGATGGCACTCTGGGCATCGTCGAAGTTGCCGCGGATGCCGCAGACGGCGACGTTATCGCCCTCCTGCGTGGACATCTGCAGATTCTGCACGCGGCTGACCTTGCCCTCGGGATAAAAGACGGTAATGCCCGTGCCCGGGGCGTCGGCAAAGCCGGCGAGTGCGGCCTTGCCCGTGTCGCCTGACGTGGCGGTGACGATCATGATGCGCTCGGCGCCGCCGTCCTTGGCGGAGGTGCGGGCCATAAGGCGGGGGAGCATCTGCAGGGCGACGTCCTTAAAGGCGCTCGTGGGGCCGCCAAAGAGCTCCATCACATAGGTCTGAGGGGCGTCGACGCCCGGTGCGGCGTCGAGTTTGACGAGCGGCGTGACCTCTTCGCTTGCAAATGTGTCGCGGTATGCCTCACTCACACAGGCAGAAATTTCTTCGGCCGTGTAATCATTCAGTAACATTCCCAACACATCTTGAGCGATTTCAAAGTACGATTTATCTGCAAGCGAGCTGATATCGAGCTGCTGGGTGCCCAGCTCGTCCGAGACGAACAAACCCCCGTCGGGAGCGATGCCGGTGCGGATTGCCACCTTACTTGAGCACGATAAAGTGCGTCCTCGTGTACTATGATAAGTTCCCATATAACACTGCTCCTCGGATGCCTTGGTCCCAATCGGTGAACCCATGGTATCAGAGCGCGCAAAACAGGTTTGCAGAGGCTTTTAGAAAGGTAACCTCCAGCCCATGATAAAAATTGCCAAGTTTGGCGGCTCGTCGGTCGCCGACGCCGAACACTTTAAGAAGATCAAGGCCATCGTCGATGCCGACCCGGCTCGCCGTTTTGTGGTGGTTTCCGCCTGCGGTCGCCGCTTTAAGGGCGACACCAAGGTGACCGACCTGCTCTATCTGGTTAACGCACACGTTAAGTATCACGTGTCGTGCGAGGAACTGCTCGAGGACATCGGCCAGCGCTATTTTGATATCGCTGACGAGCTGGAGCTCACCTATCCCATCCGCGAGGAGTTCGCGGCCTTTGCCGAGCGCGCCCGCTCGGGCGGCTACTCCACCGAGGAGCTCGTGAGTCGTGGCGAGTACTTCACCGCTCGCCTGATGGCCGAGTATCTGGGCCTGCCGTTCCTGGACGCCGCGACGGTCGTGGCGTTCCATCACGACGGTACGCTCAGCATGAACCGCACCTCCGAGCTGGTGCAGGAGTACGGTCAGCAGGGCGGCTTTGTCATGCCCGGTTTCTACGGCGCGACGCGTGAGGGTCAAATCAAGCTGCTCGACCGTGGCGGCGGCGATATCTCGGGCTCGATCCTGGCCAAGTGCCTGGGCGCCGACCTGTACGAGAACTGGACCGACGTTTCGGGCTTCTATTCTGCTGATCCTCGCATTGTGCCCGAGGCTCAGCCCATCGCCCGCGTTACCTACGAGGAGCTGCGCGAGCTTTCGTACATGGGTGCAAGCGTCCTGCACGAGGAGGCCGTGTTCCCTGTGCGCGAGGCAGGCATTCCACTGGTCATCAAGAACACCAATGCGCCGCAGGACCCCGGCACCATCATTAGCGAGACGGCTGACGAGGGTGAGGCGGAGCCCATCATTACCGGCGTGACCGGTAAGCGCGGCTTTGTCGCCATCAACGTTGCCCGCGACCGTACCAAGCCGCGCGTCGGCTTTATGCGCCGTGCGCTTTCGGTCTTCGAACGCTATGACGTTTCCGTCGAGCACATGCCCACCGGTGTCGACCGCTTTGGTGCTGTGGTGCAGGAGCAGGACGTGCGCGATTCGCTGTACTCGCTCGTAGGCGACATTCAGCAGGAGGTCGAGCCGCTCGAGATCGAGGTGGTCGAGGGCTTGGCGCTCATCGCGACCGTCGGTCGTAACCTGCGCGGCCGCGCAGGTATCTCGGGCCACCTGTTTGGCATGCTCGGCCAGGCCGGCGTGAGCGTACGTATGATTTCGCAGAGCTGCGACGAGATCAACATCATTATCGGTGTCGAGGAGAAGGACTTCGATTTGGCGATTCGGACCATTTACCGCGCCTTCTCCGACGAGAACGGCATTGTGAAGGTCTCCGACCTGGAGGCTCCCGCGCCGGTCGATCCCGCCCCGGCCGCGCTCCACAAGTAGCTGCTATCCCAGTAGATTTTTGGGACTTGCCTCAAAAACTACGGCGGGGCGTTTCGTTTCGGTTTCGTTTCGACGGGGCGGGTTTCGTGCCCGCCCTGTTCTTGTATACACTGGCAACAATAATCGGCCTGCTCGGCGTGCGGGCAAAAGCCATAACCTTTAAAGGGGGAAGCATGAAACAGTACACGGTTGCTATTTTGGGCGCGACGGGAGCTGTGGGCACCCAGATGCTCGTGTGCCTCAACGAGCAGGAGTTTCCGGTCGGTAAGCTCAAGCTGCTGGCGAGCGCGCGCTCTGCGGGCAAGACCGTTGAGTTCCGCGGCGAGCAGATCGTGATCGAGGAAGCTTGCCCCGAGGCCTTTGAGGGCTGCGACATCGTGCTCGGCGCTGCCGGCGACGATATCGCCAAGGAGCTGCTGCCCGAGGCCGTCAAGCGCGGCGCCGTCGTGGTCGACAACAGTCACGCCTTCCGCATGGATCCCGAAGTGCCGCTGGTTGTGCCTGAGATCAATGCCGACGACATCAAGTGGCATCACGGCCTTATCGCCAACCCCAACTGCGCGACCATCATCGGCCTGGTTCCCACCTGGCCGCTGCATCAGCTCGCCGGCGTGAAGCGCATGATCGTCTCGACGTATCAGGCTGCTTCGGGTGCCGGCGCTCCCGGCATGGCCGAGCTCGAGGCTCAGCTGGCCGCCCTGGGCCGTGGCGAGGAGATTCCCGAGCCGCGCGCATTTGCCGCCCAGCTCGCGAGCAACCTGATTCCGCAGATTGGCGGCGTCAAGGAGGAGGGCTTTACCTCCGAGGAGATGAAGCTGCAAAACGAGGGTCGCAAGATTATGCATCTGCCCGAGCTGCGCGTGAACTGCACCTGCGTGCGCGTGCCCGTGCTGCGCTCGCACTCCGAGAGCATTACGCTCGAGTTCGAGCGTGACATCACGGTTGAGGAGGCTCGTGCTGCGCTGGCTGCCGCTCCCGGCGTCAAGCTGGTTGACGACATGAGCGCCGAGGATGCGCACGATCGCTTCCCCATGCCGATGGATACGTCCGACCAGGACCTGATCTGGGTCGGTCGTGTGCGTCGCGACATCTCGAACCCCGAGGCCGCGCGTGGCATCACCTTCTGGTGCTGCGGCGACCAAATCCGTAAGGGCGCGGCAACCAACGCCGTCCAGATCGCTAAGCTGCTCTGCGAGTAGCGGTGGACCTGTCCGGCGGGGGCCGGGCTTAGTTTTCAGAACGTCCTCGACCATGTGTGGCGCCTTGTCCTGCTCCTTCGGAGCCGCGGACAAGGCGCCACACTGGTCTGCGGAGTGTTCTGAAAACTAAGCCCGGCCCCCGCCTGCGGTGACGCTGCTGCGAGTGGCCTGCGATGGGGTCGTTGTTGGTTGGGGCCGCTGGGCTGATGTGGGGGAACGTGGTTGTTGCGGGCCCTGGTCCCGGCGGCGGCCTCGGCGCTTTGCGCCTGCCGCCTTGGGTGACTTTGGGCTTGGTGCGAATTGAGGTCTAATACTTTTCCCGTGAAGTGAACGACCTTATTTGGACCCCCGAAGCATTGGCATTTTTTGATTGCTATGTCCTGCGGTTTTGCAGCGCGAATCCTGCGGTTTTGCGGTCTAAAGGTGTGGATGCTCCGGGACTTCGTTTTTACTCGTTCACTTCTCGGGAAAGTATTAGAGCTCGGCTGACAGGGGTACCGCTCTGGTGTCGATGCCCTGCGTCTTTTTCGCTTGATTAGGGAAAACAGTCTCGCTTAAGTAATTGCGAGCCCGCCCAGACGTATCTGCGGGGTTGTCTGTACAATTCGCGGTATTATGTTGCGGAGTTTTGAAGGGAGCCGCTGGTGGTCACGACGACGTTTGCTTCGCCTTTGGGCGAAATCTTGCTTGCCGCTGATGGCCGCGGTCTGACGGGGCTTTGGTTTGAGGGGCAGGAGCACTTTGGTTCCACGCTTCTTAAAGAAAGCGCCGAATACGTTGAGGGCACCGATGCAGTTTCGGGTGCCGGGGGCATGCAGACGGTAAATCCGGCCAATGGCGCGGCTTCTTCGGTGCTAGAGCGTTCTTGGGCTTGGCTCAACGCCTATTTTGCGGGGCAGGAGCCTCGGTTTACGCCGCCGTTGCATTTGATTGGCACGGCGTTTCAGCGTGAGGTTTGGTTTGAGCTACTTTCAATTCCGCGTGGCGAGGTCGCTACGTATGGCGAGATCGCCCAGCGTGTTGCGGCTCGACATCGTGTGCCGGGAAATGAAGCGCCCGTTGTATCTCCTCGCGCGGTGGGGGCTGCGGTCGCTCGCAACCCTATTTCGATTATCGTGCCGTGCCATCGCGTGGTCGCGGCCGACGGATCGCTCAACGGATACGCCGGTGGACTGGATCGCAAGGAGTGGCTGCTGCGCCTCGAGGGTGCCTATCTATAAGCTGCAGGCGGCCGCAACGCCCATGCGGCAAGCGCGCTCGCTGTACGGGCGTTGTTTGCAGGGCGAGATGTGAAGCCGCCCGTTCCTTAAGTCCGACTAAGCTATAACCTTGCTTTTTTAAATATGCTCATCGACCTGCTAAGGCAGCACTAAGGCGAGTGCGGGTGCGCTATTATCGGCGCTCACGGAGCGCTTGGTGTTCTTGGCATGCATGGACGAGGGCTCGGCGGGCTTTACCATGGCGTCGATCGATCTTTCGGAGGCGGTGAACAAGGCGGCGGCGCCGTTTAAGTCGGTGGTGGTCTCAGGCGGTAAGCGCCTGTCGACGTCGATTGCGACCGGCGTGCGGACCCATGCCGATGCCGCGGCGGTGGCGCAGGTGGTTGAGTTGCTACTGGACAACGCCACGCGCTATGCGAGCGAGGGCAGCGTGATTGAGCTGAGCCTGTGCGCCGTTTCGCACGGCAAAGGCAAGGGCGCCGCCGAGCTTGTCGTATCGAACGCCGTGGACGAGCTGCCCGAGGGCGACCTGGACCGATTGTTCGATCGCTTCTATCGTGCGGATGCGTCGCGCAGCTCCAAGACGGGTGGCTCGGGCGTGGGCCTGTCCGTGGTGCGTGCCATCGCCGAGGCCCATGGAGGCGCCGCCACCGTATCCGGTCACGGCAACCAGATCACCTTCACCGTTTGCCTTTAAAACCTGCCAAAAAGGAACAGGTTTATTTTGGCAGGTTTTATCTGGGGAAACGTCCGCAGGAGAGGGCATGGGCGGTGTGAACATATGCATCTCTACCTGCTAAAATATAGGCATCGTTATTCGGCTCCTGAGTGGAAAGGAGACGGTCATGCAGTACGAGATCGGCGGAGGGGCTTTCCCGGTTGTTACATGCAACCTGAGCGATGGCGAATCCATGATCACCGAAAGCGGCGCCATGGCTTGGATGACCCCCAACATGGAAATGTCTACCTCGGGCGGTGGCATCGGCAAGATGTTCTCCAAGGCTTTTTCGGGTGAGGCATTGTTCCAAAACATTTGGACCGCGCGTGGCGATGGCATGATCGCGTTTGGCTCCTGCTTCCCCGGCCGCATCGTGCCAATCGAGATCGGTCCGGGCAAGAGCTGGATTTTGCAGAAGCGTTCGTTCCTTGCCGCGGAAAGTGGCGTCGAGTTGAGCATTCACTTTAACAAGAAGGCAAAGGCCGGCGTCTTTGGCGGCGAGGGCTTTATCATGCAGAAGCTCACGGGCTCGGGTGTTGCTTTTGCCGAGATCGACGGCGACCTGGTTGAGTACGAGCTCGCTGCTGGCCAGCAGATGATTGTGGATACCGGCAACGTGGCCGGCTTTGAGGAGACCGTGAGCATCGACGCTCAAATGGTCAAGGGCGTCAAAAACATCATGTTTGGTGGCGAGGGCGTGTTCAACACCGTGCTCACCGGTCCCGGTCGCATCTGGTTGCAGACGATGCCCATTTCCAATCTTGCGGCAGCAGTGGCCTCGATGACCAACAACAATAACTAGTCCGCATAGGATAGCGCGCGGCGGGCTTACCCTGTCGCGCGCTTTTTTGCTGGCAAACGCCTCGCTTATAGAGTGTGGCTGCGCTGCTACAGCGAGCGTCGTCATCTCGTCACCCTGATAGCTTGCGGCAAGCGTGGCAATGAGGAGTGAGAATTTGAGTGCTCAGTCCCAAGGCATAATGGCGGCCATGCCAACAAGCAAAAACGAGTTGCCGGTGTCACGGAAAGGCAGGCGTCGGTCGATTCCACGTGAGACGGCTGTGCCGATCTGCACGGCCGCCCCTGCGCGTCCCGCGCTGCCCCCAAAGAGGTACGTTTCCCCATATAAAACCTGCCAAAATAAACCTGTCTCTTTTTGATAGGTGCGAAATGGGTAATACTAAAGAGTTATCCGACCAGATGGGAACCGATCGATGGCCTATATCGAATTTAAAGACGTCATCAAAGCATACGGCGAGGGCGATGCCCGCATTCACGCGCTCGACGGCGCGAGCTTTACCGTTGAGCGTGGCGAGCTTGCCATTATCTTGGGCGCTTCGGGCGCCGGTAAAACCACGGCGCTCAACATTCTGGGTGGCATGGATACGGCGACTTCCGGCACCGTGACGGTGGACGGGCGCGATGTGAGCTCCGCTAACGAGGCGCAGCTCGTGGAATACCGCCGCGCCGACGTCGGCTTTGTCTTCCAGTTCTACAATCTGGTCCCCAACCTGACGGCGCTCGAAAATGTTGAGCTTGCGGCGCAAATCTGCCCCGATTCGCTCGATGCCGAGCAAACGCTTTGCCAGGTTGGCCTGGGCGACCGCCTTGCTAACTTCCCCGCGCAGCTATCGGGCGGCGAGCAGCAGCGTGTGTCCATTGCCCGCGCGCTGGCCAAAAACCCCAAGCTGCTTCTATGCGACGAGCCCACGGGCGCCCTCGACTACAAAACCGGCAAGCAGATCTTGCAGCTGCTGCAGGACACCTGTCGCAAGCAGGGCATTACGGTCATTATCATCACCCACAACTCTGCGCTGGCGCCCATGGCCGATCGCCTGATCCGCTTTAAGAGCGGCCGCGTGGAGAGCGAGACGGTCCAGCAAAATCCCGTGTCTATCGAGACAATCGAGTGGTAGCGCCCATGGACCAGGACCGCCAAAACAGCCAAAACCACGATACGGAGCACGCGGGCCGCGACCGGGAGTTCGCGACCTACCGTACCGCCCAAAGCTCAAACGATATGGTGCCGACGGTATTTCGCCGTGGCATCTACCGCACAATCCGCGGCAGTCTTAAGCGCTTCCTATCTATCGTGGTCATCACCGCGCTCGGCGTGAGCGTGATGTGCGGCCTCAAGGCGGGTTGCGAGGATCTGTGCGATTCGGTCGACGCCTACTTCGACCAGCAAAATGTCTATGACATTAACGTGCAGTCGACCTATGGCCTGACTGACGATGATCTCGACGCCATCCAAGAGGTCGATGGCGTCGAAACGGCCGAGGGCATCTACGCCGAGACCGCCTACACCGCCGTGGGCACAACGCGCGAGCGCGTGGTCGTGCAAAGTCTCTCCAAGGAGAACATCGATCAGCCGGTGCTCGTGAACGGCGATTTGCCCGAGAGCGCCGATGAAGTCGCGGTGACTTCGAAGTTCCTGAAGGCTTCGGGCAAAAAGCTCGGCGATACGGTGAGTTTTGCCGCCAATGACGCGAGCTCGTCGAACCAAAGCGCCAAGGATCAGTTTGCCGCGGGCGATTACACCATTACGGCCGAGGTCCTCGATCCCACTGATGTGAGCTCCGACTCGACAGTCAACGCCTTTCGCGCTGCTTCGGCGGCGGACTATAAGTTCTATGTGAGCGAGGACGCCGCGACGTCGTCGTCCTATTCCGCAGTCCACGTAGTCGTCGAAGGAGCCAAGAGCCTCAACTCCTATTCGGATGCCTACGCGGCAAAGATCAACAAGGTCAAGGGCAATATAGAGAAGATCCGCGAGGAGCGTGAGAAGGCGCGCGCTCAGGAACTGACAGTCGACACGCCGGCAAGCTTGGATGCGGCCGAGCGCCAGGCGAATATGCTCTTTGGGATTGAGCAGGACAACATCAATCGCATGGCCCAGGGCAGCGAGGAACGCGTCCAGGCTCAGGCCGACCTGGATCAGCGCCGCGCCGCCGCCGACCAGCAGTTTGCCGATGCCCGCGCCGAGCTTTCCGATTTGGGTGAATGCACGTGGTACATCCAGGACCGCGACAATATCGCAAGCTACTCAAGCGTGGAGAGCGATAGCTCGTCAATTGAGGCTATTGCGACGGTGTTCCCGTTCATCTTCTTTATCGTCGCCGTGCTCATCAGCCTCACCACCGCCACGCGTATGGTCGAGGAGGAGCGCACGCTCATTGGCCTGTACAAGGCGCTCGGCTACTCGCGCGAGCGCATCCTGTCCAAATACGTGGACTATGCGCTGTGGGCGTGCCTGATTGGCGGCGTGCTCGGCAATATCATCGGCTTTGTGGGCCTGCCGCTGTTCCTGTTTACGGTGTTCGACGACATGTACTCGCTGCCCCAGATGCTGCTTTCGTACGACATCGTGTCCTCGATCGTCTCGGTGGCGCTGTTTGCCGTGGGCGTGGTGGGCGCCACAATTATCGCCTGCCGCCACGAGATGGCCGAGACCCCGGCCTCGCTCATGCGCCCCAAGGCCCCGCGCGCCGGCTCGCGCATCCTACTTGAGCGCATCGGCTTTATCTGGCGCCGCATGGGCTTTTTGAACAAGGTGGCTGCGCGCAACCTGTTCCGTTACAAAAAGCGTGCCTTTATGACCATCTTTGGCATCGCGGGTTGCACCGCGCTTGTGATCTGCGGTATGGGTATTCGCGATACGTCGGTGGCGCTTTCGCCCAAACAGTACGGGCATATCACGCGTTATGACTTGCTGGCGGTCGCCAACCCCGATGACTTTACGCAGACGTGCGCGGCGTTGGATGAGCGCAGCGCGGCCAATGATTCCAACGTGACCGTGACTTCGACGCTGCCGATTATGACCGACAACGTCACCTTTACGTTTGGCGGCAAGAGCGAGACCGTGCAGCTGATCGTGGTGCCCGATGACCGCACGAACGACCTGGACGACTATGTGCGCCTCGAGGACGAGTCCAAAGAGCCGCTGTCTTTGCGTGACGGAGACGTGTATCTGAGTAAGAGTTCACAGCTGGTGCTGGGGATTCAGCCGGGCGATACGGCATACGTCCAGGATTCGTCGCTCAATGTTGCCAAGGTCAAAGTCAGTGACATTTCGCTTAACTATCTTGGCAACACGCTTTACATGACGCAGGGCACCTATGAGCGCGCGTTCGGTCGAAGCGCACGCCTCAACGGCGTCTTTGTGCTGCTTAAGGGCTCGTCGGCCGACCAGATTGCGTTTAGCAAGAAGCTTAAGAGCGACGGTTGGCTCACCATCTCGAGCACGGCCGAACATTGGCAGAACTACGAGGCGAACTTTGCGATCATCAATTCGGTCGTGGTGCTCGTGACTTTTATGGCGGCATGCCTGTCGTTTGTGGTGGTGTTTACGCTGTCCAACACGAATATCTCCGAGCGCGAACGCGAGCTGGCGACCATCAAGGTGCTGGGCTTCCGCCGTGGCGAGGTGCACCATTACGTCAACAAGGAGACGTTGATCCTCACGGCAATTGGCGCCGCGCTGGGCGTGCCACTGGGCGGCTTGCTGGCCGAGAGTTTTACGTACATTTTGCAGATGCCGTCGCTGTACTTTGACGTCGAAGTCGAGCCGCTAAGCTACGTGCTCGCCGTGGTGCTTTCCTTTGGCTTTACGTTTATCGTCAACCTAGCCACCAATCGTACCCTCAACAAGATCGACATGGTCGGCGCCCTCAAGAGCGCCGAGTGACCTGCCAAAAAGGGACAGGTTTATTTTGGCAGGTTTTATCTGCGCAAACGCCGGACAACCATTAGGTGGCCCGGCGTTTGCCCCGTTTTGCTGGGGATGTCTGTCGTTCAGTGCTCTTACTGGCCAATCCAGTGTTGCGCATAGCTCTTAATGTCCTCGGTAAAACCGTCAAGGTCGTCAAGGGTGATCACGCTGTCGATAAGCAAATTGGCTATCTCGCGGTGCATTGTGCTGCGGCGAATGTCGTTTGCAATTACGCCTGAGGACAGCTTGTCTCTATTGAGGCGCTCTTCTAGTGCCCAAAATCTACTGGACGCTTCACTGTCGCCGTTCAGTATCTCAACATACTGGCCGATGAGCTTTTCCATATAACGTTCTTGCCATTGAGGAAGCATTTTCTTAAACAGCTTCCAGTCGCTTTCGGCTACGTCGCGCATATGTCCTCCGCTCGTTAAACGGGCTTTTCCATTTGCCTTTCATTCTATTTGGTTTTCGCTCACAGGCGTGGATGAAGGGCTTTCTCCAGCCTTCGAGATTGGGCTTGAATAGGTCGTATGCCGCAAAACGGGCCTATCTACTACGTTTGCTACCACACCCTCGACCATGACAAAGATTATGAAATTAAAACCGCAGGTAGAGGGCTTGCAAATATTCGGAAAAGGCGGGTATGGTCGGCCCTCTCGAGTTAAACGTAGTAAATAGGCCCTTTTCTTGGCGCGTGGTCAGCTCAATGCTAATCTCCGTGCCGGAACTGACCCAGTTGTTTGTAGGTTGCGGTGATATACGGACTGTTTGGCGCTTTGGAGCTTCAAAACAGTCCCTATCTCACCGCAACTTAGGAGAAGGGCGGGGGTGGTTGGGTGCTGGTGGGTCGGAGCGTGTTAGGCCTGTTGGCGGTGCTTCCATTGTTTGCGGCACCAGCGCATGAGCGCTTTGATGACGGGAATCGTGATGAGGATGATCCATGCAGGATGGGGCTGTCCCAAACAGAGCCACATGTAGAGGAACCAAGCGATGGCGGCTGCCGGGTAGATGACCTCGATCAGCTTAGATAAGTGGCGTTGGTCGATAAAGTCGCCAAGCGCGTAATAGACGGGAATCAGAAAGACGAGGAAGAGTCCCGTAGCCCATGTGCCGTAGACAATGCCGAGCACCAGATAGGCGAGGGCGACAAGCGCAGGGAAGGGGAATTTGTTCCATGCACGTCCGACCTTGGTGTGGAAATGCTTGCCGTGATGGTCGAGCTTGTCGTGTGCTTCCTTCCAGCTGGAAAACGTCTCGCCGTCGATGGTGACGGTGCCGTCGTCATTGGTATGCACACTATGTCCATCGTCCTCAAGCGTATCGATATGCAATCCGCCTGGCCCCACATGGACCTCTTCACCCTTGCGCTCGTTAGCCACATGGATGCCATTCCAGCCAACATGAACCTCTTCGCCTTTGTTGGGGTCAATAACGTGGATGCCGCGCGCGAGGGAAATATCGACAAGTGGCTTATCGCTGCAATCAGCGTGTTCAGTAGAAGCCTCAGCCTCCTCAGCCTTATCTGAAGCTTTGGTGCCGGCGTTGCTGTTCTGCGCCTCATCATCAGCCTGCGAGTCGTCAGTGCTATCCACCGCCTCCCCATACAGCAGCTCATCCAGCGACACGCCATACAGCGCGGCGAGCGCAATAAGGTTATCGGTATCGGGAGAGGATTCGCTGCGCTCCCATTTACTGACAGCCTGACGACTCACACCCAGCTGGGCGGCAAGCGCCTCCTGAGAAAGCCCGGCAGCCTTGCGGCGATCGACGAGCCGCTGTGCCATCGCAAGATCCATGACAGTTCCTTTCATGTGGTGACCGTAATCGAATGAGCCGAGTATGCCGAGAACAACCGGTAGCGACCACCATTTCTAGTTAGAATCTGCCCCAACCCTACCGCAACTACCGGTAGCAACCCCTAACGACCAGCCATTTCAGGACAAATGTCAGTGCTACTCTCAGCTAAGAGCCTGCAACATCCCAAAATCTCAGCCCACGCACCCGCAGCAAGAAGACGAATAGCCTCGGCCTCCCTAGTTACCGCAGGAGGCCTCAGGGCTTACCTCCCAAATCTTTCCGCAGGACGGAAGGACCCCGCCGCGCGAAGCGCACGGCGGGGTCCTGACATGTCCGAGGACGATTTGGGATGTAAGCCCTGGGGTCTCCGATGAGAGCAGTTTCGGCCGAGGCTATTCGTCGCCGAAGCTGATGCCCAGCGCCTTGGCCTCGCGCACCAGGTCGCTCTGGGGGTCGACAAACTTGAGCTTGCCGGCGACCTCCTCGAGCGGCATGTGGCACATCTTGCCGTCACGCAGGGCAATCATGTAGCCAAACTCGCCGCGTAGGCACCCCAGTGCCGCCTCGACGCCGCACTGGGTCGCAAAGATGCGGTCCTGGGCGTCGGGTTGGCCGCCGCGCTGCGTGTGGCCGGGGATGGCGACGCGGGCCTCGCGACCAGTCTTGGCCTCGATCTCCTTGGCGATGTCGTAGACGATCGACGGACTCGTGCGCTCGGCGAGCTTTTTCTTGTACTCCTTCTTGGGCAGCGCCGCGTCCTCCTTGGAGATAGCGCCCTCGGCGACGGCTACGATGGTAAAGCGGCTGCCGGTCTCCATGCGATGCTCGATGGTCTTGATGACGTTGTCCATGTCGTAGGGGATCTCGGGAATCAGGATGACGTCCGCGCCGCCCGCGACGCCGGCATACAGCGGAATCCAACCGACCTTGTGGCCCATGATCTCGATGACAAACACGCGTCCATGGCTCGAAGCGGTGGTGTGGATGTCGTCGATACACTTGGTGGCGACGTCGATGGCGCTCGTAAAGCCAAACGTCAGCTCGGTGCCCCAGGTGTCGTTATCGATGGTCTTGGGCAGGGCGATAACGTTGAGGCCTTCTTCGCGCAGGCGGTTGGCGGTCTTGGTGGATCCGTTGCCGCCCAGCATAAACAGGCAGTCGAGCTGCAGCTTGTGATAGGTGTGGACCATTGCGGGCACCTTCTCGACGCCGTCGGCCTCGGGGATGTCGAGGCGCTTGAACGGCGTGCGGCTCGTGCCCAGGATGGTGCCGCCACGGGTGAGGATGCCGCTAAAATCGGCGGGCGTCATGACACGGAACCTGCTGTAGATAAGGCCCTGGTAGCCGTCCTCAAAACCATAGATCTCGATAGGCTCTTCGCTATTGGTTATAAGCGTTTTGACGATGCCGCGCATGGTGGCGTTGAGCGCTTGGCAGTCGCCGCCACTGGTAAGAAGACCGATCCTAAGCATGATGAATCCTTCCGGGCAAGTTATAACATGCGCATAAGTTTACCCCCGCACACTGTTGATACGGGGGTAAAACGTGTTAGCTCAAGCGTATGGAAATGTAAGCAACGCCAGGGAACGTAAGGTCGACGGGCCTGGCTCCTTACAGTGCGAAGGCATCGACGTTGCCCCAGTGGCGGCGCAGCGTGATGGCGGCAGCGGGCTCGGTATTGTCAAAGACGACCGACCATTGCGTATTGCTGGTGATGTCTTCCGGATTGGGCTCTTGCGCCGCAGCGCGAAGGGCCTTCCAAGCGACTGCCTCGTCTTGGGCGCCGGCATGGGCGTCGAGGACATCGGCGATTGCGACGGCGCGCTCTTTACCATGGCCCAGCTCGCCATTCTTTTGGTTGGGCAGCACTTCGTCGCCATAGCAGGCGTAAAGTTTGTAACCTGGCGTACAGGAGTCGCTTTGAAAGCGCGGTCCGGATCGCGCGGATCCCACTCTACTACGCGCGCGTCACCGGTGGCGTCGTTGATAAAGAAGTGGTAATCGCGTCCTGCCATGGCGTGCATGTCGTAGGCGGAAAGCAGGTCGACAGCTTCTTGCGTGGTGGCGGCACGGTCGAGCACCAGACGGATGGCGAGCGAGGTATTGATGACGGGGCGCTGCGTGTCCTGGTCACAGGGTTTGGAATCCAGGGTGAGCACGGCAATGGACACGCCACATTCGTTGACGCCGTCGAGCTGGGCAAACGGGCCCATGAGTGCGGCGGCGCGTCCGGCGACGGAGTCAAGCGGAGTGTTATCGCCCAGGTTGTTAAGGGCGGCAAACCCGATGGAGGCATAGCCGCCGCGTGGGTGATTGCGCACCAGCAGCGCCGAGGTGTCGTCCTTAAAGTCGTAATTGCGACCGGTACGCACGCGGCCTTCGGCATCTACGGCGACAAAAGCGCTGCAGGCAAACTGGGGCGCCTGGACATGTGCCGGCACGCCGGGGAGCACCTGCGCCACCACGGCATCGATGTAGGTCTGGTCGTCGCGCACGCCAGCGGCGATGATGCGATCAAGATCGTAGTCGTAGGCAATGTCGATTGCGTACAGGTCATAGCCATCCGCGTAGCCGGTCAAGCGTTTGAGCGACGCGGCGGACTTGATTTGCTTGTGATAAACGATACCGGTGGCAGCGGCAAGGCCGACGGCGGCTCCCGCGACACCGCAGGCGATGGCAATGTTACGTGGCTTCATGACGGCTCCTCTCGTCCTGTTAGCGCAATTGTCGCAAAAGGAGCGCGGGCATGATGGCTCAACTTGGTGAGCGGCGCGGAATTAAGCACGGAATGAAGAGTGCGGCGCTGGCGTGGCGGGGTATGCTGGAGGGGACCATCAACCCAGCGAAAGGGGAGAGCATGACGGATCAGGAAACGCCCGAGCGCGTGCATGTGACGGCCGACGATATCGAGGCCGCCAACGACCTTATCGACTTTATCGAGGCATGCCCCAGCATGTTCCATACGGCGGCGACCATTATGGCCGAGCTCGACGAGGCGGGCTTTACCTACCTGCCCGAGAATGCGGCGTGGGATATCGAACCGGGCGGGCGTTATTACACGCAGCGCAACACCTCGAGCGTCGTTGCCTTTAAGGTGGGCGAGGACCTGGCCGCGACGTGGGGCGAGGACGGCGTTGCCGGCGACTATCATTTTCAACTCACGGCGTCACACAGCGATTCGCCGACGTTTAAGGTTAAGGCCGTGCCCGAGCTCGACGGCGCGGGCGAGACGCTGCGCCTGAACACCGAGGCCTACGGCGGCATGATCGACTACACCTGGTTCGATCGCCCGCTGGCACTTGCGGGCCGCGTGCTGGTGCGCGAGGGCGACCGTATCGAGAGCCGCTTGCTCGCTACCGAGCGCGAAGTTGCCATTATCCCGAGCCTTGCCATCCATATGAATCGTGGCGTTAACGAGGGCTTTGCGCCCAACCGAGCTGTCGACCTGTGCCCGCTCATCAGCGCCGGCGAGCTTAAGCAGGGTGACTTCGATGCCCTGATCGCCGAAGAGCTGGACGTTGAGCCCGAGCAGATTCTGGGCCGCGATCTGTTCCTGGTCAATCGTCAGGATGCGCGCATTTGGGGCTGGGCCGACGAGTTTATCTCGACGCCCAAGCTCGACGACCTGGCCTGCACCTACACCTCGCTGCAGGCATTTTTGGGTGCCGAGAATGCGCACGACGTTTCGGTCTTCTGCTGCTTCGATAACGAGGAGGTTGGCTCCGAGACCAAGCAGGGCGCCATGTCGACGTTCTTGGCCGACGCGCTGCGCCGCATCAACGGATCGCTGGGCTTTGACGATGAGTCGTACCACCGTGCGCTTGCCGCTTCGATGCTCGTGAGCTGCGACAACGCGCATGCCGTGCACCCCAACCACGCCGAGAAGTGCGACGCCCGCAACCAGGTTGTGCTCAACGGCGGCATCGTCATCAAGGAAGCCGCCAACCAGCACTACTGCACCGATGCCTTTAGCCGCGCGGTGTTCCAGGCCATCTGCGATGACGCCGACGTGCCCACGCAGGCCTTCGCCAACAAGAGCGACATGGCCGGCGGCTCCACGCTCGGCAATCTGTCCAATATGCAGGCGAGCATGCATGCCGTGGACGTGGGCCTGCCTCAGCTGGCCATGCATTCTAGCTACGAGACCGGTGGCGTGCGCGACGTGGTATACGCCATCCGCGCCCTCACGGCCTTCTACGAGCGTGACCTGAACATCAACGGCGCCGAAAGCGTTGAGCTCTAAAACCTACCAAAAAGGGATGTTAATTTTGGCAGGTTTTATCTGGGCAAATGCAAAGGGTAAAACCGAACTACATCGGTGATGCGTAGCCGCCGAGGTGCAGTGCGCCTCGGCGGCTTTTGGTGCGCAGGATACGGCTATGCTTCAAAATGCTATACATGCTTTACGTATCTACCATAGAGTTTTATGATAGTTTTGAAGTATTAAGGAGGGGTCATGACCACAACAGCCGCTCAGATCAACGTACGACTCGATGCCGATCTTAAAAGAAGTGGGGACGCCGCTCTCTCTAGGGCCGGTATGACGCCGAGCCAAGCGGTGCGAGCGCTCTGGCAGCTTGCAGCGTCGCTGGCCGATCGCCCCGGTGTGCTCGAGGATATCCTGCTGCCCAGTCGTGCCCGGACGGAACAGCGCGAGCGCGAAAAGGCCGCCAAGCGCAAACTCGAACTCATCGACCAAGGATCGGGGCTGTTCGCTGCTGCTTGCCGTGAGTCGGGAATCGATATGGCCAAGGCTCAGCCATCGGACGACGAAGGGCTCAAACGGAATGCCTATGCGGATCGCTATGGCGAGGAGATGAGCTGGCTCTATGAGTGAGACTCCAAAGCGCATCTTGGTCGACACCAACGTATGGCTCGATTACTTCATTCCCTCACGACGTGGTCGTTCGGTGGCGATTGAGTTTTTACGCGATGCGTGCACGGCGCAGGTAGATTTGCTGTATGCGGCGACATCGTCCAAAGACCTGTTCTATTTGATTTCAAGCGAACATAAGGCATGGTATCGGCGAGAGCACGGTTCGCTTTCCCCGTATGCCGCTGCGGCGGCGACTTCGCTTGCATGGGATTGTCTTAGCGTGCTGTCGCAGCTTGCCACGCCAGTGCCCTGTGACCTGAGCGATATATGGATGGCGAGCAGGCAGCGTGAACTCCATAGCGATTACGAAGACGATTTAATCATTGCGGCAGCAATACGTGCTCAAGCAGATCTCCTGGTCACCAACGATGTCAAGCTCTGTTCGCATGCGCCCGTCGCAGCAATGAGTGTAGAAGACGCAAAGAATTACTTAGCAACGCTCTAGCAATTTGAAGACCCCGCAGGTTGAACAAAAGTCAGCGAGAGCCCGCCGTTTGCGCCAAGGTGCCGTGAAATAAAAAGGCGCTGACCTTCTGGTCGCGCCTTTGAAATTGAACGGCAGATTGGCCAAACGGCGGGCTCGCAGCGTCGGCTCATTACTCCGTTTGTAAAACGGCGTAATTCTTAGTGCTCGATCCAACAACGTAAAGTTTCGCCGGCTTGCAAATGACGCAGATTCTCCGCGGCGATGTTGACGACGTTGTTGAGCGTAGCTGCCAGGTGGAACCAACCGGAGACGTGCGGCGTGATGAGCATGTTGGGCGCATCCCACAGCGGGCTTGTCTCAGGCAGCGGCTCGGGGTCGGTGACGTCGACCGCGGCGCCGGCGAGATGTCCCGACTCCAGGGCGGCAACCAGGTCGTCGGCAACCACAAGGTCGCCGCGGCCGCCGTTGGCAAAGAAGGCGCCCGGCTTCATCGCGGCGAAGAACTCGGCGTTCGCCAGGCCGCGGGTCTCGGGCGTGCTGGGCATAAAGGATGCGACGATGTCGGCCTCGGCCAGGCGCTCGGGTAGGGCGTCCATGCCGTCCATGTCCTCAAACACGATGGGGTAGACGAGCGGATGGCGCTTGATGCCGCGGACGTGTGCACCCATGCTGCGGCAGAGCGTGGCGAAGTGGCCGCCGATATCGCCCGCGCCCAGCACGAGCACATTGGCATTTTTGAGCGAAGTGACCGGCCCCAAATCCTCCCAGCGATGCTCGCGCTGCAAGTCGTGATAGCCAGGCAGACGCTTCATCATGGAAAGGACCATGGCAAACATGTGCTCGCTCACGGCCTGGCCGTAGGCGCCCACCGAGCAAGACAGTTTGGCGTCGGCCGGCACGGTGCCGGCGGCAAGGTAGTCGTCATAGCCGGCGGTCTGCAATTGCAACAGCTGGAGATGCTCGCATGCCGTGAGCATGTCAGGGTCGATGTTGCCCAGGATCACGTCGGCATCGGCGACCTGCTCGCGCGTGGCGGCGTCGGCGCTCGTGTAGATAAAGTCCTCGCCCGGAGCGCTCGACTCAAGAATTGCGCGATGACGGCCGTTGACGGGCAACAAAACCAGGATGTTCACAAGCAGTCCTCTCCGCTCAGCCTACCAAAAAGGGACAGGTTTATTTTGGCAGGTTTTATCGGGCAAAACGTTCAAACAAAAACGCCGGATGCAAGACGAGCGTGCCCGTCAGCATCCGGCGCATCCATGGTTACCAGCTGAGCAGCTCGTAGCCGTCCTCGGTCACCACGAGCTGTACCTCGCACTGGGCCGAATCGCTGCCGTCCTTGGTGCGCACGCACCAACCGTCACCCTTGCTAATCTTGATGTCGGGCGCTCCGGCATTGACCATGGGCTCGATGGTAAAGACCATGCCCGGAGCCATGATGGTGTCCACATCGGGCGCCTCGGTGGTAAAGCCTACAAACGGGTCCTCGTGGAACTCCTTGCCAATGCCGTGTCCGCCGTACTCGCACACCACGCTAAAACCGGCGTCCTCGACCGTCTTTTGCACGGCCTCGGCCATAACAGAGAGCGGCAGCCACGGCTTGACGGCGGCCAGGCCCGCTTCCACGCTGGCGCGGGTCACGTCGACTAGGCGCTGGCGCTCGGCCGAGACCTCGCCGATGCAGAACATGCGGCTCGAATCGCTAAAGTAGCCGTCCAGAATCGTGGAGCAGTCCACGTTGATGATATCGCCCTCGTGCAGCACGTCCGTATCGCAGGGGATGCCGTGACAGACCACATCGTTGATCGAGGTGCATACGCTCTTGGGATAGCCCTCATAGTTGAGGTCGGCCGGCGTGCCACCGTGCTCGATGGTGTAGTCGTAGATCATCTGGTCGATCTGGTTGGTGGTCATGCCCGCGGCGATGTGCTCGCCCACGTAGTCGAGCACGCCCACGTTGATGGCGGCCGAACGCTTAATGCCTTCGATATCGGCGGGCGTTTTGTAGAGTGTGCGGGGCAGAACCTCCCAGCCCTCTTCCCACAGGCGCTCGAGGCGCTCGTCGAAGGCGCTATGGCATTTCTTATATTTTTTGCCGCTGCCGCACCAGCAAGCATCGTTGCGGCCGGGCACGGGTCCGTTGTCAAACATGGCTAACTTCCTTTCATTCGCAGCTAGTATAGCCCACCCGCAGACCAGCTCATTTGGGATGGGGCTAATTTAGCTGCTGGCGGGCGGCCGCGCTAGTAGCTCACCTGGCAGGGGGTGCCGAGGGCTTGGACGCGCGCGGCAATGGCGTCGAGCACCTCGGGCGCTGCTTTGGCAAGGCCAGCGACTGGTGTCTCGCGCGCGACCGTGTAGATGGTCGCCTCCTGCGGACGAATGCGCTCAAGCGCCGCGAGCCAGGGGGCAACATACTCCTCGCCGGTATTGTCGATGAGCTTGCCCTGATACTCGCCGGTCAAAAAGATCGTCTGGATAATAACGTGACCGTCAAAGCTTGCGAACGTCTCGATCTGGTGTTCGACGTCGTAGGGGCCAACAGGCTGGTCGAGCAGCTGGATAAACGCCGGGTCGACGGTATCGAGCTTAAGAATGTTGTCGTCGACCATCATGAGCGCGTCGTGCACCTCGGGGCGGTCGGCGCGTGTGCCGTTGGAGAGCACGGCGATCTTGGAGTTTGGGGCAAGCTCGTCGCGCAGTGCGACGGCGCCGGCGATGGCCTGTGGAAACTCCGGTGCGGCGGTGGGCTCGCCGTTGCCTGCGAAGGTGATTACATCGGGGAGCTCGCCCTCGGCTGCCATCTCGCGCAGCTTTGCCTCGAGCGCTTCGAGTACCACGGCAGCCGTGTTATACGGCTCATGGCAGGGGCGCTCGGCGTTGAGGCCGTTCTCGCAGTAGATGCAGTCGAACGTGCAGATTTTGCCGCTGGCCGGCATCATGTTGACGCCGAGCGAGAGACCAAGGCGACGGCTGCGAACGGGCCCAAAGATGGGGCTGGCATTCAAAAACGTAGACATAGGCATATGCTCCTCAAGACAATTGTGCCTAAGCATAGCATCGGCTCCAAAGCAAGGTGTGGGCTCTTGCTTTACAAGTTTCGTTTTTTCACGTCGCTCATGATGCCGTGCCATGAAAAGCCTCGGGTCGGGTAAAGTTAATCTGTTAACAAGGTGTAAAGCAATGCGGGTCCATCCAACCGTGCTGACGTGCAACTGGATGAGCATTGATGATGGGGGCACAACATGGATTTTACGGTCGAGAATGCGGGCACCACGATTGCCTGTCGCGAATATGCCGACCCGGATGTGTCGCCTGATGCTCCTGCCTTGGTGTGCGTGCACGGCGCTTGTGTCGACGGCACATTTTTCGACGGCATCGCTTGTGAGCTCAGTCGCAACTACCGCGTAATTGCCTACGACCGCCGCGGCTGTGGTGGCAGCAGCGATGCGGCAGACGGCAGCTATGATCTTGCCGCTCAGGCCGC
This sequence comes from uncultured Collinsella sp., assembly GCA_900546115.1. GTDB lineage: Bacteria > Actinomycetota > Coriobacteriia > Coriobacteriales > Coriobacteriaceae > Collinsella. Next base: position 21,580 of record URBQ01000012.1, read on the forward strand.
CGATCTGCAAGCCGTGATCGAACACGTTGGCGCTCCGACAAATGTGCTTGCGCACAGCGTCGGTACGTTGGTGGCGCTGGAGCTTCTTCGTACCGAACCCCATCTCGTCGACCGTGCGATTCTGCATGAGCCGGCTGTGTCGGCCGAAGGCGTCGGCATGGGCGCAGCTCCGGTTTTGCTCGATATGATTGCGGCTGGAAAGGTTTCAAGGGCGCTCCGGCTTTTCTTGGGGGCCCTCGGCGACATGGACCCCGAGGCTCCTGGGACGACCGAAGCGGAAGTCAAACATGCCCTGCGCAATGGCCGTTGCTTTATGGCGAACGAATACGGGATTACTATGACCTGCGTTCCCGATTGGGATAGCGTTCGCGCGTCAAAAACGGTGGCCGCCGTGCTCCTGGGCGAGCTCTCGATTGGCACGCCCCGCGAGGCTGGCACGCGAGCGGCCGCCGAATATCTCGATTGCCCCCTCGTGACAATCCCGGGCGCGCACAACGGCCTGCGCGATCGCCCGGCAGCGGCTGCCCAGACTGTCCGTAGCATCCTGGGGCTCTAGCAGCCGTAAAAATCAAAACAGTCTTCACTCGCAAACGTTTCGGCCGTGTTAACAAATGTGCTCAAAACCTCACGTCTGCGGCTTCAATCGCGCCGTCTGCCAACTCATAAAAATGTAACAGCATTCACGTGCTTACCTGCATCGGCAAGGTGTTACCCTTGTAACATTTGGAACCCACCGCTACCATGCGAAACTATCGAAAGGGCCCCATATGCTCAATAATCACGAGGTCAATCTAACCGACGAGGAGGCTGCCGCCGAGGTCGCCCGTGTCGCGAAGACCTACCCCGTGGTACGTTTGCTGTCGGCCGATCAGATTAAGAGCGAGCCTAACTGCCTGCTCGCCGGCGATCGCTGCCCTTGTCTGCGTCAGTCGAGTCTTGAGGCCTTGGTAGATTCGGGCGAGGTGTCGGAGCAGCTACTCAATGATGGTATTGAGTACCGCGCCCGTCTGCGCCCTCTAAAGGTCGAGGGCGAGCCTCACGTCCTGCTGATGGTGCGTCCGATCGATGAGCAAGAGGCTGCAGAAGAGGACCTTGTCTACACCGACGTGCTGACGAGCGTGCACAATCGCCGATATTACGAGGAAAAGCTCCGCAACGCCCGCATGAATGCCGGCGTTGCGATGATCGACCTTGATGATTTTAGGGTCTTCAACGATACGTGTGGCCGTCATGCCGGCGACCTTGCGCTCGGTGCTGTGGCGACAGCCATGCGCAGCGGAATCCGTTCGACTGACGAGCTTGTGCGCTATGGCTGCGACAAGTTTGTGGTTGTCATGTCCAATATTCCCTCCGATGACTTCACCCGTCGCCTGCATCAGGTGTCCGATGCCGTTCGTTCCACGATTATTCCGGGCCATGAGTACGTGAGCTTGACGGCATGTGTTGGTGGCGTTCGCATTCATGGCGAGACGGTCGATGAGGGCGTTGGCCGCGCTGTCCAGTTACTGAGCCGCGCTAAGGCAAAAGCCGGTACGGTCGTGACCGATGCCGATTCCATCGAGGCCTTCCAAAGCGAAAAGCCTTTGGTGCTTATTGTCGATGACTCCGAGATGAACCGAGTCATTCTCAACGAGATGCTCAAGGACGAGTATTGTGTCCTCGAGGCCGATAACGGTCGTGCGGCACTCGACATGGTCGACCGCTATGGCGATGAGTTGTCGCTCGTGCTGCTGGACATTATCATGCCGGGCATAAGCGGCTTTGAGGTGCTGGCCGATCTGTCACGCCGATCGGGCATCGACAATCTGCCTGTCATCATGATTTCGAGCGAAGATTCCGATGATATGGTTCTGCGCGCGTACGAGCTGGGCGCCTCAGACTATATCAACCGCCCGTTTGACTCCCGTATCGTGCGCCGCCGCGTAAACAACACCATCCGCCTGTACGCCAAACAGCGCCGCCTGACGAGCCTGCTGTCCCAGCAGTACAACGAGCGCGTCAAGAACAGTCGCATGCTCATCGACATCATGGCCGGCGTCATGGAGCTTCGCAACGGCGAGAGCGGCAGGCACGTTACGAACATCGAAAAGCTGACCGAGCTGCTGCTTGGCTGTCTGGTCCAGCGTAGCGGCACGGTCTCCCTCGACAATGAGGAACGCTCTACGATCGCCCTGGCTTCGGCGCTGCACGATATCGGCAAGATGTCGATTGACGATGCGATTCTCAACAAGCCCGGACGCCTTACGTCCGAGGAGTTCGAGATTATGAAGACGCATACCACGATCGGCGCCGACATGCTGCTTGAGCTGGGTAGCCATCACGCCGGCAATGCGCTTATGGAATATGCGTACCAGATTGCGCGTTGGCATCACGAGCGCTGGGACGGCAAGGGTTATCCCGATGGCCTTAAGGGCGACGAAATTCCCATCGCCGCGCAGGTGGTTTCGGTGGCTGACGTGTACGATGCCCTGACGAGCGCGCGCGTGTACAAGGACGCTATCCCGCACGAGGAGGCGATCCAGATGATCCTGGACGGTAAGTGCGGCACCTTTAACCCGCTGCTGCTCGACTGCCTGCTCGAGGTACAAGATCGTATTGCCGAAACATTGGCGCGCCCTGCCGACGTCGTCGCGTTTCCCACGATTTAGTTTGACCAAAGGAGTTTTTGATTCATGATTTCCATGCGTGAGGCGTATGAGAAGATCGGCGCTAATTATGATGACGCGTGCGCTCGGCTGATGGGCGAGGAAATGCTTGCCCGCTTTGCCCTCAAGTTTTTGGATGACGAGAGCATGGACAAGCTGGAGGCCGCCATGGCGGCAGGAGACGCCGAGAGTGCGTTTATGGCGGCGCATACGCTCAAAGGCGTGAGCCAGAACCTGGGATTCGATAATCTGTACGAGCCGGCGGTCGTGGTAACCGAAGCGCTGCGCGGCGCTGATGCCGTTGACGGCGCCCGCGAGGGGATGCATGCGTTGCAGCAGCAATATGCGGCTACGATGTCGGCTCTGCGCGAGGCGGCCGAGTAAGAGGCTGTGAGCCTTGATGACTATGAGCGTGGATAATCTCCCGTTTTAGGCCCGGTGGCGGCCTCAAAGTGGGAGATTATCCACGCTCGTTCGATACGTGTCCAAAAATCCACGCTCACCTCTTCTGATTAGTGAATTGCCTATGCACACTGTCGGGGCTTTCCGCATGCAATCCATATCGTTGTTCGATAAACCGTTCGAATAACGATAGAGTCGATGAGGGTGAGTGTATGTCCAACAGCGTTCAGCGTATGGCCAAGGCGGGCGAAAATATCAGGAAGCTCGGTTTTTGCATGGCAGCCGTTTTTGCAGGGATGCTCGTCGCTTTTGCCGCGTTGGTTGTTTACGTGATCTGGTATGCGGTTGCAAACGTTGCTTCTGTCGATTCTTTCGGTGTCGTGACGCTTCTCGATGGCGGGTGCATCGTTATCCCAAGCGGACTGTGCATGGCGCTTGTTATGGGTATTTCGCTTGTCGTTCTGTGCGGGATCAGCCGTAACATCTCGCGAGGCGTCTCGCCCTTTACCAAGACGCATGTGCGGCTTATCCGTGTTCTCGCGCTTGCCTTTGCTGTTAACGCCGCGGTTTCGCTTGTTGGTGCCTATGGATCGGTCAATCTCACCATTGGCGGACTGGAGCTTTACATCGTGCCTCATTCCTTCGTTATTGAGATTTGCCAAGGCGCTACCTTTGATGCGGGGTCGTTTATCGGCGCAGTTGTCTGTTTATTTATCTCGGCGATCTGGAGTTATGCCTCGCTGCTCCAAGAGCAGTCTGACGAGCTTGTGTAGGAGGAAACATGAGCTATCTCATCATCGAGCTTGAGACGCAGCTGCTTAAGACCGGAAAGACCAGTGCTGATCTGATTCGGGCGACGGGGCATACTCCGGCTAATATTTCAAAGCTTAGAAACGGAAAGATAAAAGCTATTCGCCTAAAGACGCTCCTCGATATCTGTGATGAGCTTGATTGTCAACCGGGAGATATTATTCAGCGCGTGAGTGAGAAAGAGCTTGAGGAGCTTATTGTTGAGCGTGCAAAAAACGTTGTGAGGCAGATGCGGGACGGCGGAGGCAATGAGGCGTCGCTTCCGACATCAGTCTTTGCTGTCGATTTGAGCGACGAGTAGCTTAAGGCGAACAACTAAAACGAAATATCAGCGTGAAGGGACCCGTGTCTAACACGGGTTCTTTCTTTTAGATTATCTTGGCAAATATGAGTTATCGAAAAACAATAACAACTATGGAAAACGATAAAGTAAAGAAGGAACGATATGAGCGGTTTTGCTATCAAGCGGAACGGGAGGCCAATGAACGCATCGACGATAAGGCTATCAAGGGTGTCAAAGCGCTATGGGAGGCGCCGCGTTTTGCATGACGTTTCCTTCGAGGTGGATCAGTCTGAGCTTTGCGCCCTTGTTGGTGCAAACGGGGCGGGCAAAAGCACGCTTATTAAAATAGTGCTGGGCCTCTGTGAGCCATCGTCGGGGAGCGTGGAGCTCTTTGGAGGCAAGTCGAAAAAAGAGCTGAGCTTGATGCGGACGCGTGTCGGCTATGTGCCAGATTCCTGCGGAGCATACCAATCCCTCAGTGCGGCTGAGAATCTTCGGATCCGATGTGCGGAATGGGGACTCGATGAGAAACGTGAGGTTCCTCGCGTCTTGGGCCTAGTCGGGCTGGACGTCGATGAGAAAAAGAGCGTGAGCAGTTTTTCTCTGGGAATGAAACGGCGACTGGATATAGCTACGGCTTTATTGGGCGACACCGACGTACTAATTTTCGATGAGCCGGCAAATGGATTGGATCCGTTGGGCATCGAGAGTATATGGGCCCTTATCGGTCGATTGAATCGGGAGCAGGGCAAAACCATGCTTATCTCTAGCCACGACTTGGATGAGCTGGCATCGGTTGCAACAAGCTGCCTGTTTCTTCATGACGGTGAACTGCTAAAAAAGGAATCGATGGACGTCATAAGGGATGAGGCGCCATCCCTAAAAGAGTATTACAGGCGCTTGATGAAGGCGGTCTCGCTATGAAGCGGGCGATCCATCCCATAAAGGCAGATATGATGCGTTTGCACAGGATATTTCCGGCGAAGTTTGGTCTTGCGCTTATGCTGGCGTTCGGCCTTCTCTTCGGTGTCTTTCTAAAAAACGGAACAACGTTGCTAGCCTCTGGCTATGGCGTTTGTGGGGAGGATATTGGTTTCATCTGGAATGCAATCGATCCTTCTGCGCCTGATGAGTCCCTTGCGCGCAGCGCTTTTGCCGGTACATCCCTGTTCGTTCCGCTCATCGTTTGTTTGGCGCTTTTACAGGAGCGCGGCTATGAAGAGGGATGCCGAATTTCTTCAGCAAGAGGTCTTACCCGTTTTAATGGGGCTCTGGCACATGCGCTTTCGTCTGCTTTAATAATTGGCGCAGCATATAGTGCGCTTTGCTTTCTTCTGTTTGCAATAGCCATAATACGTGGAGGGCATAGCTACGCGCATGGCATGCTGGCTGCATTTTTGCCTGCAATGATAGTCAACACCGTATTGGTGATATCGGTTGCGCTGGAGACGGTGACCATCTATCGGATTACAGGCAGCGCTGTATTGAGCGGGGCTGCAATAATAATCGGATTTGTCATGAGCTTGACGCTCTACGGAGCCTTCCTTCAGGCACCTATACCATCCTTGCGATGGATCTTCTTCCTTCCTGGGCCGTACCTTGGAGTCGGATGTGCCCTTGGGTATAGCGATATGGGGCAACTGGCGCTTCTGGGCTATGGCGTGGCAGCCAGCTGTTTATCGGTATTGATTTACGCTCTCTTGAGCTTTCGTGCTGGGGGTGTGCTCAATGGCTCGTCAGATTAAAAGATTCCTCCATTCAGAATTGAAGCACGTGAGTAAATGGACGTACGCCTTAATCCCGGTAATTTATGCGTGCATGGTGGTATTGCAGCTTAATTCTTTCCCGATGTGGTTCTGTAGTCTCCGTGAGAACAGTTTCTTGGGCTTTTTCCCAGACCCGACGCTTCTGCTATCGGCGGAGGATGTCCTTCTATTTGGTAATGCAGAGGTTTTTCGCGGTCTGCTGTTCAACGTAGCCCCGTTGGCTCATGCATTGTTCTTTCCGTTCATCGCGGCTTGTATTGTGCCGCGCTTTGTCAGTTCGGGCTTTGTCGAGGAACCGTGGGGGCTGTCGGAGGCTCGGGGAGGGAAGCGGGCGTGCGCTATCGTTGCGCGAACGGTGCTGTCTTCTTTCGCCCTATTGGGCGCGTTTATCCTGTCAAGTGTCGTTTTGTACTGTCTTAACTGTGTAATCGTTTTGGATGCTCAACAGTGTTTCAACCTGAATATGTTTTGCTATCGACTTCTTCTGGCGAGTGCCGTCTGCCTTGCATATGTGGTCTCTTGCGTGATCGTTGTTTCCTATTTTGGGTCCGGCTTCGGTCCTATTGGCATGCTGTTGCTTGTCAATGTCGTAACGCTCTACATACAGGTCGGAGCCAATTCCATGCTTCCGTTTCCGTCCTCGATGCTCATGTGGATTTGCGGCGTGACCCCGTTGGGGGATGGTCAATGCACCTCGATTTTAATTGACTGCCTCATAAACGTAGCAAGCGTTTTTGCCATCTGCTTTACCGTCGACCGATTGCGGTCGAGATTTCTTTGATTGTTTGTGAGGGATGAACATACCGAGCATATCAAATACAGGGGGGCGGGCACCGTAGTTGGTGTCCGCCCCCTAGTATGTGAGGCTTTAGCCTGTGTGGTTCGTAAACTAGCGGGCCTGCTTAACCTTTGCCGCCGCCTCGACAAACGACTTCCACAGGTTAAAGTCGGTCTCGAGCGTCTTCCACGTGTACTCGGGATGCCATTGCACGCCCAAGCAGAATGGCTGGCCTTCGACCTCGATGCACTCGGGAACGCCGTCAGTTGCCTTGGCGACCAAGCGCGTGCTCTTACCCAGACGGTCGACGCAACAGTGATGTGCCGAGTTGGTCTGGATCAGCCTGTGCCCGCCAAGCGCGCGCTCCAGCAGCGAGCCCGGCACGACCTCGACGGGATGCACGGGGTCGTTGAGCACGTGGGTATGGCGCCACTGCGTGCGGCCCTCGCGAGCGCCCAGGCTCGGCACGTCCATGCACAGGGTGCCGCCAGTGGCGACATTGAGCAACTGCGTGCCGCGGCAGGTGGTAAAGAGCGGCTTTTTGGCGCGGAGCACCTCGCCGACCAGCTTAAACTCAAAGCTATCGCGGATCTCGCAACAGAGGGTGGGGTCGTAGGGTCGATCATCGCCCCAACGTTTGGGATTGACATCGGGGCCGCCGGGAATGGCGATGCCGTCGGCGATATCGACGTAATGACGGATGACCTCAATGTCCTCGGTGATGGACATCTGCAGCGGCAGGCCGCCGGCGGCAAGGATGGCATCGACAAAGACACTTGCGATTTCCTCGTTGGGGGAGAGCGTCTCGCTTAAAAACGGCTTCGCCTCTTCCCAGCGCGGCGCGACGAGGATGAGCGGGCGGTCGGCGGGATCGACGTCGACGTGCGGGGTGTATGACGATGAAGTGCGAGTTCCGATCATGGGCGTGGCTTTCGAATCCGGGTGGACATGGCGCAGGGCGGCGCGGGGCAAACGCTGCAGATGAATGTGTCCCGCGTGGCAATTGGGTTAGTGGCCCTTGATGGAGTTGAGGAAGTCTTGGGCGCGCTTGGTCTGGGGATGGTCGAAGAACTCGTCGGGCGTGCCGGTCTCTACGATCTGGCCGTCGGCCATAAACACGACGCGGTCGGCCACGCGGCGGGCAAAGTTCATCTCGTGCGTAATCACGATCATCGTCATGCCCTGCTGGGCCAGGCGGACCATGACCTCGAGCACCTCGTTAATCATCTCGGGGTCAAGGGCGCTTGTGGGCTCGTCAAAGAGCATGGCCTTGGGCTGCATGGCAAGCGAGCGGGCGATGGCTACGCGCTGCTGTTGGCCGCCCGAGAGCTGTGCGGGCACCTTGTCGGCCTGCTCGGCAACGCCCACGCGGCTCAACAGATCCATGGCGCGCTCGCGGGCCTCGTCCTTGGAGACGCCCAGCACATCGACCGGTCCCAGCATGACGTTCTGCAACACGGTCATATGCGCGAACAGGTTGAACTGCTGAAACACCATGCCCAGCTCGGCACGCATGCGGGCAAGATCCTTGCCTTCCTGCGGCAGGGGCTCGCCCTCGATGAGAATCTCGCCCGAGTCGATGGTCTCCAAGCGGTTGATGGTGCGGCACATGGTCGATTTGCCCGAGCCCGAGGGGCCGATCACGACGACAACCTCGCCGCGATCGACCGAGAGATTAATGTCGTTGAGGACGTGCAGATCGCCATAGTGCTTATCGACGTGCTTGAGCTCAATCAGCGGCTGATTGCCGGTGGAAGAAGTGCTCTGTGCCATGGTGCTCGGCTCCTTATGACTCGAAATGGTAAATCGTTAGCGAATGATGGTCGCGCCGGTCTTGTGCGAGACGTAGACGGCGGCCTTGTTGATTGCAACGTTGATGAGGATGTAGATGACCGCGATCACCAGATAGACCGACACGAGGGCGTCGTAGTTGGTAATGAGTACGCGGGCGTTTTGCATGAGGTCGGGGTAGCTCACCACGTAGGCGACGGTGGTGTCTTTGACGACGACTACAAGCTGCGAAATCAACGACGGAATGATAAAGCGAATCGCCTGCGGCAGCACGATTTTAAAGGTGATTTTAGCTTTGGCGAGACCGAGCGCCTGGGCGGCCTCGACCTGGCCGCGCGGCACGGCATTGACGCCGGCGCGGAAGATCTCGGCGAGTACGCCGGCCGCGGCGAGCGCGACGGGAAGCGTGAGCATCCAAAACGACGGCAGCGCGATCTTGTACTGGGGCAGCACCAAAAAGAAGAAGTAGATGAACAGCAGGCTCGGCACGCCACGGAAGAAATCGGTGAGCACGCGGCAGACCAGCTGCAGCGGCTTGATGTCGCTGGTGCGGCCGAGCATGAGGGCCAGACCCAGTACCAGCGCGATGGCGCCAGCGGTGAGCGCGACCTTTACCGTGCCCTCAAAACCGGCAAGTAAGAACTTCCAGGTAGTGAGGTGCGTAAAGAAATACCAATAGTGGACTGAAAGCTGACCGGTCACATAAAAGCGCTGCAGTACCAGAGCGATGAGCGCGGCCACGGCAACAAGTGAGATGGCGGTGCCGACGCGAATCTTGGCGCGCATCTTGGGGCCGGGAGCCTCGTAGAGCGCATCGCGCATGGTGAGCGCGGAGGTGGAGTGCTTGCTCATCGGAGGATCCTCACCTTCTTATCGATATAGTTGCCAATGTGGCTCACCACAAAGGCTGTGCCCAGGTAGCCGAGCGCCGAGATAAAGAACGCGGCGACGCCGCCGAGCGAGCGCGTGTTGATGTAGCTCACCACGCCGGTGAGCTCCTGCGGTTTCAGCGGCACCTGACTGCCGAGCGCGGTGGTGAGCATGACGGCGATAAAGAGGTTGGTCATGGGCAGCACGCTCGAGCGCAGCGCCTGCGGAATCACGATCTTGGCGAGGATACGGCTGAAGCTCATGCCCAGCGAGCGGGCGGCTTCCACCTGGCCGACACCGACGGTGTTGATGCCGCTCATAAAGTTCTCGGAGCCAAAGGCAGAACCCAAGAGCACTGTGGCGACGATGACGCAGGTGCGGTAGGGCAGGACGACCTTGAGCGGCGGCAGCGCGTAGACGACGATAATGAGCAGCGCGATGCCGGGGATGTTACGGAAGACCTGGACATACAGGTCGCCAAAGACGCGCAGCGGCTTGAGCGGCGACACGCGCATCACGGTGACGGCGACGGCCAGCACCATGGCGATGGCAAACGACTCAAGCGTCATGCCCCAGGTTGCTAGCAGCGCGTCGATATAGTTCTGGCCATAGAGCGACCAGAGCTCGGAGAGACTCATGCGGACCTCCCGCCGATAAGGAAAGGGGCTCCCGTGTGTACGGAAGCCCCGACAACTCAGTGATGAAACAGTTTAGCGCAATAAAGCGAATCATGCGTTTCCGTATGGTTTCGTTGCGGCCGTTACCAGGCTCGCTGCTTAGGCGCCGATCTCGGGCAGCTCGGGAACATTGGTGTCGCCCGTACGGTCGCCGATGCAGATCTGCCACAGCTCGGTCCAGGTGCCGTCGTCCTCGATCTTCTTAAGGAAGTCGTTGACAAAGGCGACGCCGTCGGAATCGAGCGGCAGACCGATGCCATAGGGCTCCTTGCTGCCGAAGGGCTTGCCGGCGATCTTGTACTTACCGGGCTCGCGGACCAGGGCGCTCTGCTGCATGTTGTTATCGATGACGTAGGCGTCAACGCGGCCCTGTTGGAGTGCCTGGCGTGCCTCCTCGTCGGTCTTGAACTCTTGCTGGCTGGCCTTGGGGGCGAACTCCTCCAGAATGGCGGGGCCGTTGGAGCCGGACTGGACGGCGACGTTCTTGTCGGCCAGGTCGTCGACGCTCTTGATGTCGTCGTTATCGGCGAGCACCAGGATGGCCTGCTGGGTGTAGTAGTAGGGACCGGCAAAGGAGACGAGCTTCTTACGCTCGTCAGTGATGGTGTAGGTGGCAAAGACGGCGTCGACCTGGCCGTTCTGCAGGACGGACTCGCGCGTGTCCGAGGTCACCTGGGTGATCTCGACCTTGTTCTCGCCCAGAATGTAGTTGGACAGAAGCTGCGCGATGCCGGCGTCGAAACCGCGGGTCTGACCGTCCTTCTCGTTGAGGAGGGAGAACAGCGTGGAGGTCTGGACGCCACCGATCTTAAAGACGCCGGCGTCCTTGACGGCCGTCGCCCAGGCGCTGGCGGCGATGGCGTCGTCATCGGCCTTGGGGCCGTTGTCGACGAGCTTGTCGAATGCCTTAGCGTCGAGCGTGGTGGAAGCCTCGGTATCCTCGGAGCTCTTGGAGGAGGCGGCGGAGCCCTTGTCGGCCTCGGCGCTGGTGTCAGAGCAGCCGGCAAGACCAAGGCCGGCGACGGTTGCGAAGCTGGCGGCAACGAAGCCGCGGCGGTCGAGAACGACCTGCTGGGAGAGGTTCTTGCTCATGGTAGAACACCTTTCTCAATAAAATCCCTAGCGGTTGAGTAGAGTTATACCCTATCCCGCTCAGATGGGTCAACACGAAATAACTCAGAAACATACTTACCTTATGGGTTATTCTACCTACCATAAAGGGACAGGCACCTTTGTGGTGGTTCTTGCAGATGCAGCGGCATGCCTTGCTGTTATGTCTCGATCTGTAACAGTTAGACGGCCAAAAGGTCTCTATCTGTTACAGATTGAGACAAAGGTCAGGGGCAAAGACGGTTTGTCTAGATCTGTAACAGTTAGACGGGAATTCGGGCCATAGATGTTACAGATTGAGATAATCGCGCCGCGAAAATAAAAACCTCCGCAGGGGTGCTTCCCTTGCGGAGGTTTTTTACTCGTTAAGTAGCCTAACGGCTTCGGCGGCCATGTTCTCGGCCGTCATGCCGTTCTGAGCGAGCAGCTCGTTGGGGTCGTAGCGGTCGGGGAAGCCCCTGGCGATGCCAAAGGTGCGCGTGCGCACGGGCGTGCAGGCCAAGTAGCACGCGACGCGCTCGCCCCAGCCGCCGTCCAAGATACCGTCCTCGAGGGTGACGACAACGCGATGCTCGGCGACAAGGCTGTCGAGGAACTCGCGGTCGAGCTCGGTTGCAAAGCGCGGGTTGACGAGCGTGGCCTCGATGCCGTACTCGGCAGTCAGACGGTTTGCCACGCGCTCGCCCAGCTCAAAGAAATCGCCAAGCGCGAGCACGGCCACGTCGCGACCCTGGCACACCACGTTGTAACGAACGGCGCCGTAATCGGCGTCCTCGGCAGGCGCAAGATCGGGGCGGCTTACCAAGCCAATGCCCGGCACGCGAATCGCCACGGGATGCTCGCGGTGGTCGAGCGACCAGCTCAGCATGGATAGGTATTCCTCCATGCAGGAAGGCGCCAGGTAACGCATATTGGGGAGAGCGCCCAGCATAGAAATATCAAAGAACGAAAGATGCGTCTCGGATGTGGTGCCAAAGATCGATGCGCCAAACACCAGGATGGTTGCGGGGACATCGTTGAGGCACAGGTCGTGCCACAGCTCGTCGTAGGCGCGCTGCAAAAACGTGCCGTACACACCAAAGACTGGCTTGGCACCCGAGCGCGCAAGCGCGGTGGCAAAGGTCACGGCGTGCTCCTCGGCAATGCCCACATCGACGAACTGTTTGCCGGCGGCGGCGCGAAGCTCGGGTGTAAAGCCCATGATGTAGGGCGTGGCGGCCGTGATGCCCACGACCTGCGGATCGTGCTCGATGGCGGCGCTGAGCGCCTCGCCCGTAATGTCGGCATAGGTGCGCGGCGCAGGCTCGCTCGGATGGCCCGGGCAGAGCTTGCGCCCAGTCGCCATGTCAAACGGACCCACATGATGCCAGCGCTCGGGGTCGCTCTGGGCTGGCTCAAAGCCCTTGCCCTTTGCGGTGGAGACGTGCAGCACGATGGGATGATCGATATCGCGCAGCTCCTGCAGCGTGTCGACCAGGGCCAACACATCGTTGCCGGTGTCCAGATAGCAGTAGTCGAGCCCCATCGCGCGGAAAACGTTGCGCTCACAGGTGCCGTTGCTGGCGCGTAGCTCGGCCAGATTGCGATACAGGCCACCGTGGTTTTCGGCGATGGACTGGTCGTTATCGTTGACGATGATGATCAGGTTGCTGTCGAGCTCGGCGGCATTGTTAAAGCCCTCAAACGCCAGACCGCCCGAAAGCGAACCGTCGCCAATGATGGTGATGACGTTGTACGCATCGCCCGCCAGGTCACGAGCGTGCGCCAAGCCGCAGCCCAGGCTCACCGACGTGGAGGTGTGGCCCATGGCGAACAGGTCGTGCTCGGACTCGTCAGGATTGGCAAAACCAGAGGCCTCGCCGTAGCGTGCCGGGTCGATATAAGTGTACGCGCGCCCAGTCAGCGCCTTGTGGGCGTAGGTCTGGTGCGAAACATCAAAGACAATCTTGTCGATGGGGGAGTTAAACACGCGATGGAGCGCAACCGTAAGCTCAACGACGCCCAGGTTGGGGGCAACGTGCCCGCCGACGGCGGCGGAGCTTTCGAGGATGGCGTGGCGGATCTCGCCGCAGAGCAGCGGAAGCTCGGCGCGATCGAGAGCCTTGACGTCCTCGGGCGTTGTCGTTTGCGTAAGCAGCATCGTTGTGGGTTACTCCATGCGAATCGTGCGCCGGCACTCCCTCGGCCGGCACAATTGCACAAGACAGTCTCGCACATTTTGGCGTTTGATATGTGACGGCGGCGCGGTAATTCGCCAACTGGTGGGGCAAAACGTTTTGTCCGATGCCATACTGGTAAATTCGATGATGATTTTATTCATTGCGCGCAGGCCGCGGCTTGCCGCCGAGCGCCGCCGGAAGGAGGCCGCATGTCCGATACCGTTCGTGCCGAGAAAATCGCGCGCGAGGTCGACGATGCCGCCCGTCAGCTTGCCCAGGCGGGCCGCTTGGACCTGATGCATGAGTTTATCCAACATGGCGATGTGACGGTCTATACGCATGTGACCTCGGTAGCGCGGGCAAGTCTGTCCTTTGCCGAGCGCCTGGGCCGCGTCGGTATCTCCGTCGACCGCTTATCGCTGCTGCGCGGGGCCCTGCTGCACGATTACTTTCTCTATGACTGGCACGATCCCGACCCAAGCCATCGACTGCATGGCTTTCGTCACCCGTTTTTTGCCTTGGCGCGTGCGGAGGAAGATTTTGAGCTGACGCCGCGCGAGCGGAATATTATCGTACGGCATATGTTTCCGCTGGTACCGGTGCCGCCGACGTGTCGTGAGGCATGGATTGTGTGCCTGGCGGATAAATGGTGCGCACTGCGCGAGACGATTGCCGGCCGTCTGCCGCGCAAAGGCGGCGCGAACGATTTGAACGAGGGCCCGAGTGACGGCTCGAGCAAAGAATCGAACGAAAAGAGGAGTGGGTAGACGGTGGGAACCGCGATCGACATGGCATTTGACGGCGCGACGCTTGCCGCCTGTCCGCTCTCGGCGCTGGTACTCTCGTTTGCCTTCTACGGTTTTTGCGGCTGGGTATGGGAGTCGACAGTCTGCGCCATGCTCAACCACGGACGCTTTGCCAACAGCGGCTTTTTGCTAGGGCCGTGCTGTCCCATCTACGGTGCGGGCGGCATTGCGTGCTGGTTGCTGCTGCGTGGAATCCCAGACGCCTCGAGCCAGTTTGTCGCTGCCGCGCTCGTATGCAGCGTGATCGAATATAGCGTGGGCGTGCTGTTGGAAAAAACGACGGGTGCCCGGTTTTGGGATTACTCGCATCTGCCGTTTAACCTGCACGGACGCATCTGCCTGTACTGGGCCTGCGCGTTTGGCTTGGGTGCGTTGTGTATTTGCCGTTTAGTGGAGCCGGCATTGCTGGGGCTGCTTGGCCATCTGCCGGTGCTAATCGTGCGCTTGGCCGCCTTTATCGTCGCGGTCGCGATGATGGTCGATGCGGTGTGCTCGTTGGCGAGCTGGCGGCGTCTGTCCGATCAGCTTGAGCGTGTGCGTGCCGACCTTGCCGACCGCATCAATGAGTCGCTTGCCGACGCCTCCGACTCTATGCTCGAACGTATTCCCGATTCGGCGATTGACTCGGTGGCGCAGACGCATATCCGCGGTCGCGCCGTTAACGCTTGGCTGGCCGAGCTGGGCGACGCGGCGCTCGATGCCCTGCGCGAGAAGACTTCGATGCCGACGTTTATCTCGGATGGTGCTCGCGGCCTGGCGCTCGCTGCCCGCCGCGTGGCCGATGCCGCGCCGAGTATGCCGCGTCCGTCGCTCGGTCGTCGCCTTGCCGGCAAGCGCATGAGCCGCCCGGTACCGAGCGTGTCACTCAGCCGCCGCGACCTACGCTTCTTTAACGCCTTCCCGCGTCTGCGCATCAATCGTTACGAGGGTGTCATTCGAGCTACCGACCTCCGCGACCGAGCCCGCGAGCTGTTCCGGCGCTAGCCAGAGCGGAGCCAAGCGAGCCCTTCTCGTTCGCACGTTTCCCGTTCGTTTCGCGTCCGTTGCCGCGCCGTTTCCAAGATTGCGGTGCCGTTTCCATTCGACAACGCAGCGTTTAACAACGCCGTATCTGGTCTACACCAGTTGCCCCTCGGCCGCATCATGAGCGCCGACAACGTTCATGCGACCAAGGGGGAGCGAATGTACGATACGGGATCGACAACGTTTATGCTCATCTGCACCATGCTCGTGTTTTTAATGACACCGGGTCTGGCGTTTTTCTATGGCGGCCTGTCCAGGCGCAAAAATGTCATCAACACCATGCTTATGTGCTTTGGCGCCATTGGCCTGGTTGGTGTGCTGTGGATTGTTGCCGGCTGGTCGCTGGCCTACGGTGGCGACGGTTCTAGCCCGTTTATTGGCGGCTTTGACCAGTTGCTGTGCCTGCCGGTGCTCAACCAGGTGCTGCAGGCGGCCGAGGGCAATGCTGCGGATGGTGCCGTCTACCCTCAGATCATCAACATCGCCTTCCAGATGGCGTTTGCCATGATCACCGCCGCTATCGTTACGGGCAGTCTGGCAGGCCGCGTTAAGTTTGGTGCCATGACGGCCTTCCTGGGCATTTGGCTGCTCGTGGTCTATGCGCCGCTCGCCCACATGGTTTGGGGAGGCGATGGTTCCTTTATCGGCGACATCATCGGCGCGCTCGACTTTGCCGGCGGCGACGTGGTACACATTTCGTCCGGTCTCACGGGCCTGATTCTCTGCTTAATGCTCGGCCGTCGTCGCGGCTTTGGCATGGTGAGCTACCGTCCGCATAACGTGCCGTTTGTGGCGCTGGGCGCCGGTCTACTTTGGTTTGGTTGGTTTGGCTTTAACGGCGGCAGCGAGTTTAAGGCCGACGCCGTGGCGGCACTCGCCATCCTCAACACCGTGACGGCCAGCGCGGCGGGCATGGTCTCGTGGCTTGTCGTCGAGCGCGTGCACACCGGTCGCCCCACGCTGGTGGGTGCCAGCACCGGTCTGGTTGCGGGCCTTGTGGTGGTCACGCCGGGTGCGGGCTTTGTCGAGCCGTGGGCAGCGCTGGTCATGGGCCTGATCGTCTCGCCCGTCTGTTACCTGGCCATCAGCCATCTTAAGACCAAGTTTGGCTACGACGATGCGCTCGACGCGTTCGGTTGCCACGGTATCGGCGGCATCTTGGGCGGTGTGCTCACGGGCCTGTTCTGCGTGCCGGAGCTCTCGTGGACCGGTAAGGGCGGCCTGTTCTACACGGGCGACGTGTCGCTGCTTGTCTCGCAGGTTCTGGGCATTGTGGTGACGGTCGTTATTGTGCTGGTGCTCGACTTGGTGATCGCCGCGGTGGTCAAGGCACTGTTCCACGGCAGCCTGCGTGTGGACGAGGCCGACGAGGCGCTGGGCCTGGATGCGAGTCAGCACGGCGAGAGCGCATACCCTTCCTTCTCGGGACTCGATTAGCGGCACGGGTTTCCCAGGCACCCGACCTTGCCCCTCAAACCGTCGCTTGCGTACCGAAGTACGCGGCGCTCCTCTTTCGGGGCAATCTCGGGCACCTGGAAAACCCGTGCCATGTGAAGGTAAATCAATTTCTTTTATTGAAGAGAGGAATTCACTATGAAGAAGATTACAGCGATTGTTCGTGCCGAGAAGCTTGAGGTTCTCAAAGATGCGCTGTTTGCGGCTGATGTTCGCGGCATGACCATCAACCAGGTGCAGGGCTGCGGCGCGCAGCATGGCTGGAAGGAATACGTGCGCGGCAACGAGCTGCTCGTCAACACGATCCCCAAGGTGCAGTTCACCCTCATCTGCGCCGACGAGCATGTCGACGGTATCGTTGACATTATCTGCAACGCCGCTCGCACCGGTGCCGTCGGCGACGGCAAGATTTGGGTCGAGCCGGTCGAAGAAGTCATCCGCATTCGCACCGGCGAACACGGCCCGGCCGCGGTGTAGAATCGACCGTCTGCCATCCGCAACGTTAAAATGCTGCAATGAGGCACAAGACTTGCGTTGCGGATGGGCGGATTATGGGTCGCAATAAATATCCCGAGGAGACGGTCGCGAAGATTCTCGACGCGGCACTGGAGCTATTCTGCGCACAGGGTTATGAGGGGACGAGTATTCAAGATATCGTTGACCGTCTCGACGGCATGACCAAGGGCGCTGTCTATCATCACTTCAAGAGCAAAGAAGAGATTTTCAACGCCGCGTTTGATCGGGCGATGACTCCGATTGTTGAGCACCGCCGCTCGATGCTTGGCGTCGGTAATATGACCGGAGCCCAAAAGCTCAAGCGACTGTACGCTCCCGAGTCCGTTGTTCCACAAATTGAGCTATGGGCACGTATGCGTCCTGCAGCAGATCCGGTAAAAAGCTCGCGCCTACTGGCGATGCAGTACCAGGGCTCATTTGACGAGTCGGCCGATGGCTGTCTCTTGCCAGTGATCGAGGAGGGCATCGCCGACGGCTCCATTGCGTGCGAATGCCCGCGCGAAGCGGCGGAGGCCGTATCGTTGTTGGCGAATCTTTGGCTGCTGCCATTGTTCCGTCCGCTCGAGCCCAAGGAGCGAATGCTCGCTCGCGCACAATGTCTGGCGCAGATGGCCGCTGCGGTGGGACTCGATTTGGGCGAGGAAGTGCTCCAGACAACGGCACGGATTTGGGGCGTATGGAACCGCGCTGGGTGGTAATATAGATACCAACGGTATGTAATTGATTTGTGAGGGTAGCCACGGCTGCCCTTTTCAAGTCATTAAATACATACTAGTGGTATGTATAGGGGGTGGGCTTATGGCTGGGCTGAGAGACGTCGGCGTCTCGTTGAAATCAAAAACAGTGCGGTCAATCAGGCTCGCGGAACTTCTGGTTGCGCAGCTGTGCACGTATTCGATGCTGTCGGCGCTGTGCTTTGCGTATCCACTTTACTTGTTCGATTGCAGTGGATCGTCAACGTTATATGGCGCCGTCGTGGCGACGGCGTTCATACCCGGCGTACTCGCAACTCCGGCTGGTGGGATCTTAGCGGATCGGGGAAGACACCGCGAGGTCCTCGTGTCCCTCGGCATTGCTCTGATGACTGCATCACTGCTGTCTATCCCCATGAAGCGCTCGTTGCCTCTTGCGGTCGTCGTAGTAGCGATACTTTGTGTTCAATATGGTGTTCAATCGCTGCTAAAGCCAATGCTCCAAATTGAGACGGTGCGTATGGCGGGTGAAGAGAAGGTTGAGCGGGCCACTGCATTGGTTTCGCAGATGACCATGGTGAGCAATATCTTGGGTCCTGTGGTCGGGACGGCAGTCTATGGGTGCTTTGGCATCGATGCTCTTTGCACAACCGCGTCGGTGGCGTTTGCGATTTCAGCTCTCTTGTTTGGGGTCGCACTCAAGCAAAACGCCTCATCTGAAACGATGAGAGACGGCGCGACTCGCACGACATGCCGAAACGATTTTCGGGAGTCGATTCGGTATCTGTTGCAAAATGCATCATTGGTCGCTGTGATTTTGCTTGCGGCAGTTTTGAACCTTGCGTTGGTTGGGCTAACGATTGGCGCTCCCATTATTGTTACAAAGCATCTCGGTATGCAATCGTCCTGCGTTGGGATAGTTGAGGTTGCTCTGGGCCTGGGTGGTCTTACCGGCAGTGGCTTGGTCGGCATTTGGCCGCATCGTTTTTCTTTCAATGGCATATGCCGATATGTTGCGATGATCTGTTTTGGAGTCGCGCCGATTATTGTTACGCTGCTGTTCGGCGTAGATGTATGCGTGTTCACCGTGTTTGCGGTTGGTTCGGCATGGGTCATGGTGTGGGCGAGCATTACGTCGGTTGAAATCACCGCGTTTGTTCAGCGGGTAGCGCCGACTGAGCTCTGCGGAAAAGTGCTTTCGGTCGTTTACATGGTCCTTTCCTGCGCAACGCCTATCGGCCAATTGACGTACGGGGTTGCATATGATCGATGGACACCGGCGATTGTATTCGCAGCCATGTTGGCGGTGCTGACGTTGACGACGGCTCTGTTTTATCGGCTGAAAAATCGATTGCGGCGATTGTCTTAACGCGCTGGGGCACCGTGAATTTGTGAAGGCGGTGGTACGCCGCGCCGGGACGGCATTGTTTGGACATGCCTCTCCTTCGTCTACAATATCGGGCAGACGAAGGAGAGGCATGTCCATGATCAAGATGTTCGCGAGTGACTTAGACGGAACGCTGCTGAACGCCCTGCACGAGGCGGATGGGACCATCCGCCGCGCCATTCGCGAGCTGACTGAGGCTGGCCTGCACGTGGTTCCCGCGACTGGACGCTCGACGTTGCCGATCGGCGAGCATGGCTTTACGGGCTTGGCGCTTGACGCCTGCTGCTCCAATGGATCCATCGTGCGCGACAGCCATGGCGAGGTGCTCAAGACTTGGACCATCGACCCGCAGGTCACTGAGGAACTGCTCAAGGCGTTCCCGGACATTTGCTTTGATTGCTCCACGCCCGATGGCATGTTTTCGAGCGGTTCGTTCGAGATGCATCAGGCGGGCTTTAAAAAGGACAGCCCCATCAAGCGTATTGTGATGCGCGGCATGCGTGCGCGCGGCGGGTATCACGAGGAGCAGTATTTCGACCAGTCGATCGGTGACATCCTGCGCCACGATGTATGCAAGATCAATTGTCGCGTGACCTCGCCCGAGCTGGAGCGCGACCTTAAGGCGTATCTTGCCGAGCGCTCGGACCGTGTGGTCAACGCGCCGTTCGATCCGGTGATGTTCGAGATCACGGACGTGGCGTGTAACAAGGGCGAGAGTGTGGCCTGGCTGGCGGGCTACCACGGCATTGCCGAGGACGAGGTCGCGGTTTATGGCGACGGCGGAAACGACATCGCCATGCTCAAGCGTTTCCGCCACAGCTACGCGACCAAAAACGCTAGCGATGCAGCCAAGGTCGCCGCGAGCGCAACTATCGGCAGCTGCATGGTCCACGCCGTCCCCAAACACATGCTCGCCACCATGCATAAGCAGAGCTCCCGCACCATCATCGAATAATGTGACAAAGGGACTGCCCCCTCGTCACATTCCAAATATTGCCTTTACGTGTTGGTACACACGGTGTGCAATAATACTCGCACTGTGCAATAGCGCACAGGCTGAGTAACAAGGAGGACGCTTGTCCCAGCTCGAGAAATGCGATCGCCGGTCCCTTCGCTCGCAGCGTGCCCTTCGCCAGGCACTTGCCAGCGAGCTTGCCGAAAGCGGCGACCTTTCGCGCATTAATGTCGCGTCGCTCACCGAGCGCGCTGGCCTTACGCGCCGCACGTTCTATTCGCACTACCGCGATATCCCCGACTTTATCAATCAAATCGAGGACGGCTTGCTGGCCGAGATCCGTGAGCGCATTGAGCTCATCACCGCAGCTCAGCTGCCTGATCTCTATCACAACATCGATGAGCTCGAGCCGGCGCCCGGTTCGGTTGAGCTGCTGCGTTATCTTGCGGCCAACCGCGACTTAATCGGTGCGCTGCTGGGTCCGGGCGGCGACCAGGCCTTCATTAAAAGGATCATCGACACCGCGCGTGAGGCTGTGGTGCCGCGTGCGCAGACGGGCATTTTGGGCCTGGCGCTGGGCACGTTCTTTGACTACTACGTCACCTACGTCGTGAGCGCCGAGGTCGGCATGATTCAGCGCTGGTTTGAGCGTGGGCTCACCGAATCGCCCGAGGCCATGGCGCGCATTATGACGGTGCTCGCTTTTGTGCGCCCTGGTGACCTGTATGGCCAACCCATCGATATCAACGTGCCGGAATACGGCATGAAGCTATTGAACTTGCAGCTCGAGGACGCGGCCGACACCGCCGCAACCGTCGAGTCCAACAACTAAGAGGAGAGACAATGAGCAAACTCGTCGAGGGCATCAAGGATCGTATGGTCGCTGCCGCACGCGAGGCCGCGCCCGCCGTGGTGGACGCCGCGCAGAAGGCCGCGACCGCGGCTGCCGAGAAAGTTGCCGAGGCAGTTGCCGATGCCAAGAACGCGGCAGGGGAGACGCTCACCGCTGACGCAGCCACGCCCAACGTTGCCGAGTCCGTAACCGCCACCGCCGCCCACGCCCCCGAAGGCGCGATCTTCAACCCCGAGGCCGCCCGCGGCAACCTGCACCTGGGCATCGACGTGGGCTCCACCACCGTCAAGCTTGCCGTGCTCAACGATGACAACCAGATCGTCTACGCCAAGTACCAGCGCCACCACACCGACGTCCGTGCCTGCGCCCGCGATCTGTTCGAGGGCGCCGCGACTGTGCTGCCGACGGCCCAGATGACCTGCGCCATCACCGGCTCGGGCGGTCTGCTGCTGTCCCAGTGGCTCGACTTGGAGTTTGTCCAGGAGGTCATCGCCAGCAAACGCGCCGTCGAGACCCTTATCCCGGCCACCGATGTCGCCATCGAGCTGGGCGGTGAGGACGCCAAGATCATCTACTTTGACAACGGCATCGAGCAGCGCATGAACGGCACCTGCGCCGGCGGCACGGGCGCGTTCATCGATCAGATGGCCACTCTGCTGCACACCGACGCGAGCGGCCTCAACGAGCTCGCGGCCAACGCCACCACCATCTATCCCATCGCCAGCCGTTGCGGCGTCTTTGCCAAGACCGACGTGCAGCCGCTCCTCAACGAGGGCGCCCGCCCCGAGGACGTCGCCGCTTCCATCTTCCAGGCCGTCGTGACCCAGACCATCTCGGGCCTGGCGTGCGGCCGTCCCATTCGCGGTAACGTCGCCTTCCTGGGCGGCCCGCTGCAGTATCTCTCCGAGTTGCGCCACCGCTTCTACCTCACGCTCAACCTGGACGAGGAGCACCGCATTGTGCCCCAAAACGCCCACCTGTTTGTGGCGAGCGGCGCTGCCATGGCGCACGAGTCCAACAAGCTCAGCACGTTCCCGCAGCTTATCGAGGCCATCGACAGCCTGGGTGACACGCAGGGTGCCGAGGTCGAGCGCCTGGATCCGCTCTTTGCCACCGACGAGGACTTTGCCGAGTTCAAGAACCGCCACGACCAGGAAGTCGTCCCCAAGGGTAAGCTCGACGGCTACACCGGCCGCGTGTTCATCGGCATCGACGCCGGCTCCACCACCATGAAGGCCGCGCTCGTGGGCGAGGACGGCCAGCTGTTGCACACCTGGTACGGCAACAACAACGGCGACATCCTGGGCACGGCCAAGGTCATCATGGCCGATTTCTACAATCACATCCCTGCCGGCTGCACCATCGGCCACGTGACCACCACGGGCTACGGCGAGGCGCTGCTCATCGAGGCCCTCAAGGCCGATTCCGGCGAGATCGAGACCGTCGCGCACCTGCGCGGCGCCAAGGCATTCCTGCCCGGTGTCGAGTTTATCCTGGACATCGGCGGCCAGGACATGAAGTGCCTGCGCGTGAAGGACGGCGTCATCGAGCACATTATGCTCAACGAGGCCTGCTCATCGGGCTGCGGCAGCTTTATCGAGAGCTTCGCCGTGTCCATGAACATGGACGTGCGCGCGTTCGCCGATGCCGCCATCCATGCCAAGGCCCCGGTCGATTTGGGCAGCCGCTGCACGGTCTTTATGAACTCGCGCGTCAAGCAGGCGCAAAAGGAAGGTGCCACGGTGGGCGACATCGCGGCCGGCCTGTCCTATTCCGTCATCAAGAATGCCCTGTTCAAGGTCATTAAGCTGCGCGACCCCAAGGAGATCGGCAGCCAGGTGATCGTTCAGGGTGGCACCTTTATGTCCGATGCCACGCTGCGCGCATATGAGCAGCTCACCGGCGTGCACGCCGTGCGTCCCGACATCGCCGGCTGCATGGGTGCTTACGGTGCGGCCCTGCTCGCCCGCGACCGCGCCGGCGCCGACGGCACCTCGACCATCCTTTCTGCCGAGGACATCGCGCACCTCACCGTGACGCAAAAACACGTCCGCTGCGGCCGTTGCTCCAACAACTGCCAGCTCACCGTCAACGATTTTGGCGGCGGCAGGCGTTTCATTACCGGTAACCGCTGCGAGAAGGGTGCCGGCCACAAAAAGCAAAAAACCGAGGCTCCTAACCTCTTTAAAAAGAAAAACGAGCTGCTCTTTAACCGCGAGGTGCTGAGCCCCGACGAGGCCCCGCGCGGCACCGTGGGTATCCCGCGCGCACTCAACATGTACGAGAACTACCCCTTCTGGCATGCGTTCTTTACGCGCCTGGGCTTTAGCGTGCAGCTGTCCGACCAGTCGAGCAAGAAGACCTACCAGGCGGGCATCGAGTCCATGCCGTCCGAGAGCGTGTGCTATCCGGCAAAGATGAGCCACGGCCATGTGATGAACCTTATCGACCGCGATGTCGACTTCATCTGGATGCCGTGCGTGCGCTGGGAGCGCAAGGAGGATCCGACGGCTGGCAACTGCTATAACTGCCCCATCGTCATGAGCTACCCCACGGCGTTGGCACTCAACATCGACGAGATCCGCGAGCAGAACATCGAGTTCCTGTATCCGTTTGTGCCGTATCACGACAAGACCGAGCTCAAGCGCCGTCTGTACCAGGTGCTCGCCGTCGACCGTGTGGCCGATGCGCAAGCCGGTCGCGGTCGCGTGCGTGGGCCCAAGATCACGCGCTCCGAGGTCGATGCCGCTGTCAACGCTGCCTTTGAGGCCGATGCGCGTTTCCATGAGGACATCCAGACCATGGGCGAGGAGGCTCTTAAGTGGGTCGAGGACCACGGTGGCCACGGCATTGTGCTCGCCGGCCGCCCCTACCATAACGACCCCGAGATCAACCATGCCCTGCCCGAGCTTATCTCGAGCTTTGGCTTTGCGGTCTTTACCGAGGATTCGCTCGCGCACCTGGTAAAGCCTGAGCGTCCGATTCGCGTCGTCGACCAGTGGATGTACCACAGCCGCCTGTATGCCGTCGCCCGTTTTGTGACGATGCGCAACGACCTGGATCTGATCCAGCTCAATTCCTTCGGCTGTGGCCTGGACGCTCTGACCACCGACCAGGTGCAGGAAATCCTTGAGGCCAGCGGCAAGATCTACACCGTGCTCAAGATCGACGAGGTGTCCAACCTGGGCGCTGCGCGCATCCGCATCCGCTCGCTCATGGCGGCGCTCAAGGACCAGGAGGCCGAGCGCTTGGCCGAGGCTACGGCAGCGGGCGAGGCCTACGAGCAGGGCGACGCCGCGCCGGTGGCACCCTCCATGGATGCTCCCGCATTCGCGAGCCGCAAGTACACGTTCGAGGCGCAGCGTGAGAGCGCCTCGACCGCATGGCCCAAGGTGCCCTTTACCGAGCAGATGCGCGAGGAGGGTTACACCATCCTGTGCCCGCAGATGGCGCCGATCCACTTTGACCTGGTCAAAGAGGTGTTCCGCGGTGCCGGCTACAACCTGGAGCTGCTGCCCTCGACTGACCACGATGCCGTCGAGGCCGGTCTGCGCTATGTGAACAACGACATCTGCTATCCGTCGATCCTGGTGACGGGTCAGATCATGGAGGCCATCGAGAGCGGTCGGTACGACCTGTCCAAGACAGCCGTGGTCATCAGCCAGACCGGCGGTGGCTGCCGTGCCACCAACTACATCGCGCTTATCCGCAAGGCCCTGCGCGAGAGCGGCCACCCCGAGATTCCGGTGATCTCGCTTTCGGCCGTGGCGCTGGGCGAGGACAACCCCGGCTTTAAGATTACGCCGGCGCTGCTTAAGCAGGCAGTCTACGCGGTGCTCTTTGGCGACGTGATGATGCAGATGCTCTATCGTTGCCGCCCGTACGAGGCAACGCCCGGTGCGGCGAACGCACTCTACGAGGAGTACATGGCGCGCGCCCGCAAGCTGGCGCCCAAGTTCAACAGGCATAACTACACCAAGCTGTGCCGCGAGGCCATCCGCGCGTTCGATACCATGCCGCTTGTGGGCGAGGGCACCAAGCCGCGCGTGGGCGTGGTCGGCGAGATCTTGGTCAAGTTCCATCCCACGGCCAACAACCACGTGGTCGACGTCATCGAGCGCGAGGGTTGCGAGGCTGTGGTGCCGGGCCTGCTCGACTTCTTCCTCTACTCCATGAGTAACGCCGAACTGCAGAAGGACGAGCTGGGCAGCTCCGCCACGACGCGTGCGGGCATGCAAGCGCTCATCAAGCTCGTGGACTTGATGCGTACGCCGGTGGAAGAGATGCTCGAGAAGTCCCGTCGCTTTGAGGCGCCCGAGCGCATCGGTGCCATGGCCGACAAGGCCCGCACGGTGCTTTCGGTGTGCAACAACATGGGCGAGGGCTGGTTGCTCACGGCCGAGATGCTCGACCTGATCGACCATGGTGCGCCCAACATCATCTGCACGCAGCCCTTTGCGTGCCTGCCCAACCACGTGGTGGGCAAGGCCGTGATCAAGGAGCTGCGCCGCCAGCATCCCGAGAGCAACATCGTCGCTGTGGACTACGATCCCGGTGCGTCCGAGGTCAACCAGCTCAACCGCATTAAACTCATGATCAGCGTGGCCAAGGAGAACATGCGCGCCGGTAAGGGCTTTAAGCTCGAGAAGGTGGCGCCGCTCGCGATGGACGAGGTCACTGGCCAGATGCGTGCCCACGACGGCTGCGCGAGCTGCGGACCGGCCAGCGAGGAAGCCGTTGCGTCGGTCGCCGAGCGTCTGGGACGCGGCATTAAGAAGTAACTGGCCTGCTATGGGCTAGATATGAGACAAACGGGCGGTAGCGTATCGACTACCACCCGTTTTTGCTGGACATATGTTGCGTAAATGCCCCAACTATCACCCTTTGCGAACTTAGATTTCGGAAGTATGCGGCAAAATCTGAATAGGCCGAGCACACCGGATATGTCCAAGCTCTGTACCTGCGGTTTTATTGGCGAAAAACCAGGATGTGCTCAAGAGTTCCGGAATTTGCCGCATACTTCCAAAAACGACGTCTCGGTGGCACCAAAAACTGTCCTCGGAACCCTGAGATAATGAACATATGTAGCCGTTTGCCGCGAAATACCGCCCGTTTATAGAACCCACCCCCAGCGTGCGTCATCCTTACGGTTGAATAAATACACATCTATGGAATTACGTAAGAGAGGACCGTTCCATGAGCTACAAGACCGTTTGTGTTGCCGGCGGCGGCGTGTTGGGAAGCCAGATTGCCTTTCAGGCTGCCTACTGCGGCTTTGATGTAACGATTTGGCTGCGCAGCGAGGGCAGCATCGGCCGCACCCAGCCCAAGATCGATCGCGTGCGCAAGGAGTACATCGCGGCAATCGAGGGCATGGCGGACGGTACGGGCGAGTGGTGCGCCGGTATCGCCGATGGCACCCAGCCCTTCGACAAGGAAGCGGCGCTCGCCGCCGTCGAGCGTGCCTACTCCACACTCAAGCTGGAGCTCGATCTTGCCAAGGCCGTGGCCGACGCCGACCTGGTCATCGAGTCTATGGCCGAGGACACCCAGGCAAAGATCGACTTCTACAAGAAGCTCGCCCCGGTTCTGCCGCAAAAGACCGTCATCGTGACCAACTCATCCACGCTGCTGCCGAGCACCTTTGCCAAGTACACCGGCCGTCCCGAGAAGTACCTGTCGCTGCACTTTGCCAACTCTATCTGGAAGAACAACATGACCGAGGTCATGGCACAGGACCAAACCGACAAGCGCTACTTCGACGAGCTCGTCGACTTCGCCAACGACATCCGCATGCTTGCCCTGCCCGTCAACAAGGAAAAGAACGGCTACCTGCTCAACTCCATGCTGGTACCGTGGTTGCTTTCGGGTCTTGACCTGTACGTTTCGGGCGTGAGCGACCCCAAGAGCATTGACCTCGCATGGACGCGTGGCACCGGCGCTCCCAAGGGCCCGTTCCGCGTATTCGACACGGTGGGTATCCAGACGGCCTACAACATCGTCATGCAGTATCAGAAGGTGCCAGGCTTGGTGAGCCCGCTGCTCAAGAAGATGATGATGCCCTACAACTTTAAGGCTATGGCGTCCGTCCTCAAGAAGATGCTCGACGAAGGTAAGCTGGGCGAAAGCTCGGGCGAGGGCTTCTTTACGTACTAAAAATGATCTCTTGGGGGCGGAAGCGTTGGGGATCTACGGTAGTATGCGACAAGATCTGAATAGGTCGAGCAAGAGCCGTAGCGCGCGTTGACGTTTGGCCAATAGAACGCAAAAATGCACCGTTCGCCGATACTCCTCTCGCGAGTGGTTGCCATATGGTTTGATGTTGTAAACATATGATTGCCGGCAGGCCGTAGGTGACGTTCGTCATGATACCGGAGGTACCAAGTATGTTTTGCACTCCGTTAAACAAGTATCGGGCTGGTTGACATGAACCGCCGTACTATCTCGATAGCCCTCGCAGTGGTCTGCCTGGCTGTGCTCCTGGGCGCTGCAGGGCAGTTTGCTATAAATCGAGAAACATCCTATATGCAGGAATGCGTTTCCGAAGGCTTTGCCATTGATGGTTACTATCGGGATGACGAAACAAGTCGGGAAACCCTGGCTTTTCTTGAGGAGGACAACTGTCGATGGCAGCTGGTCGACCAAGACGGAATCTGCACAGACGGGCAGTTTAAGCGTACGGATGACCCCAACATCCTGATATTAAAGAAGGAAAACGGCGAAGAATTCGGTGCGGTCCACGTGGCGTATATTTCGCGCCGACGCGATCAGGGCTTGCTCTACCTATTTAGAGATACCAGGGTGACCCGTTTTTATCTGGTGAGTACCGGTCCGGCGTTTACAGTGGAGTCTGGCGATGTCGATGCGGACAGATGATTCACGGCAATAAATCAGCGAGCGGAGCGCGGCCATGGACCGCGCCCCGCTATTTGCTCGTGGCCCGCGTCACGTCTGCGCCATGTCGTGACTCGCGGCTGCGCGCATCCATCCCACGTCGCGTATTACTGCACATCAAACTCCACGCGATCGAGCTCGGGCACATTGAGGTCGATGAGCTTGCGGGCTACACGGCGGTCGTGTGCCCCAAGCGCCTCGCTTGTCGTCACGTGGGCGACAACCTCGCGCTCGACAAGGCCCTCCTCCTCGCCTTCGGTGGCCGAGGTCTCGACGGCAACGGTGTAATCCTTAAAGCCCGGCAGCACCGCGGCAAGCTCGCGCGTGGTTTCGGTGACGCCGTAGCCGTCCTGCACGCCGGCCTGTGCCGAGCCAATGGACCCCGCGGTCATGACGATGCAGGGGATGGCAAAGATCACCGTACCCACGATGATGCGGCGGCGCACCTTGTGTGACAGCTCATCGACCTCGGCATTTTCCTCGGCGGTCACAATGCCGTCGCCGTTGAGGTCGCGCTTGAGCGGCACGCGCAAAAGAAGTAGTACGGCTTCGGCCGCCAGCGCGATAAAGACGACGTTGATGCCAAACTCGTAGAGGGCCGAGAGAAACAGCGACCCGCTCGCGATGGCGATGCCATAGCCCGCCGCGCACAGGGGCGGCATGAGCGCGGTCGCCACGGCCACGCCGGCGATGAGCGTGGCGGGTTCCTGGTCGCGCGAGTTGCCCAGTCCGCCCGCAAAGCCGCCCGCGAGCGCGACGGCAAGGTCCCACACAGTCGGTGTCGAGTTGTCGATGATGGCGGCCGTGGTGGTGCCAAGGGGCGAGAGCTTAAAGTACAGCGTGGACGTGATTAGACAAAAGACCATCTGCAGCGCGAGGCCGGCAATTGCCTCGACGGCAATCTCGCGGTCGAGCGTGGCGATGCCGTATGCCATGGCAAGGACCGAGCCCATGAGCGGACAGATGAGCATGGCGCCCACGATGGCAATGTCCGAGTCGATATCGAGGCCGATGCTCGCGATCAACATGGCAATGATCAGGATGCATAAGTGCGAGCCAGTCAGGCGCGCCCCGTTTACAAAGCGCTTGCGAATCACGTGATAGGGCGCGCGTCCCTCGCGTATGTTGAACGCCTGCTTAAGGAAACGGGTGGCATTCTCCATGGCCTCGCTGTGTGCAGGGCGTATACCGTGACGACGATGATGACGCTCGCGCAGCCGCTTGATCTGTTGTTTGTCGAGTTCCATGCTTACCTCGTTTAGCTTCTGAGCCGCTTCTTGCGTCTGTCGTCTTTACTCTACACCGCGTTAGGCGAGGTGTCAGACAAGGTTTGTTGACCTGGAAGTCAGGACAATCGACATGGCTAAAACGCCGTGAGGATCATAAGAGTCAAATAGACAAAAAAGCGCGGGGCCGGTTTGATTCCGACCCCGCGCTCTGCGCTGGTGCGTTGTTGTTCGGCCTACCCCAGCAGGCTTAAGCCCACGGAGACAAACGCCAGGATAACGCCGACGATGGACTCGCCGCCCAGCAGGCCGCTGGCGACAACCAGGCCCTGCTCCTGGAAGGCGGCGTCCTCGGCAGCCTTCTCCTCGTCCGAAAGACCGGCAGTGGCGTCGCGGCGTGCGGCCCACTTGTCGTAGGCGAGCTTGACGCAGGAGCCCAGGAATGCCGTGAGTGACATGTAGAACGGCAGGTACACGCCCAGGCCGATCATCATGGCCGGAATGCCGAGCCAGTACATGACGATGCCGGCGATAAAGCCGCCAACGAACCACGGCACGCTTGGGATGCCCGAGACCATGGTGGCGACAACGCTTGCCTGCGCGGCAACAAAGCTCTTGTCGGGGCCAAAGGCGTCCGGGCCATAGGCGGTGACGAGCGCGACCATGACGGCTGCGGCGACCAGGGCGCCCACGATGCCGCCGATGGCCTGGCCGATCCACTGTGCACGCGGGTTGGTGCCCAGCACGGCGCCGGCTTTAAAGTCGTTCATGACGTCGCCCGCAAGGCCGCACGCCACGGCTACGATGCCGGCGATAAAGAACAGCTTGACCTGAGCGATCTGTGCGAAGGCAGCCACGATGAGCATGACGATGAGGCCAAAGATCTCCATGGGGTCGATGCCCGTCTGGCCGCAGCTCTGCGCGCTCATGATGGTGGTGACAAAGGTGAACAGCGTGACGATGACGGCCGGGACGGGGCCGAGGTCGAGCGCGATGGCGACGATCACGGCGATGGCGGCAGTACCCAGGCCGATGATGCCGGCGTCGAGCTTAAGGGAGCCCGAGATGAGCGACTGCTCGTCGGTGTCGGTGGAGCTGTCGGCGGCGAGGCCACGGACGATACCGGCGACCTGCGGCAGGATGTCCTTGAGGACGACGGCGACGCCAAAGCCCATCATAAGGCCCATACCCAGGGACTTGACGATACCCTGCGCGGTTACGACGTCGAATAGACCCGCAGCGGTGCCGCCCACGATGATGCCAAAGTTACCTAGCAGCGCGCCGGCAAACCAGAAGGCAACCGGGGCGAAGCCAACCAAAAAGCCGATGGAGAGCAGCATGGGCGAGTTATAGATGGCAAAGGTCACGCCGGGGATATTGAGCGTGCACAGCATGCTGGGCACCACGCCCAGAGCGTCGCGAAGCACGCTGTAGATGCCTGCGATGGCCATGGAGCCAAAGAGCTGCTTGCCGGTCTTGCCGCCGGCCTCGGTGGCGCGCAGTGTCTGAGCTGCGGCATTGCCGGTGGGAAACTCCAGCGCGGCGTCCACGATAAAGTGGCGGTGGATGAGCGCCGTTGCCAGCAGGCCCAAGATCGTGCCGGCGAGTGCCACGATAAACATGTCGAGCCAGCTGATCTGGTCGGCATAGCCCAGCATCCAGGCGCCCGGGATGGTAAACGCCAGGCCGCCGGCGACCATGGCGCCCGCGGACATGATGGTGTGGGTGACGTTGGCCTCGTTGAGGCTGGCGTTGCCCATGAGCTTCAGGAAGAACAGCGAGATGACGGCAGCGAAAATAATCGGCCAGGGGAGTGCACCCATCTTGAGGGCCGTGTAGGCCGAGCTTGCCGTGATGATCACGCAGCCAAGGACGCCGATGACGACGCCGCGCAGCGTGAGTTGCCCGCGCATCGAAGCGCGGTTCGAGGGATTGCTCATATAGAACTCCTTTGCGTATATCCGCTTCCCCCGGGAGCGCCGCTACGGATACGGCGCGGGAAGTCGGGTTACCAAGGGCCGCCGCGTGAGCTCGCAAACGACCGCGCACCAGTATAGCCGCAAGGCAGCCCATTTGGGAGGGGCGTCTTTTAGCTGCCCCTGCTTGCCGGATGGAGTTGCGGGGATATACTGCTGGGCAGACGAAAGGAGCGCCGACGATGCTTAATGGGTGCGCATATATATTGACGGTCGACGTGGGCAACACGTTTATTCGCTTTGGCCTGTTTGCAGAGGATTCGGCCGCGGCGCAGGAATGTCCGCTTGCGACATGCGAGATCACGACGCCGTCGAGCATTACGGCCGACGAAGCGCGCATGCGACTTGTGCAGGTCATGGGCGCGCTCGCCGCCGATGCAGGTGTGCCCGGGGTGCTTGCACCCGCCGCGGCCGTGCTGAGCTGTGTAGTCCCGGCGCTCGAGCGCCCGTGGAAGGCGGCACTTTCCCGCACCTGCACGGGGCGCGTGCTCACCGTGGGGCCGGGACTTAAGACCGGCATACCCGTGCACTACGACGATCCGGCCGAGATCGGCCCCGACCGCATCGCCGATGCCGTGGCGGCCCGCGCCGTCTACGGCTCGCCGTGCATCGTGATTGACCTGGGCACGACGACCAATATCGAGGTCATCGACGCGCACGGTACCTTTGTGGGCGGCGTTATCGCGCCAGGCCTGGCCCTCGGCGCCCGTTCGCTTTCGGCGGCAGCAGCGCGCCTACCCCAGGTTGAGCCCTCGGCGCCAACGCACGTCATCGGACGCAACACGCGCGAGGCCATGCGCTCGGGTGTGGTTTTGGGCGAGGTAGCCCGCATCGACGGCATGCTCGACATGGTGCTCGCCGAGATGCGCGCGACCAAGGCGGCGGGGGAGGGTGGCGTGCCCATCGTCATCACCGGCGACGATGCCGAGGCACTCGCGGCCCTTGTCGGCCATACCCTGACGGTGGATGACGCGCTGACGCTGCGGGGTCTCGCCGAGCTCTACCGCATCAACCAAAAGCCCCGCCGCGTGTAAAGGTGAGGGCGCCGGTGGGGGAGGAGCTGGCGCCCATCGTGATCACCGGCGACGCCGCACGCGAGATGGCGGGTCTGCTGCGCCATGGCCTTGTTCCCGGCGCCGCGCTCACCCTCCGCGGTCTGGTGGAGCTCTACCGCGTGAATACGCAACGGCGTAAAGTGTAGCGTTATTGACATTTCGATTGTTTATATATTTGCAACTGAGTTAAGAGGTGGGGGCAACATACAAGTTGCCCCTATTCTAAGTCGATTTATTTCATTGTGATTAATAAGGTATTTGGGGCGGATCAACGCGCTCGTTGCCTTATCGAATCATTGTTAGGAATCGTTGATACTCGCTGTTTTTAGCAATGATTTGAGTATTTGATGCGGCATATGCTGCGTCTAGTTGAATCGAATAAGCGGAATTTGAAAGACTGTTAACCGCTTGACTCATATTTTGGATTGTTTTATCCGAGGCTTCAACGGCTTCGTAAACGAGTCGTTGTTGAGAGCTAATCTCGTCTAACTTATCGATGACAATATCTAGCTTATCGATAATGGTACCTAATTTACGTTCCATTTCAAAGATGTTATAAGCTTCACCGAGCGTCGAACATCTGCCTGCTTCGAAATATTCGCTAATTGACGCCATGGGGATAAGAGAGCGATATTTTGGATAGATCAAACCAACGCTATAGAAATCGTTCAAAAGAGATTCGGATTCTTGTAGTTTAGCCCTCATTTTATTGAGGTTTTTCGCCTCGGATGCATTTAAATCCTCCAATAAGAGCGTTTTTTGGCGATTATTCTCGAGAATTGTCTCCTTCCGATTATTTGCTTTTATCTTTTCGCTTTTCTCGTGCGACCGTCCGCCCATGCCAAGCAGAAAGCCGATTCCAATTAGCGTGGTTATTGCAAGAGGGAGAAATGGTTTAATCACATTAATAAAGCCAAAAAAGGGCTTTACTAGGTATGAGCAGTAGCCGCCGAGGTCGGGACTAAAAATAAGGGCTACAAATGCATACCCGCTGAAAATCGAACTAATAAACGAAGCGAAGATCGCCGTTACGAAGGCCAGTGCGATAATTCCTGCGGCAGATGTTGCGCCAAACAATAGGGCCGATAAGATGCCTGAAGATATATTGCCGGCCAGTCCACTTTCGTTGTAGTCGTTTGGAACGTCGGTCGGGACCAGTTTTTTTCTTTCTGAATTGACATAGCCTTCGAGAGCACGGATTGCGTTTTGCTGTACAAGCACTGATTTTTCTAAATTGTAGATTGATTTGACGTAGTTTCGCAGGTCGTTCCCCTGAACTTCCATATCTGACCTTCCTTGTTGTAATATATCCCAACAGTAGCATTACTATATCACGTACGCTCTCTAGCATGGATAACAGCCAAAATGCGGGATATAGAGTGCTCGTAGGTCATAATTTAAAAAAGCTGAGAACGACCCAAGGGCTGTCGTTGCGAAAACTTGGCTATATGACCGGAATTGACTATGCGCATGTTCATTCAATCGAAACGGGCAATGCTAATCCGACAATTGGTACATTGATAAAACTTGCCGATGCATTGGACATCGACTTGAAAAGTCTATTAGACTCGAATTAGCAAGTCATTTAAAAGCCGAATGATTGATATCTGCCTGCTACAATGGAGCGAAATCTCCTATATAGCATCGAGCGGGGCATCACATCGACTGGGGAGGTACGCATATGTCGGGCACTCAGCATAAGATCGCTTCCGGCAAGCGCCTGGACGTCATTAGCTGGGACGAGTTCTTTATGAGCGTGGCCATCGCCGCGCAGCGCCGCAGCAAGGATCCCAACACGCAGGTGGGTGCGTGCATCGCCAGCACCAACCACCGCATCCTTTCGGTGGGCTACAACGGTACGCCCTCGGCGCTCAACGACGACTTTTTCCCGTGGGGTACGAGCGACGACCCGCTGCAGGACAAGCACAACTACGTGGTCCATGCCGAGGCCAACGCCGTGCTCAACTACCGTGGCTCGCTCAAGGACCTCGAGGGTTCCACGGTCTACGTCACGCTGTTCCCGTGCCACGACTGCGCCAAGATTTTGGCGCAGGTGGGCGTGGGCGAGGTTGTCTACCTGGACAATAAGTACGCCGACACCGATGATGGGCGCATCAGCCGCCGCATCCTCGACTCCTGTGGCATCAGCTACCGTCAGGTTATCGTCGATGTTCACATCGGCACCGAGGGGCAGGCTCAGCAGTAGCGCGTGGCAACGGCAGCTGGCGGCAAAACAGCTAAAAGAGCCCCGTCCCAAATTGACTACTCGTGAAAGTCGCGTCTGCGCGCATGGACGGCTCGTGAGCGGGTACATGGCTGTAGTAACATAGCTTCTGTCCGCGGGCGTGCCCGCGTTATTGTGAGAAAGGAGCCCCTGTGGCTGTTAACGAAGAGCTGCTTAAGAAGGTTCTTGAAGAGATTCGCCCCAACCTGCAGACCGACGGCGGCGATATGGAGTATGTGGGCGTCGACGACGAGGGCGTCGTCAAGCTGGAGCTGCAGGGCGCCTGCGCCGGCTGCCCCATGAGCTCGCTGACCCTGTCCATGGGTATTGAGCGCATCCTGAAGGAGCATGTGCCCGGCGTTACCCGCGTTGAGCAGGTCAATGCCTCTGGCGAGACCGACGACCTGTACGACGAGTACGCGCCGTTCTAAGATGCGAAAGCTGCGGACGGCATACTTCGCATAGACGTTACGCCCAAATATGCGGCTGCGAGCGCAAGGCCCGCGGTCGCATTTGTATGTAGGGAGTAGGAGGGTCGACATGCTCAACGACTTCTACCATATGCTTGATCCTGTCGCGATTTCGGCGGGCCCCATCACCATCTACTGGTACGGCCTGGCCTACGTGGTCGGCGCTCTGCTCACGGCGGTCGTCATGTACCGCACGCAGCGTCGCTGGGGCTTTAACATCACGATTGACGACCTGACGAGTGTCGTGGTCGGCGTGGTCTTTGGCCTCATTATCGGTGCGCGCCTGTTCTACGTTGTCTTTTACGGTGATGGCTACTACTGGGCGCACCCGCTCGAGATCTTTGCCACCAACGAGGGCGGCATGAGCTTCCATGGCGGCTTGGTGGGCGGCATTATCGGCGGCATCATCGTGTGCCGCATGTATAAGCTCGACGCATGGACTTTGGCAGACCTTGCCGTCATCGGCGCGCCGCTGGCCCTGTGCCTGGGCCGTTGTGCCAACTTTGTCAACGGTGAGCTGTGGGGCAAGCCGACCGATCTGCCATGGGGCGTGGTCTTTGGCGGGACTGCGGGCGAGATGCCGCGTCATCCCTCCCAACTCTACGAGGCATTTCTTGAGGGCATTGTGCTTTTTTGCATTCTGCAGGTGCTCAGCCGCAAAAAGCCGCTACTGCCCCAAGGCACGTTTATGGGCGTGTTTGTGATGGGTTACGGCATCGTCCGCTTCCTCATTGAGTTTGTGCGTGTGCCCGATGCACAGCTGGGCTATCTGCTGGGCGGCGTCATCACCATGGGTCAGCTGCTGAGCCTTCCGCTCGTAATCGCGGGCCTGGCGCTCATCATCTTTGCTCGTCGCCGCAACCAGCCCCAGCGCGTCTACCTGGACGCCTAGCCACCACAAAGGGGACAGGCACCTTTGTGGTGGTTCGCTGGGCAACGATGACAGAACCGTAACGTTTCCCCAGATAAAACCTGCCAAAATAAACCTGTCCCTTTTTGGCAGGTTTCTAGAAAGGCTCTTTGGACTGTGAAGGATTCCGACCTCTCCACAACGGCTGCGCGCGATGCCGCTCGCATCGTCTGGTTTAAGCGCTACCCCGCCAAGCAGACGCTCATCGCTTTTTTGCTTGCGCTGTTGGCGACCACGGCGTTTTCCATCGATCCCGCCCCGGTGTCGAGCAACGCAGTCTTGGCGATTGACCCCAAAGCCTCGGGCATGCTGTACGTGTGCTACGAGGTGCTCCTCTCGTTTGCCGGCCATACCGACGCGGTCATGCTGCTTGCACTTGCCTGCCTGCTCACCTTGCCGTTTCGCTACGTGTTCTTTGGCCGTGGCGACGCCTGGCGTCCATCGATCATTCTGCCGTCGCTGTTCTTCGCCATCTGCATGGTGTTCGGCCGCAGCTACGATCTCACCGACTCGGCCGAGATTGTCCTTGGCGACAAAGCCCGCATCATCTGCGCCTGGATTGGCGGCGCGGGCTGGATGCTTCTGGCGATCGTGGCCTTCTATCTGGCTTTTGAGTGCCTGGATTGGCTGAGCTCCCGACGCATCCCGTTTTCCGAGGCGCACTTTGGCCGCATATGGCGTGTGGCTCACGCCGTGCTCTCGGTCCATCCCTTTGCCGGGCCCTTCCTGGTGCTTATGATCGCCTGGGCGCCCACGCTCATCGCTTCGCTGCCTGGCCTTTTTATGGGAGATACGGGCGCGCAGATTCGCCAGTGGTTCAACTATCCCAACGGCACGAGCGACTACCTGCGCCTACTCAACCCCAACGTGCTGCTCAACGGGCATCATCCCGTAGTGCACACGGCTATTATCGGCTCGTGCGTTCAGCTGGGGCTTTCGCTGTTCAACAGCGCTAACGCGGGCCTCATCATCTATACCTGCGCTCAATTTGTCATCACGGCTGCCTGCATGGCCTATTCCATTTCGTCGCTGCGCAAACTGGGCGTGAGCCTGCCGGTTCGCGGTGCGATCCTGCTGTTCTTTGCGTTTATGCCGATGTTCTCTAACTACGCGGCCCTGCTCACCAAAGACGTGCTCTTTGCCGACGCGTTTTTGGTGCTGCTGGTACAGACCGTCAAGCTCGTGGCATGTGGCTTGCCCCGTCGTGATGCCAATGTCGAGCGAGCGGGCGAGAAGGCCCCCGTGCTCTTTGCGCGCCACGACTGGCTGCTGCTTGCGCTGGCTGCTATGGGTTCCACGTTTTTGCGCAATGGAGGCCTGGTGTTTCCCCTGGCGGCATGCGTAATCGCGGCGGCGTTTTGCGTATGGGATGTACATGTCGCTCGTCGTGCGGCTAAGCAGACGGGCACCGCGGTCTCATGCGCCATCCCGCGCTTCCGCTGGGTTGGCGTCCTCGCGATGCTCGCGCTCTGCCTTGCCTCTAATATGTACTTCACCAAGGTCTTTATGCCGGCGCACGACATCACGCCTGGTTCCAAGCGCGAAATCCTCTCGATTCCGTTCCAACAGACGGCTCGTTTCGTCCAAAAGCACGACGGCCTCAACTCGGGCGTCAACCCCACGGTAAAGGAGGACGGCACTATCGTGGAGGCACCCTGCGACGGTTTGGTGACCGACGAGGAGCGCGTCGTGATCGATCGCGTGCTCAAGTACGAGAACCTGGGCCGCCGTTACAACCCGGATAAGTCGGACTCCGTCAAAAATTGCTTTAACGAGTACGCCTCGCAGGAGGACATCAAGGCCTATTTTGAGGTCTGGGCGCAGATGTTCAAAAAGGATCCCGAGTGCTATATCTCGGCGCTCATCAATAACTATTACGGCTACTTTTATCCGAGTGCCCGCGATGCCTGGGTCTACAGCACGGCGCGTAGTGCCGAGATCATGGCGCGTCCCGACAACCTCAAGTACTTCGACTTCCATCCGGTTGACAGCAACGTGGTGCGCTGGTGCGACCACCTGATCAATCTGTACCGTGTGGCGGTGCAGCGCATCCCGTTTATTTCGCTCACCATGAGCTCGGCCACCTATGTGTGGATTATGATCGCCGTGGTGGTCTACCTGCTGCGTCGTCATTCATGGCGTGCGCTGGCGATCTGGGTGCCGCTGTTGGGCGTGCTCGCCGTGTGCCTGATTGGTCCGTGCAACGGCTCGACCTACATGCGCTACCTGTATCCGGTCATCGCCTGCATGCCCTTCGCCATCGGCGCCACCGTCACCCGCAGTGACTTCCTCTGGTCCTAACCTGGTGCATTGGGGTCAGGTTTCTTTGCTGCACCAAAGGGGCCATCATCACGACGCCTTCATTTTGGGGTTTATCTTGCAGGCCAGTAGGTATATCATAACGACGTTTGTTTATATTGCCCGAGCATCTGCGCTGGGCTTTAGGTCGAAACCGATAGGAGACACGTATGTCCGGACACTCTAAGTGGGCCACAACCAAGCATCGTAAGGGCGCGCAGGACGCCAAGCGTTCCGCCCTCTTCTCCAAGCTCAGCCGCAACATCACCGTTGCTGCCCGTCTCGGCGGTGACCCGCTGCCCGAGAACAACGCCAGCCTCGCCGCTGCCGTTGCCAAGGCCAAGGCTCAGTCCATGCCTAAGGACAAGATCAAGTCCGCTATCGACAAGGCTTTTGGTTCGGGTGCTGACGCCGCCGTCTACGAGAACATCGTGTACGAGGGCTACGGTCCCGCCGGTGTCGCCGTCTACGTCGACTGCCTGACCGACAACCGCAACCGTACCGCCGCTGATGTCCGTTCCGCCTTCTCCCACGCTGGTGGCAACCTGGGCACCTCCGGCTCCGTCGCCTTCCAGTTTGAGCGCAAGGGCCAGATTGTCGTCGCCAAGGAGATCCTGGACGAGAACGCCAAGAAGGAGACCATGATCGCCAACGGTGCTGCCGGTGACGAGGATGAGTTCATGATGGCCATCGCCGAGGCCGGTGGCGAGGACTACGAGGATGCCGGCGAGGAGTGGATCGTCTGGACTGCTGCCAACGACGTCATGGCTGTCTCCAAGGCGCTCGAGGAGCAGGGCGTCCAGGTCAAGGGTTCCGAGACCACCATGGTCCCGACCACCCCGACCGAGGTCTCTGGTACCGACGCCAAGAAGGTCCAGCGCCTCATCGACCGTCTTGAGGAGCTCGACGACGTCCAGGACGTCTACAGCACCATGGACATGACCGACGAGGTCATCGCTGCCCTCGAGGAGGAGTAGCGCCCGCACGGATTGAGCCGTGCATATCTGGGCATAATGAAGCGAGCATGCAAGCCTCGTGGAATAGATGAGCCGGATCCGCGTGCGTAGAGCACCGGACCCGGCTCTTTTATAATGATGCGAACCGTTTTGCATTTCGAGAGCCGAGATTTGAAGGGAGCGCCGCGTGCGCGTACTCAAACGAGCCCTAGCGATCGTGTATCTTGCCGCCACCATCGTGGCGCTGGGTACGCTTGTCTGCCAGTTTTGGGGGCCGTATACGTATCGCTTTATGCTGCTGATGCGCGACCCCATGCCGCGCATCGTCGTCACGGCGTGCGCCGGCGTCGTGGCGATCGGCGTGCTGATAAGCTTCTTCCGCCTGATGTTCGCCCGTCGCGAGCCGTCCTGCGTGCATCCGGCGGGGGAGCGCAATATCGAGGTTACCCTTGCGGCGCTTTCTTCGTGCGCCAGGGCTGCTGCCGAGCGCGACGACCGCGTGATGGTTGAGCATGTCGAGGCTCGCGTCCAAGGCCCCGACGATTCGCACGTCCGTTTTAAGGTCGAGGCTATCGCGCTTGACGATAAGGACGTGGCATCTCTGGCTACCGCGATGCAGCAGCGCATCGAAGAAGCCTGCGATACCATGCTCGGCGCGCCGGGTACGACCGCGCGCGTCCGTTTTTTGCCGTCCAAGACTACCGTCCAGACCGTGGAGGTTTCCGGTGAGTGATACCAACCAAGACAAGACCGCCCGCACGCCGCGCCTGACGATCGATCAGAACGCTATGCCGGCAGGCGAGTCCGCCGACACCAAGCCCGAGGCCGGCGAGCAGCACGACAGCGCCGCCAACGACTTTGACGAGGCCATGGGTCTCATCAAAGGTACGGGCGCTGCTATCTGGAGCTACGCCGTGCGCCACCCCAACACTACGCTCGGCGCCGTGGCAGGCTTTATCCTCGCCGTGCTGGTACTTACGTTGGGCCTGTGGGACACGCTTGTCATCGCATTCTTTGTGCTGATCGGCGCCGTGATCGGCCAGATTCGCGACGGCGAGAACGGTATCGTTAACTTCTTCGGCCGTCTGTTTAGCGGCCGCTAATATGTATTCGACTGTCGCATCCGTGGCAGGCATAAGGAGGAACCATGGCTTTTAACACGAAGGTCGATGTGGCCGATACCGAGCTCGAGGCGAATGAGGCCATCGCCGCCGAGGCGGAGGACGTAACGCTCGAGGACGAGGCGCTCGTCGAGGCAGAGTCCGAAGATGAGGCGGACGAGGATGACGAGGAGGCGGACGAGTCCGAGGACTCGCTGACCTATTCCAACGGCGTGATTGAGAAGATCGTCGCCATGGCCACCCGCGAGGTGCCGCACGTTCTGGGCATGAAGGGCAACCTCATGCACTTTGTGCAGGAGCAGTTTGGTGCCGAGAACCTGACCAAGGGCGTGACGGTCGAGGTCACCGACGACAACCGCGTGGTCGTCAACATCTCGGTCATCATCGAGTACGGCGCCTATGCGCCTGCGATCTTTGACGACGTTAAGGCGCGCGTCACCGAGCGTCTTGCCGCGATGACCGGCCTTGAGGTGGCAGGCGTCAACCTGCGCATCGAGGATGTCATCACCCCCGAGGAGTACGAGCACCGTACCAGCCAGCACGAGTAACCTACCAAAAAGGGATGTTTATTTTGGCAGGTTTTATCTGCGTAAACGTCAAACGGCCGGTCGCGCATGCACATGCGCGGCCGG
>URBQ01000013.1 GCA_900546115.1 uncultured Collinsella sp.
GCGCGAGGATTCTTTTTGCGTTGTGACAAGAGACTACTGCTAATCGCTCGCCCTATGTTTCCAAATGAATACGCTGTGAGCCGTGGGAGGCGATTCTCCCCGCAAGTACTCTAGTATGCTAAAGTACCCAGAAGACTGGCGGAGCTATGCTGGTCTTCTGTTCTATATGAAACGCAGCATGAGGAGGCTCACCAGATGACGGCCACACCGTGGGGATTCCGGGACATATTGCCCGAGGAGGCTCAGGCGCGCGAGGAGATCGCGCTGACGGTGAAGGGCTGCTTTAGGGAGCATCATTACCTTCCGGTCGAGACGCCGCTGCTCGAGGACAAGGGCTCGCTCGAGGAGGGCGGCCGCATTGCGGACACGCCGTTTAAGCTCTTTGACGACGACGGACGCCTGCTGGTGGTCCGTCCCGACAACACGCTGCCGATCGTGCGCCTGGTTTCGACCCGCATGCGCGCGGCCGACCTGCCCCTGCGCCTGCGCTACGAGGCGCCGGTGGTTCGCGAGTGTCAGCGCAATGCCGGCGGCTCGCGCCAGTTTACACAGCTGGGCTTTGAGCTTATCGGTGCGGGCGATACCGCGGGCGATGTCGAGATCGTCTCGCTCGTGGCCGAGGCCGTGCGCAAGCTGGCACTGCCCGATGCGCGCATTATCGCAGGTAGCGTGCGTCCGTTTAAGGAGCTGCTCGCGGCGTGCGAGGATCGCGAGCTGGCCGCCGAGGCCCTGCGCTGCGTGCACGCCAACGACTTTGTGGGCCTCGATGCCCGCGTGGCGGCAAGCACCGAGCCCGATGCCGTCAAGGCCGCCATTAGCGAGCTGCCGCGTCTGCACGGCGGTGCCGAGGTACTCGACCGCGTGGACGCGCTGCTGGAGGCCGCCGGTATCGTCGCGCCGCTGACGCGCGAGCTGCGTGCCCTGGTCGAGGGCCTGGCTCCCGAGGACGCCCAGGTGCTGTCGTTCGACTTCTCCATCATGAACTCTTTTGATTACTACACGGGCCTGGTCTTTAAGGCCTATGCCGGCTGCTTACCCGATCCGGTCGGCT
This sequence comes from uncultured Collinsella sp., assembly GCA_900546115.1. Lineage (GTDB taxonomy): Bacteria > Actinomycetota > Coriobacteriia > Coriobacteriales > Coriobacteriaceae > Collinsella. The sequence goes on from URBQ01000013.1 coordinate 1,052, forward strand.
CGGGCGGACGCTATGACTCCATCTTTACCGGTGCATTTGGCGATGGCATCGAGGTGCCGGCGGCGGGCTTCGCCTTTTCGCTCGAGCGCCTGGAGGCCGCGCGCACCTCGGTCGAGGACGCCGCTTCCGATGGCGATCACGCCGCGGGCCGTGGTGCCGAGGGTCCGCTGCGCATCGCCGTGCCCAAGGGCTCGCTTAAGGCCGATACGCTCGACATGCTCGAGGCCGCGGGCCTGGACGTCTCTGAGCTGCGTGATCCCGGCCGTCACCTGATTGTGCGCGGTCGCGACACGCGTGCTGGCGAGGGCACGGTCGGCGATATCGAGTTTGTCATCGTGCGCCCCAGCGATGCGCCTGCCTTTGTGGGCTGCGGCGGTGCCGACTGTGGCATCTGCGGCTGGGACTCGCTCATCGAGGCCGACCTCAACTTGCTGCAGCTGGTCGACCTGGGCTATGGCCTGTGCACCTTTATCGAGGCGGAGCCCGCATGGCGCGCCGGGCAGGCCGAGCGAAACTATGCCCGCCGCGGTTCGCTTCGCGTGGCAACCAAGTACCCGCGCATCGCGAGTGCCTGGTATGCCGAGCGCGGCGTGAACGCCGATATCGTCTCGCTGCACGGCAACATCGAGCTGGGCCCCATTGTCGGCATGACCGATCGCATCGTGGACATTACCGCCACGGGTGCCACCCTGCGCGACAACGACCTGGTCATCACCGGCCGCATTATGGACTGCACTGCCCGCTTCTTTGTCAACCCGGGTGCCGCTCGCTTGGATTCGCGCGTGCGCAATCTGGCAGATCGCTTGGTGGCGGCCGTGAAGGACAAGCATTTTGAGCCCGTCGCGGGCTCGGCACAATAGCGCGAGCGCGCACGGGCGCCCCAACGTACGGGCTGCGGGCCAATTGGCGCCGCCGCCCGGCCTCTCGTTTTTCGAACACAATCTCGACCGATAGGGGATACCGATATGAAGACCATCAAACTTGCTCCCGGCGAGCGTCTCGTTACCAATCAGCTCTACCGCAAGGGCGTGCTACCGCAAAACATCGTTGACGCCGCCCGCGATATCGTAGCCAACGTGCGTGCCAACGGCGATGCTGCGGTGCGCGATTACTGCCAGCGTTTTGACGGTGTTGATCTGCAGAGCTTCCGCCTGCCGCAGGAGCAGATCGATGCCGCGCTCGAAGGCCTCGACCCGGCCTTTGTCGCCGCGCTCGAGAAGGCCGCGCGCCAGATTCGCGAGTTCCACCAGCGCGAGGTCGAGCAGAGCTGGTTTACCACGCGTGCGGACGGCACGATGCTCGGTGTTAAGGTGACCCCGCTCGCGGCGGCCGGCATCTACGTGCCGGGCGGTCGCGCGCAGTATCCCTCCACCGTGCTCATGAATGCCATTCCCGCCAAGGTCGCCGGCGTCAAGCGCGTGGTCATGGTGACCCCGCCGCAAAAGGATGGCCTGATCAGCCCCTACACGCTCGCGGCAGCCAAGCTCGGCGGCGTGGATGAGATCTATATGGTGGGCGGCGCTCAGGCCGTGGCCGCGCTGGCGTACGGTACCGAGACCATTCCGCGCGTCGATAAAATCACCGGTCCGGGCAACGCTTTTGTTGCCGCTGCCAAGCAGATTGTCTCGGGCGACGTGGGCATCGACATGGTCGCTGGCCCCTCCGAGGTCTGCGTGTTGGCCGATGCCACGGCCAAGCCCATGGTGGTCGCGGCCGACTTGATGGCGCAGGCCGAGCACGATCCGCTGGCTGCCTGCTATCTGGTGACCTGCGACGAGCAGTTTGCGCGCGAGGTCGAGGCGGGTATCGACATTCTGGTGGCGCAGTCCCCGCGCGCCGAGATCACGCGCGCCTCGCTCGATAACGAGGGCACCATCGTGGTCGCCGCCGACATGGCTGCCGCCGTCGAGGCTGTGAACACCGTGGCGCCTGAGCACCTTGAGCTGCACTGCAAGGACGCGATGGGCCTGCTTGGCGGCATTCGCAACGCCGGTGCCATCTTTGTGGGTGCCTGGAGCTCCGAGCCACTCGGCGATTACGTCGCCGGTCCCAACCACACGCTGCCGACCGGCGGCACGGCCATGTTCTCCAACCCGCTTTCGGTCGAAGAGTTCGTTAAGCGCTCGAGCGTCATTTGCTATACGCCCGAAGGTCTGCTCTCGGACGCTCCCGCGACGCAGCGCCTGTCCGAGGCCGAGGGCCTGTGGGCGCACGCGCTATCCGCCGCTCTGCGTCGCCGCGTGCTGGAGCAGGGCGAGGATGCCGTGAGTGCCGAGTCGCTCGCCGCTGCCGACCTGACCAAGGTCGCTTGGCCGGGCGACGCCGTGACGACGGTTGCCGAGGGCGTGGACCTGGCGGCGGCTGCGGGCGGTGCCGCTGGCGCGACCGGCGGGGAGGCCTAACATGGCCGAACTCACGCCGCGCATGAAGGAGCTCGTCCAGCCCTACTTGGCCGGTATCGAGCCCTACGATCCCAACTTTACGCCCACGCGCATCAATCTGTCGGCCAACGAGAACACCTATCCCGTACCTGCTGGCGTGCGCGAGGCGGTTGATGCGGCCTTGGCCGCCACGCCGCTCAACCGCTATCCCGATCCCATGTCCAACGACCTGCGCGATGAGCTCGCTGCCTGGCATGGCGTGGCGCGTGAGAATATTTGCGCGGGAAACGGCGGCGATGGGCTGCTCTATAACTACCTGCTGGCGTTTGGCGGCGCGGGGCGGACCCTGCTCAACTGCCCGCCGTGCTTTAGCGAGTACGCGTTCTTTGCGTCGCTCTGTCAGACCGAGGTGCGCGACGTGTGGCGCGACCCCGCGACCTTTGAGCTCGACCAGGCAGCCGTGCTTGCGGCGGCGTCCGAGTGCAACCTGGCAATCGTGACCTCGCCCAACAACCCCACGGGTGACGTGGCACCGCTCGACTTTGTCGCGGCGCTGTGCGATGCGTGCCCCGGCATGGTAATGGTTGACGAGGCCTACGTGGAGTTTGCCGACGATTCGTTTGGCGCGGTCACCACGGCGCAGGGGCTTATCGCCGAGCATCCCAACCTGGTGATTCTGCATACGTTGTCCAAGGCGTTTGGCGCTGCCGGTACGCGTCTGGGTTACGTGATCGCGGCGCCGGAAGTCATCGACGTGTTCGCGGCGATTCGCCAGATCTATTCAGTTAACGTGCTGAGCCAGGCGGCAGCACTTGCCTGCGTGCGTGCCCGTGATGCCTACACGCCCGTGGTGGCACAGATCGCATCCGAGCGCGAGCGCGAGCTGTGCGCCCTGCGCGCAATGGCTGCCGATGGCATGCCCGTGGAGGCATGGCCGAGCGCGGCGAACTTTGTGCTCGTGCGCACGCCGCATGCCACGCGCGTGCGCGAGCGTCTGCGCGACGAGTATTCGATTCTGGTGCGCGACTTTAGCTACGCGCCGGGGCTCGCGGACTGCCTGCGCATTACCGTGGGCACCCCGCAGGAAAACGACGAGGTGCTGGCCGCGTTTGCCGCGCTGGTGAAGGAGGAGATGTAGATGGACCGCTATGCCGAGGTAACCCGCAAGACGGGCGAGACCGACATTGTCGTAAAGCTCGACCTGGACGGAAGCGGCGTGTGCGATATCTCGACCGGCGTGCCGTTTTTCGACCACATGCTCAACGCTTTTGGCCGCCATGGTCTGTTCGATCTGACGGTGCACGCGGTGGGCGACGTGGAGGTCGATGCGCACCACACCGTCGAGGACACGGGTATTGTGCTGGGCGAGGCGTTTTGTCAGGCGCTGGGCGACAAGGCGGGCATTACGCGCTTTGCCGACGCGGCGATCGCCATGGACGAGACGCTTGTGATGGCTGCTGTTGATATTTCGGGCCGCGGGCAGGCCTACTGCGAGCTGCCCGTGCCCATCGAGCGCGTGGGCAGCTTTGATACCGAGCTGGCCGTCGAGTTCTTCTACGCCTTCGCGCGCGATGCCAAGCTCACGCTGCACGTTCGCGAACTGGCGGGCGGTAACTCGCATCACATTATCGAGGCCGCCTTTAAGGCCGTGGGCCGCACGATGCGCCACGCCTGCGAGCTCGATCCCCGCGTGCAGGGCATCCCCAGCACCAAGGGCTCGCTGTAACCGCTACAAAGGTAAAACCACTACGAAGGTGCCTGTCCCCTTTGTGGTGGTTTTGGACAAGACGAGGAGGAGGGGTCGCGTGGGCGAACCGAAGATCGTGGTGGTCGACTACCACAAGGGCAACTTGTCGAGCGTCGTGCGCGGGCTTGCGCGCGCCGGTGCCGCCGCCTGTACATCGGATGATCCGGAGCAGATCCGCCGCGCCGACGGCCTGGTCATCCCGGGCGTGGGCGCGTTCTATGACGCGATCGCCTTTATGCGCCAGAGCGGCGAGGCGGACGCGGTGCTCGGTGCCGTTGTCGCCGGAACTCCGCTGCTCGGCATCTGCCTGGGCCTTCAGCTCTTTTTTGAGCGCGGCAACGAGGGCGTGCCTGCGGACGAGGGCGTGGCCGCGGATGGCGGCACCCCCGAGCAGTCTGGCGGCCCCTGGGTCGATGGCCTGGGCATCATGCGCGGCTCGTGCACGCGCTTGGAGTCGAGCCGCCTGAAGGTGCCGCACGTGGGCTGGGACCAGGTGCACATGACGCCCGCCGGTTCGGCCGATTCGTTGCTCGCCGGTTTTGCCGAGGGTGCCAACATGTACTTCACCCACAGCTACGCGGTGGCCGACGACGCCGATGCCGCTGATGTTTTGGCGCGCACGCACTACACGCGGAGCTTCCCGTGCATCGCGCGTCACGGCAACGCGTGGGGCTGTCAGTTCCATCCCGAGAAATCCTCCGCGCTTGGTCAGCGCATCCTTAAGAACTTCGTCAACATCGTCGAGGAGGTTGGCCGATGATCCTGTTTCCTGCAATCGATTTGATCGGCGGCAAGGTCGTGCGCCTGGAGTGCGGCGACCGGAGCCGCTGCAAGGTATATTCCGACGACCCCGTGGCCGTCGCCCGCTCGTTTGCCGAGCAGGGCGCGAGCTGGGTGCATGTCGTCGACCTGTCCGCTGCCTTTGGCGAGGACGAGGACGCGTGCGCTGCCAACTCGGCGGCGATTAAGGCCATCTGCAGCGTCGACGGCCTGTCCGTGGACGTGGGCGGCGGCGTTCGCTCGCTCGCGCGCATCGACGAGCTGGCCGGCTACGGCGCGCGTCGCATCGCACTGGGCACCGTGCTGGTGACTGAGCCGGGTTTTGCCGAGGTGGCGGCCCAAGGCTTTGGCGAGTTACTGGTGGCAGACATTGCCGCCCGTGACGGCCAGGTCAAGGTGAATGGTTGGCGCGACGGCGCGGGTGTGGCGCTCGACGACGCCGTGGCGCAGCTCACCGAGCTGGGCTTTAAGCATCTGGTGTATACCGACATCGCGCGCGATGGCATGCAGACGGGCATCGACGTGGCGGCGTATCGCCATGTGGCCGAGGTCGCGGGCTTTCCCGTCGTGGCTTCGGGCGGCATCTCGACGCTCGACGATATCCGCGCACTGGCCGCGGTGGGCGAGGATGCCATCGAGGGTGCCATTACCGGTCGTGCGCTCTACGAGGGCAACTTTACGCTGGCCCAGGCGTTGGCCGCCGCCCGAGGGAAGGAGTAGCCCATGCTTGCCAAACGCGTGATTCCCTGTCTGGATGTTAAGGACGGCCGCGTGGTCAAGGGCGTCAACTTTGTGAGCCTGCGCGATGCTGGCGACCCGGTGGAGCTGGCGCGCGCCTACGACCGCGAGGGTGCAGACGAGGTCGTCTTCCTGGACATTACCGCGACGAGCGACAACCGCGCGACGACCATCGAGATGGCGGCGCACGCGGCCGAGGAGCTCGCTATTCCCTATACCGTGGGCGGCGGTTTCCGCGACTTGGCGGGCATGCGAACCATGGTTGCCGCCGGTGCCGACAAGGTGTCGCTTAACTCTGCCGCCGTGCGCGATCCGTCGTTGATCAGCCAGGCCGCCGCGGCGTTTGGCAGCCAGGCCGTGGTCGTGGCGATTGATGCCAAGCGCGTGGGCCTGCCCGGTCAGCCGGATGCCGACAAGTGGGAGGTCTTCACGGCGGGCGGTCGCAACGCCACGGGTATCGATGCGGTGGCGTGGGCCGAGGAAGCGGCTCGTCGCGGCGCCGGTGAGATCTTGCTCACCAGCATGGATCGCGACGGCACCAAGGCTGGCTTCGACCTGGCACTCACCCGCGCCGTGGCGCGCGCGGTGCCGATCCCGGTGATCGCAAGCGGCGGCGTGGGCACGCTCGAGCATTTTGCCGAGGGCGTGATCGAGGGCGAAGCCGACGCCGTACTGGCGGCCAGCGTCTTTCACTTTGGAACTTTCAGCATTCGCCAGGTGAAGGAGTATATGGCCAGCCAAGGCATCCCTGTGAGGCTGGACTTCTAGTGCTGCGGCTTGCCCAGGCACCGCATCTTGCCGCTCAAACCGTCGCTCGCGTACCAAAGTACGCGTCGCTCCTCTTTCGCGGCAACCTGCGGCACCTGGACAACCCTCGCCGACCTGTGGGATTTCGTTTGTTACTTGGGAGAAATGATGACTGAGGTAATAAATGCTACCGAGCTTAAATACGACGCCCACGGGCTGATTCCTTGTGTGGTTCAGCAATATGACACCGGCGAGGTGCTTATGGTTGCTTGGATGAACGAGGAATCGGTGGGGCTGACGCTCAAGACCGGGACCACGTGGTTTTGGAGTCGCAGCCGTCAGGAGCTCTGGAACAAGGGCGCGACGAGTGGCAACATGCAGGAGGTCAAGGAGCTCTGGGCCGACTGCGATAGCGATACGCTGCTGGTCAAGGTGGACTCACCGGGCCCGGCCTGCCATACCGGCAACCGTACCTGCTTCTTTAAGCGCGTAAAGGGGGGGGGGAACACGATGAAGGTCGTGACGCCGTTCGAAGTCGCCGAATGCAACACCGAGCTCCTCCGCGCGGGCGTGCCATGCTGCGTGCACCTGACTGATGCCTGCGGGGCGCAGTCGCTTTGGCTCGAGGCCGAGAAGGAAAGGCTCAATGAGGCCCATGCCGTCATCGTCGAGTTCTTTGAGAAAAAGGGCGCAAAGCCTCGGTTCGATGAGACCGGTACCTACTTTACGCTGCAGTAACGAGAGGAAATAACCATGGGAGTCAGAACAGCTAACGTGCAGCCGGGAAACATCGGTGAGACGCTGACGGGACTGGCCGAGGTGATTCACGGTCGTCGCGACGCATCGCCGCAGGAGAGCTATACCGCGCGTCTGCTGACCGACGTCGAGGACGAGCTTCTCAAGAAGCTTGCCGAGGAGGCGAGCGAGGTGATCATGGCCTGCAAGGATAACGACCACGATCACATCCGCTACGAGGCCGGCGACCTGATCTACCACCTGCTCGTGACGCTCGAGCGCTACGGCATCACCCTCGACGAACTGGCCGGCGAACTCAACGCCCGCCGCCACTAGTCATTGGGGACGTTCTTAAACGACTAGTTAGGCGAGGGGCGTGGATTCCCATTCGCCGGTGGGGTGGGGGATATCGAAGGCCCGGTAGCCGCAGTCGTAGGCGTGGGCCTGGGCCTCGCGGATGTTCCAGCAGATGTCGCAGGCGCGGTGCGCGTCCGAGCCAAAGGTGATGGGCACCTCGGCATGGGCGAAGCGGCGCAACAGCCCGGTCGCGGGGTAGTAATCGTCGAGCCCCTTGCGCGGTGCGGCGGTCGAGACCTCAACGCGGCGACCCGTATCGTGGGCGCATTCGGCCATCTGCTCCCAAAACGGCGCGGGGTCAAAGTCGGGTGCAAAGCCGTCCTTCGAAAAGCGCATGACCAGGTCGGGATGGGCCATCGCGTCAAAGTTGAGTGAGCTTTCGCAAGCACGGCACCAGTCGTCGACGTAGCACTCCCACACGCCGCGCACGCCTAAGTTTTCCCAAACATGCAGGTTGGTATCGTCGTCGATCCAACCGCAAAGGGAATCGGGTGTATCGGGGCGCGCGACGTCCTCTGTCCCTGCCGTGCCCGCGGCGCCTGCCGCAATATCGCCCGGGTTGCCAATCCAGTGCACGCTGCCCAGACGTACGACGGCGCCCTGGGACCAGTGCTCTACCAAGGGCTCGCAGCCCTCGTACCAATCGCATTCAAAACCGTAGATAAAGGTGAGCTCCGGCGCAATCTGCGCGGCGAGTTTGCGGGCGTCCTCAAAGGCCAAACGATGTGCCGGCAAGTCGCCCTCGACGACCTGCACCTCGCAGTTAGCATCCATACTGGCGGGCAGGGTAAGGTGGTCGGTCGAGACCATGACGCGGCAGCCGGCGGCAGCAGCGGCACGGACGTTGTCCTCGAACGAGGCGTGCCCGTCCGAGAACGAGGTATGAGTATGGCAATCGACCAGCGGGCAGGCGGGCATGGCGACTCCTTTGCATTTGGTGAATCCGCTCCATTGTAATGGTGCAGCTCTCAACACGCCGCGCACGCCGGGGGTCGAAATCGATTGGAAAGGCTGCGCGGCGCGCGGTGCGGCCTCGCTCTAAAATGTGTACGTCAGCCTCCAAAAGCTGCAAAAAATGACATGTTTGGAGGCTGACGTACATGTTTGAGACGAGGGCGAGGGGCGGGGCAGCGCGTGCCGGCGCCGGCGACTACTTGCTTCGTGTCGCCGCTCGTTTGGACTGCACGGTTATAATCGCGTGCCGCACGGCGGTGACGGGACGATAGCGGATCATACGCGGTCCCGACCAGCGCATGACCTCGCGGATCTTCTCGCGCATGGCAGGCCGGTAACAATGCGAAGGACAGGCCGAGCAAAATGTCTTGGTGCCCATGTGCGGGCAGTGCTCAATGCGCGCGATGGCGTATTTCTGCAGCTCGGCGCATTCGGGGCAGAGCGTAACGGTTCGGAGCCCGAGTTTGACGCGAGTGGGCTTTTCGCCGTTGGGAGCCTGCTTACCCTCGTGGCCGCCGCGATGATGCCCGCGGCACCACAGTGCAATCATCTGCGACACCATCTGGGCCTCGCGTGCACGTTTGCGCGCCAGCTCCGGTGTGTCGACTGGGCGCGCCATTAGCTCAGCCTCCCGTGCTCGACCGAAAGCGAGAAATCGGCAAACGCGCAGGTGCTGGCACGGTGGCTCACGAGCACAATGGTCTTGCCGCGGCGCTTGAGCTCGTCGATTGCCTGCATCACGGACGCCTCGTTGAGAGCATCGAGCGCGCTGGTGGGTTCGTCGAGCAAGATGAAGGGTGCGTCGTTGAGGAAGATGCGCGCAAGGCCGATGCGCTGGCGCTCGCCGCCCGAAAGCGAGTCGCCCAGCTCGGCAACGGGCGTGTCGAGTCCCTGCGGCAGACGGTCGATGAGCGTGGTGAGTGAGGCGGAGCGGCAAACGTCGAGCAGCTCGGCATCGGTGGCGTCGGCGTGCGCGACCAGCAGGTTCTCGCGTACGGTGCCGCAGAACAGATGCGTGTCCTGGGTCATATAGGCCTCGTGGCTGCGCAGGCTCGCCGTGTTGATGTGGCGGGCATCGACGCCGCTCACCGTGATGGTGCCGGCTGCGGGGTCCCAAAAGCGCATGAGCAGCTTAAGCAGCGTCGACTTGCCCGAACCCGAGCGCCCCATGATGCAGGTCATGGTACCGGGCGCAAAGGTGCAGGTCACGTCGTCGAGGATGAGACTCGCAGCGGTGTCGTTCGCGACCTGCTCTGTGGCGCCCGCACCGCCCGCGTCCACGCCGCCCACATAGCTAAAGCTCACATGCTCGGCTGCGGCGCCGGCAAACTCAACGTTCTGTCCATCGGCGACCTCGGCGCACTGGGGCTGCTCGTCGAGCAAATCGAGCACGCGTGCGCCCGAGGCGAGCGTCTCCTGCAGTGAGGCGCCCAGGCGGCTCACGGCCATCACCGAGCCAAACGACGACACAAAGGTAAAGACGGAGACAAACGCTGCGGCAAAGTCAATCGTTCCCGCAGCCACCAGCTGCAGCGCACGCCCGAGCATCACCAGATTAGCCACAAGAATAAGCGCATCGGCTACGGCCTCGCTGACCGCCTGGCGGCGCTTGAGGCGCGCGTCCACGGCGCCGACTTGCTCGGTCAGCTTGCCCAGGGCACGGCTGCGATCGGTGCCACCGGCAAACTGGATGGTCTCGCCCGCGCCGCGCAGACTGTCGAGTACAAAGGCGCCCAGCTTACCGGCGCCCTCGCGGCTCTGGCGGCCGGTGGTGCCGCATGCCTTGGCCGAGGTCAGGGGCAGTAGCACGCCCAGGACCGCGTAGGCCACGAGCGCGATGCCCGCGAGCTCGGGGCTCACAGCCAGCAAAAAGCCCTCAAACACAACGGTGCAGACCAGAGCTATGGCAATGGGCGAGATGGTGTGCGCGTAGAAGACCTCGAGCAGCTCGATATCCGAGGTGACCAGGCTCACGAGCTCGCCCTTGCCGCGGCCCTCGAGCTTGGCGGGGGCGAGCTGGCGCAGGGCGCCAAACACCAGGTCGCGAATGTGTGCGAGCAGACGGAATGCGATGTAATGGTTGCAGAGCTGCTCGCCGTAGTGGAGCGGCCCGCGCGCGATGCCGCAGGCGGCGCAGGCCGCGCATGCTGCGATAAGACCAAGCCCCAAGGCGTTGCGGCCCAGCGCGGCCATAAGGCCAAGGGCGCCAAAGGCCGGCACGAACGCGGCGGTGAGCATGCCGATGCTGCCCAGCGCGACGGCTAGCACAAGCCAGCCGGCAAGCGGTCGGACGAGCCCCATCATGCGCCACATGATGGACGGCGCCGAGCGACGGGCGCGGCCGGAGTCAGGCGCCGCGGCAGCGGAAGACGAACTAGTACCGTTGAGGCCATCGGCACAGGCGGCGCTGCCGTCAACAGCCTCAACCGCGCCGGCATCCTCAGCATCACCCTCTGCATACGCATATGCCGAGAGCTGCTCCTGGCTGTTCCACATGCGCGCATAGGCGCCCGCGGCGGCCAAGAGCTCGCCGTGAGTCCCGTGCTCGGCAATGCGGCCGCGTTCCAGCACCAGGATCTGATCGGCGTCCACGATCGTCGACAGGCGGTGTGCCACCACAATTACAGTGTGCCCGCCGGCAAGCGACGCGATGACCTCGCCGATCGCGGCCTCGCTTGCGGCATCGACGTTGCTCGTAGCCTCGTCAAACACATAGATCGGCGAGTCGTGCAGCAGGGCGCGGGCCATGCACACGCGCTGGCGCTGGCCGCCCGAAAGGTTGGTGCCACCCTCGTTAATCACCATGTCGAGCCCGCCGTTGGCCCGCACAAAGGCCGCCACGCGCGTGCGGTCGAGCGCGCGCAAAAGCTCGGTGTCGGTGGCGTTGGGCTGGGCGAGCAGCAGGTTGTCGCGCAGGGTGCCGGCAAACAGGTAGCCGTTGGTGGGCACCAGCGTGACGGCGCGCATGAGTGAGGCGGCCGTGACATCGCGCAGTTCGACGCCGCCAATGCGCACGCTGCCGCGGTAGGCGTCCTTGCGGCCCGCGATAATCCCCGCGAGCGTGGACTTGCCGCCGCCGCTTTCGCCCACGAGTGCCACGAGCGAGCCGTGCGCAATGGTCGCGCTGGCGCTGTCCAGCACGGTGCGGTCGCCGTAGGCATAGCTCACGCCTGCGAGCTCGATATCGCCGCGACCATCAAGCTCAACATCGCCGCGCTCGGGCTCGGGCGTATCCAAAATGCCAAACATGCGGCGCGAGGCGGCCATGCCGTTCATGGCCGTGTGGAACAGCGATCCCAGGCGGCGCATAGGCAAAAAGAACTCCTGTGACAGAAAGACGATGAGGAAGGCAGCCTCAAAGCCGATCTTGCCCGTGGCGAGCTGCAGTGCGGCCACGATAATGCCGAGCGCGGCGCCCATATAGACGACCAGGTCCATAACGCAAATGGAGCGCAGCTGCATCACCAGCAGGTGCATGGTCGCTGTGCGGAAACGCTCGGACTCGGCGTTGATGCGCTCGTGCCAGCTTCGATCGGCCTGGTAGACCTTAAGGGTGGTGAGACCCTGCACGGCCTCCAGGAACATGCCGTCCAGATCGACATAGCTGCCCCAGTACTCGGCACCGATCTTTTTGGCGTTGCGCATGACCATCATGATGGAGACGGGGATGACCGGAACGCAGGCGAGCAGCAGCGCGGCGGGAAGACCCGCCTGGCCCACGAGCAGTACAAACAGCGTGATGGGTGCCAAGCCGGCAAAGAAGAGCTGCGGCAGGTAGCCGCCAAAGTACACCTGGAGTTGCGTGGCGCCCTCGACGCTGGTCTGGACGGCCTCGGCGGTGGGGACGGTCTCGGTGTAGGAGGGGCCGAGTGTGGTGAGCTTGTCGTAGACGAACGAGCGCACGCGGCGGACGGCCTCGAACGCGGCCTTGTCGCCGGCGCGTTGGGCCAGGTAGATGGAGGCGGCGCGCACGATGATGGCGGCGGCGAGCGGCAAGGCCGCCTGTGCGAGGGCATCGACGGCGAGCGCGGCGGAAAGACCGTTCGTGACGATGCCGCCCAAGATGCGCGCAAGCATCCACATCACCGTGATGTTTGCCATGAGCGCGATCCACTTAAACAGGACGCTTGCCATAATGTAGGGCGTTGCCTGCGGAACCAGGGAGAAGAGCCGCTTCTCGAACATGAAACCTCCTATGCCGTAACGGTGCCGGGTTGGGTCCTCGGCAGCCGCTTAGTTAGCCAAATGCAACTAGAGTAACATCGTGCAGCGGGTAAGTATGCCGAGGGTAATTTTTAGCCGATGAACTGCGTAGAAAGTTCAAAATTGTTGAGTGCGGCGAACTTTGTGGTGGACGGAATGCGGGCGCAATTTTGATCGTGTGCGGCCCGCTCCAAAACGTGTACGTCAGCCTCCAAAACCGACAAAAAATGACATGTTTGGAGGCTGACGTACATGTTTGGATAGGGGCAAGGGCGACGACGGACGAAAGTCACGCCTGTGCCACGTTCGATGTGCTAGCGTTTGGGTGAATAAAACGAGCCCGTGCGGAAAGGATCCGGACCGTATGCAACGTGGAAGTACATCTCCGCTGTCCCGCGAGACCGATGCGCCCGAAACCATCGTCAAGCTGGAGTGCGACATCGATGATGCGTCGCCCGAGGTACTCGCCTATGCCGCCGATTGCCTGCGCAAGGCCGGCGCCCGCGAGGTGCATTGGTTACCGCTTTACTGCAAAAAGGGCCGCCCCGGATGGCAGTTGCAGGTGATCTGCTCGCATGAGGATATCGAACGCCTGCAGACGATTATCTTTTTGGAAACCACGACCAACGCCGTTCGTCGCCAGGTGATGGAACGCGTTTGCCTGCCGCGTCGTTTTGAGCAGGTAGCGACGCCTTGGGGCGAGGTGGCCGTCAAAGTAGCCACCCTGCCCGACGGCAGTGAACGTGCGGCGCCCGAGTACGAGGACTGCGCCCGTCTTGCCCGCGAGCATAACGTGCCGCTCCAGCGCGTGATGCAGGCGGCACAAGCCTCGGCACTGCGATTTGAATAGCGCGGCCGGCGACATCTCGCGCCCGGCCACATCAGCCCCACTCCGAAAGGACTCCCCATGAAATACCTCATCGCCTCCGACATCCACGGCTCGGCATACTGGACCGAGCGCCTGGTCGCCGCCATCGAATCCGAGCAGCCCGACCGCATCGTGCTGCTGGGTGACCTGCTCTACCACGGCCCGCGCAACGACCTGCCGCGCGACTACGCCCCCAAACGTGTGATTCCGCTGCTCAACGCCCTGGCCGACCGCATTATCGCGGTGCGCGGCAACTGCGACGCCGAGGTCGACCAGATGGTCCTCGACTTTCCCGTCATGGCGGACTACGCCACGCTGTTCGACGAGACCGGTCGCGAGCTGTTCCTGACGCACGGCCACGTCTTTGGCGCCGGCATGCATAACAGCGTTGACCACGCGCCCGCGCTGCCCGAGGGCTCCGCGCTCGTCTACGGCCATACGCACATCAAGGTTAACGAGGAAAGCGCCGCGCACCCGGGTCTGTGGCTCTTCAATCCCGGCAGCGTGAGCATCCCCAAGGACGGCACACATAGCTACGGCGTCTACGAGGGCGGCGCGTTCCGCCATGTGATCATGGGGGAGGACTAACCATGGCCGAGCATATGGCTCAGCAAAATGCCGAGGGTTCGCGCGACCTGTCCACGCTGGTAGACGCGTCGGCCGAGCTGCAGCATCTGGTGCAGACCATCTGGCGCCTGCGTCAGCCCGACGGCTGCCCGTGGGACCGCGAGCAGACGCATCAGAGCATTGGCAAGAACATGATCGAGGAAGCCTACGAGGCGCTCGATTGCATTGAGGCGGACGACGTGGCGCATCTGCGCGAGGAGTTGGGCGACGTGCTCATGCAGGTCGTACTGCATGCGCAGATTGCGGCGGATGCCGGCGAGTTTACGCTTGCCGATGTGGCGCGCGATATCGACGCCAAGCTCATCCGTCGTCACCCGCACGTGTTTGGCGATGCGGATGCCGACAACTCCGACGAGGTGCTCAAGATTTGGGACGAGGTCAAGCTTGCCGAGAAGGCCGCCAAAGACCAGGCCGTGGCGGCAGGCGGGGCCGCACCCGAGGGTCTGCTCGACGGTGTGCCCACGCACCTGCCGGCGCTGATGCAGGCTCAGAAGGTGTCGCGCAAGGCGGCTGCCGTGGGCTTTGAGTGGGAGACGGTCCAGGACGTGTGGGACGAGGTCGCTGAGGAGCGTGCCGAGTTTGAGGCCGAGGCTCCCGGCTCGCCCGAGCGCGAGATGGAGTTTGGCGACCTGCTCTTTGCCCTGGTCAACGTTGCGCGCAAGGAGGGAATCGACGCCGAGAGCGCCCTGCGTGCCAGCACGTCAAAGTTCCGCCGCCGCTGGGCCGCGATGGAGCAGATGGCGGCCGACGCCCACGTGGATCTGGCCGAGCTTTCGACCCACGGCCTCAATGACCTCTGGGATGCCGCAAAGGCAGAGGAGTAAGACTGCGGGGGCGACGGGACGGACTTTCTCATCGCCCCTATTATTTTTCAAAAAGATTGTATCCCTTGGCTAACTTAGGGCATAATGCAAAAAGTGCGATAAGGCTAACTTATGAACCTGCGCGCCACTGTAGTGTGCAAGCCGTGTCGCCAAGCATTCAACCCGTTTCCAAGTGAGAGGGAGACAACATGAGCGATATTTTGGATGTCTACGGTCGCGAGGTACTCGACAGCCGCGGCAACCCCACCGTCGAGGTCGAGGTCGTGCTCGAGGACGGCAGCTTCGGCCGCGCGATGGTGCCTTCGGGCGCTTCGACCGGCGCCTTTGAGGCATGCGAGCTGCGCGATGGCGACAAGGGCCGCTACCTGGGCAAGGGCGTTTCGCAGGCCGTCGAGCACGTCAATAACGAGTGCGCTAACGCCGTCGTGGGCCTCGACGCCTTCGACCAGCGCGCCGTCGATGCCGCGCTGATTGCCGCGGACGGTACCCCCAACAAGACCAAGCTCGGTGCCAACGCCATCCTGGGCGTGTCGCTGGCCGTCGCCCGCGCCGCTGCCGAGTCGGCGGGTCTTTCGCTGTACCAGTACCTGGGCGGCGTCAACGCCCATCTGCTGCCCACGCCCATGATGAACATCCTCAACGGTGGCGTGCATGCCGACAACAACGTCGACTTCCAGGAGTTCATGATTATGCCCGTGGGTGCTCCGAGCTTTGTCGAAGGCCTGCGTTGGTGCGCCGAGGTCTACCACACCCTCAAGGGCGTGCTGCACGAGGCCGGCCTGGGCGGCGGCGTGGGCGACGAGGGCGGCTTTGCGCCCAACCTCAAGACCAATGCCGAGCCGTTTGAGTACATTACCAAGGCCGTCGAGAAGGCTGGCTTTAAGCCCGGCGTCGACTTCATGTACGCCATGGACCCGGCTTCGACCGAGTTCTACAACGCCGAGACCGGCATGTACGAACTCAAGGGCGAGGGCGTGGAGTACACGAGTGCCCAGATGGTCGATTACTGGGAGAAGCTCGTCGACACCTATCCCATCATCTCCATCGAGGACGGCATGGCCGAGGAGGACTGGGACGGCTGGGTCGAGCTGACCCGCCGCATTGGCAACAAGGTGCAGCTGGTGGGCGACGACCTGTTCGTCACCAACACCGAGCGCCTCAAGAAGGGCATCGAGCTGGGCGCCGCCAACGCGATCCTGGTCAAGGTCAACCAGATCGGCACGCTCACCGAGTCGCTCGAGGCCATCGAGACCGCCAAGGAGGCCGGCTACGCTTGCATCGTGAGCCATCGTTCCGGCGAGACCGAGGATTCCACGATCGCCGACCTCGTTGTGGGCGTCAACGCCGGCCAGATCAAGTCGGGCGCCCCGTGCCGCAGCGACCGTATTGCCAAGTACAACCAGCTCATCCGCATCGAGGACGAGCTCGAGGGCAGCGCGCGCTACGCCGGCAAGGCCGCGTTCTACAACATTCGCTAGGCAAGCGGCGTGTGCGGGGGCGGGGCTGACTCGGATTCGCCTCGCTCCCGCCGGGCACTGTTGAGCACCATTGGGCGCTGGGCCATATGGCTCAGCGCCTTTTTTATGTCGAGCAAGGGCCGCCGGAGGCGGTGCACGCACTCGTGCTATAACTAAAGAACTTAGCGCAAACAAACCTCAACCGCACAAGGCGCACATGGATCAGATTTACGACAACAGGTATTATTCCGCCGGTTCGCGCGAGCCGTCGCTGCACCGTGCGCGCACGGTGCAGCTCGGTGGGTCCGCCTACGCCGGCGTCGGCCGCCCCGCGCAGCGCCCGACAAGTACCTCGCGCCCCAATGCCCAATCAAATACTTTGGCAGATGGATCAGTGCGCCCGGCGCGTTCGTCGCATGCATCGCGTCTCTCGACTCAGGCACACGACAAATCGAGCAGACCCTCGAGTCGTCTTTCGGGCTCGGACTTTATGCATTACGCCAACGACAACGCGGTGGTCAAGGCGATCTATGACTTTACGCATGGCTCTCTGCGTCCGCTGTTTATCGGTATCGTGGTGGCGCTGGTGCTCGTGAGCCTGTATTTTCCCGTGCGCGATCTGTACGTGGCAAAGCGTTCGAGCGATATCTTGGCCAAGCAGGTCGAGATTCGCCAGCAATACAATGATGAGCTGCAAAAAAGCGTCGACAAGCTGCTCTCGGAGGAGGGTATCAAGGACGCGGCGTCCGAGGACCTGGGCCTGGTGATGCCCGGCGAGAAGAAGATTGACGTGCTAGGCTTGGACGACGATTCGGACTCGTCGTCGAGCAAAAAGTCCTCAAACGCCAAGAAGGCCAGCGAAGTGGCCAAGGAAATCGAAGAAGTCGGCAAGGACGCGCCGTGGTACATCCAGGCGCTCGACATGCTGTTTGGGTTTAACGGCGTCGAGGGTCAGACGGTCGTGTCCAACGGCAAATAGCGCCCGGAGGGGAGCCCGCAATGACAAATTGCAAACGCTATAAGGTGGCCGCGATCGACCTGGGAACGGTGTCGTCGCGACTGGTGTTGGCCCAGGTCGAGGGCGGAGCGATTGTGGAATCGTCCAAGCATACCGAGATTACCGACCTGGGCGAGGGCGTGGACGCGACGGGGCGCTTCTGCGAGGCGGCTGTCGAGCGTGTGCTCGCTGCGTGCCGCATGTTTGTGGACGAGGCCCGTGCCTTTGGGGCCGTGTGCGTCTGCACCACGTGCACGAGTGCCGCGCGCGATGCGTCCAATGCCGCGCTGCTGCTGGACGGCCTGCGCGAGTTGGGGCTCAAACCACAGGTGATTCCGGGCGAGGTCGAGGCGCGCCTGACGTTTTTTGGCGTGGCGCACGACTTTGCCGGCGAGCGCATCATCGTCGCGGATTCGGGCGGCGGGTCCACGGAACTCGCGACGGGCGTATACGCTCCGGAGCGCGGCGTCTTTGCGCTGGAGGGAACGCGCTCGCTGGACATCGGTTGCCGTCGCGTGACGGAGCGCTTTTTCTCTGCGTTGCCGCCCGCGGATGGCGAGCTTGCTGCCGCTGCCGCGTGGGCAGGCGAGCAGTTCGCCGCCTATTTTGAGGGCCTGCCTGTCGACTTTGAGCGCGCCGAACGCTTAGTCGCGGTGGGCGGCACGGTGACTACGCTGGTGGCTCTGGTCCACGAGCTGGAACCGTACGATTCGAGCTTTGTGCACCTGCGCGAGCTTTCGATGGAGCAGATTTCTGCCGCTATCGAGCGCATGTCCACGCTGGACGTGGAGAGCATTGCCGCGTTGCCAGGCGTGCAGCCCAAGCGCGCGGGCGTGATTCTGGCCGGCGCCGTGGTGATTCGCGAACTCATGCGCGCCGGTGGCTACGATGCGCTCACCGTAAGCGAGAACAGCCTCCTCGCCGGCATGGCCGCCGCCATCAACGAGGTTCTCGACGGCGCGACTCCCACCATCGCCTGGACCCCGAGCCTGAGCGCCCTTTAACCATCCCCTCATAAGTTGCGGTGAAATGCGGACTAAAATCGCCCTTTCGGGCCCCAACCAGTCCCTATTCCACCGCAACTCAACAGCCGGCACCTAGGGACGTTTTTTCTGCCGGCACCTGGGGACAGTCCTTGCTGAGCGCCTCCGCAGCCTTTATGCCAGTTTGTCGATTTGCCCAATTTCCCAAAGCGGAATATTGACGAGCGTGTCCTCGTCTCTATATGCCGCCAGAGAGCTCCTCACGCAACGCTCGAGTTTGAATTTTTCGCAGGCTATTTTCAGACTCTTCGCTTTAAGGTTCTCTGCCGCCTTGACCTCAAGCGGAAGCACGGTTCCCGCATGGTCGATGGCAAAGTCGGTTTCGGCATTGCCAGAGGTAGAGGACCAATACACGGGAGTTTTGTCTTGGAGCAAAAGCTCCTGCGCGACGTATTGTTCGGTCAGCGAACCTTTGAACTCGGTAAAAACAGCGGATCCGTTAAGAACGATGGCCGGAGAGAGACCGGAGAGCGCTCCGAGGATGCCGGTGTCGATGCAGAACAGTTTGAAGCCCGAGAGGTCTTCGTAGCTCGAGAGCGGTGCCTTTAGAGCGGAAACACGTGGCACCTTATGAACGATTCCGTAGTCCGTGAGCCACTGGAGGCTTTCCTCAAAATCGCGTGCGCGCGCTCCAGGGCGAAGGGCGCCATAGACAAACTTCTTGTTCTCCTTGGCAAGCTGGCCGGGAAGGGATTTCCAAACCAACCTCATGCGCTCGACGATGCGGGCGGGTGCATGTTTGCCAAAATCGGATTCGTAAGCCTCGATGATTTGCTGCTGAAGCCTTCGGGCTTCAATGAAGTCGCGTGTCTCGGCGAAAGCGGAGACAACTTCGGGCATACCACCGACAACAAGGTATTCCTTGAGCAAGTGCACGAGCTTTTCGGTGACGTTTGCTAGAAGGTTCATGTCTGCGGCAAGGATGGCGTCGGCGAGCGGGTTGCCGTCGACGGCGCGAACGAACTCGGCAAACCCCATGGGACGCATGGTGAGCTGGTCGATTTTGCCGACGGGAAATGACTCGTTTTCGCGTCGGAGCGCGAGGCCCATATAGGAACCGGCTGCTACGATGTGGTATTCGGGTGCAAGCTCGTTGAAGTACTTGAGCGAGGTGATCCCGCGTGGCGCCTCTTGGATCTCGTCGAAGATGATGAGCGTGTCTGTCGGCGTTACGGTTTGGCCACGTAGGAGCTCTATCTGGGAGATGATGCGCTTGGGGTCGAGGTCCCCATCGAACAGCGAGCGTGTGCTCGGCTCGAGCATAAAGTCAAAACGAATGACGCTTCGATACTGCTGGCTTGCGAATTCGTTAAGAAGCCAAGTCTTTCCTGTCTGGCGGGCTCCCTTAAGCAAGAGAGGTTTGCGATTCGCCCTTGATTTCCAAGCGATAAGTTCACTCATAAGCTGTCGTTGCATATTGCCTCCCAACCCTCTCGGCTAGTATAAGACCATTTGGGCGTTTCCATCGGAAAATGTGCGAGACAACCACGTTTTTCCATCGGAAAATGTGCGAGACAACCACGTTTTTCCATCGAAAAATGTGGGAGTGCCAATCTGAGTTGCGGTGAAAAAGTTCTTAAATGAGCTGGTAACCAGTCAAAACAGGAACTATTCCACCGCAACTTATCATCCGTGTCGGCATCCACAAGAAACGAGCCCGCGTCTCCGGGGGACACGGGCTCGTAAACAATGCGTGGTAGGGGCGGTGGGACGTCTGCGAATTTGCGCAGCAAATACGCACCGGCCTCGGTCGCCTGCCGGCGCCCTCGCCGGCTCGCTACAAACGCTCCGCGTTTGCTTAACGCTCGCCCCCTCGCGGGTTCGAGCCCCACCGGCGTGCAAAAGAAACGGGCCCGCATCCCTGGGAGATACGGGCCCGTAAAAGCCAATGGTAGGGGCGGTGGGACTCGAACCCACAATCCTTGCGGCGAGAGATTTTAAGTCTCCTGCGTATGCCAATTCCGCCACGCCCCCGTGAGACTAGAAGTCTAGCACAAGCCGCCCGTTACGCGTTGACAGCCATCGAGTGCTGGCCCGACTTTTCCAAGTACTCGGCAAACTTGGCCTCGTCGCCCTTGTTCTTGTACTGCAGGGCCAGCAGGTATTCCAGGCGGCAGCTCTTGACCTTGTCGTCACCGGCCTCTTCGAGCATGCGCTCCAGCTCGGGAATGTCGTTGTGGCGCTTGAGGATCATCGTGTCGTACATCAGCTGGCATTCGTGTGCGACTGCCTCGGCCTGACCGCCCTCAAAGCCCTTGATCTCGTGCAGCAACTCCTTGGACTTTTTGCGGTCCTCCTGGCCAACGTAGTAGTTAAAGGCTTTGATCACCAGGTCGACGCGCTGCATCTTGGGCAGGTTGAGTCCCAGCAGCAGGTCGAACATCTCGTTGGCGTGTTCGTGGTCCTCGCGCAACAGATAGGAGTTCAGGCGCAGGTAGTCGCGGTTGTAGCGCGGGTACAGCATGCTGGTGAGTTTGCCGTCGAGCAAACGATCGAACTCGTCCCACTGTTTGGCAGCCATCAACTGCTGCAGGCGCTTAAACGTGGTGCGTTTTTTGATGCTAAAGAACACCGACACGGCGATACAGATGATAACGACGGCGGTCCAGAGTGTGCGGGAATCGGGCATATTAGGGTCCTTAGTCGCTCATAAAGCGAGCGGTATGACAACACGTACTGGATGTATTATACGCAGCGCGCAAGCAAACTGGCATAAAAGCTCATCGAGGCCGAGTGCCATCGCTCGCTGCGGTACACTTACCTAAAGTAAACCATGAAGGGAGACATTACCTATGAAGAAAATCGTTTTGGCTTGCGGTGCTGGCGCTGCTACTTCCACGCTCGTTGCCCAGAAGGTCGCCACCCTGCTCGACGCCAACGGTTACGCCGACAAGTATGAGATCGTGCAGTGCGCCATCTCCGAGGCCAAGGACGCTTGCGACGAGGGCGCCGACCTGCTGATCGCCACCACCGTTGCCCCCGAGGGCCTCACCTGCCCGTACGTGAGCGGCGTGCCCTTCATGACCGGCATGAACCGCGTTGCCGCCGAGAAGGCCGTTCTTGACGTCATGGCTCAGTAGGCGCTGCCTGCATGAGTGAGCAGAACGCCAATCCGGTAGAGCTCTTTGGTATGCGCGTTGCCCATGTGGGCATTAACGCCGCCGACCCGGCAGACGCCTTGGAGATCGCGGAGCTGTTCTCGACGATGATGGGCCTGCCCGTTATCGAGACCCCGGTTTCGTACTTTAACGATTCGCTGGTCGAGGTTATGAAGCAGAACGGTCGTGGCACCAAGGGCCACATTGGCTTTGCCGTCAACGACATCGATGCGGCCGAGAAGTGGTTTGCCGAGCGCGGGCTCGAGGTCAACGAGGAGTCGCGCGCGCTGCTGCCCGACGGTAGCACCAAGCTCGTGTACTTTAAGCGCGAGTTCGCCGGCTTCGCCGTGCACCTGTGCCGCGAGTAGCGCACGAGCTGCTTTAGTTAGCAAAAAGGGATAGGGCCGTATGGCCTTATCCCTTTATTTATGCCGAGGGATCGACTTTTGCAACGGTCAAAAAACCGAAGTCTAATACTTTTCCGAGAAGTGAACGAGACAAATCAGCCCCCCCGAAGCATCGACACTTTAAGGGCATCGTTTCCTGCAGTTTCGATGCTGGAATCCTGCGATTTTGCGGCCGAAAAATGCGGATGCTTCGGGGGTCCGAATATGGTCGTTCACTTCTCGGGAAAAGTATTAGACCTCGATCCACGAGGGGGCATCCCTACCGTGGCAGGCGAATCGTAAAGCGGCTGCCGACCCCTTCGACCGAGGTCACACCGATGACACCGCCATGGCTGTCGACGATCCACTTGGCAATGGCAAGCCCCAGACCCGAGCCCTGTGCGCCGGCATCGCGTGCATTGTCGGCGCGGTAGAACCGTTCAAACGCGTGAGCTGCGGATTCCTGGTTCATGCCGATGCCCTCGTCCTCAACACTTATGTCGATCGTGCCCAAGCCCGCATTGGGCGTTATGCCAAATGTGACGGTCGTTCCCGCATCCGAGTACTTGGCGGCGTTTTGCACGATCACGCGCAGAGCCTGCTTCACGAGCGCCACGTCGACGGGCGCGTCGCAGCGCGGGTCGCTGGCTAGCAAGGCGTCAAAAGCCAGCCGATACGTGTGCTCGGCATCGATCATCTGCGACTCCTCGCATACCTCGCCGACCAGTGCGGCTAGGTTGGTATTCGCATGCCGCAGGGCCGTGCGTCCGGCATCGCCGCGCGCCAAAAACAGCAGCTGCTCCACGAGCTCCTGCATGTGCTCGCTTTCGGCCTTGAGCGAGGCGATGGACTCTGCCAGTACGTCCGGGTCGTTTTTACCCCAGCGGTCGAGCATGTTCACGTAGCCCTGAATCACCGCGATGGGCGTGCGCAGCTCGTGGCTCGCATCGTTGACAAAGCGCATCTGCTGCAGCTTGGCCTCTTGCATCTGGCGCAGCAGGCGGTTGAGTGCGACCTCGATGCTTGCCAGGTCGGCGTCGCCGGTGGTGACGCTCGGCGAGTCGACGCTTGCGCGCTCGATGGCCTGCTCCAGCGTTTCCATCTTGCCGCCGGAGAGCTGCATACGGCCGAGCTCGTCCACGCGCAAGGCAAGGTCGTTGAGCGGCGCCATGGTGCGGCGCACGCGGCGGGCGCCGCCGAGCATGTTGAGCACGCTGATGACCTGCCAACCCACAACGACAAGGTAGAGAGGCCATAGCGCGACGAGGTCCTGCGCGAGGGGGAAAGTCTTGGTGGTACGCGCAAGCTCGACGGTATAGGTGAGCGTTGTCAGGTCCCAGCCGCGCGCAGGCGTCAGCGACATGTCGTGAACGGTGGCGCCGGGGATCCATCCTGCGGTAAACGCGCCGTCGGGCAGCGTCTGGTTGTATCCATAGACGAGGATCGCCGCCGCAATCACCATCAGCAGCAGATCGAGCCAGACGCAACTCATCAGGCGGCGCCACATATAGCTCCAGTTGATGGCGCGGGCGATGGAGGTGACGCGCTTGGCCTCGGCGTTACGCACGGCAGACATAGCCCACCCCGCGTACGGTTTGGATGATGCGGGCGCCGCCGGCGTCTTCGATCTTGGCACGCAGGTGCGCGATGTGCACGTCGACGTTGTTGGTGTCGCCCACGTATTCGTAGCCCAGCGCCTCGTGCGCGATGCGCTCGCGCGTGAGTACGGTTTCGGCGTGCGCCATAAGCAGGGCGAGGACATCGAACTCGCGGGCCGTGAGCGCGATGGGCGAGCCGGCGACTGTGACTTCGCGGCGGTCGGGGTCGAGCACAACCGAGCCCACGGCGAGCGTGGCAGGGGAGGGCGAGGCAGGGGTCTGGGCCATGTCACTGGCCGGGGGCATCGCGGTGGCCTTCTCGCCCGCGACGCCCGCCATGCCCGCTCCGGCGCCGACGCCAGCTACGCCCGAAGCCGCCCGCACGGCCTCCGAGCGCTTCAGTGCCACGCGGATCCGTGCGAACAGCTCCTCAATCGCAAATGGCTTGGTCAGGTAATCGTCGGCGCCGGCATCGAGCCCGGCCACCTTGTCCATCACGGCATCGCGCGCGGTGACCATAATCACCGGCACATCCTTGTGCTTGCGGACACGTCGCAAGACCTCCATGCCGTTGAGCTGCGGCAACAGTACGTCGAGCAGAATCAGATCGTAGTCGCGCTCCAGCGCCAGGTCCACGGCAGTGCGGCCATCGGCGGCGTGTTCCACCTGGTAGCCTTCGTGCTCCAGCTCGAGCGTCACAAAGCGGGCGATTTTCTCCTCGTCCTCTACGATCAGGATCCGTGCCATGCGTGCCCCCGTCTGCGATTACTTGTCGTCGTTGAGATTTTGCTTGATGTCGTCCGCAGCGTTAGCAGCGCTATCCATAAGGTTGTTGATGCTGCCGGGCACGTCGCCGTCGCTGTCGATGCGGTAGCGCATGCCAAAGAACAGGCCAATCAGCATCAGCCATATCGTGGCGCCCCAGGCAAACAGCGCGACGATGGGGATCAGGATGGGGATGTTGAGGATGATCGCATCGCGGCGCGTGGCGATAAACTTGGTGTCCAGACTCAGGCGGAAGAGCTTTTTGAGGTACTCCCACACGCTGTCCATCTTCTTGG
This sequence comes from uncultured Collinsella sp., assembly GCA_900546115.1. Lineage (GTDB taxonomy): Bacteria > Actinomycetota > Coriobacteriia > Coriobacteriales > Coriobacteriaceae > Collinsella. Next base: position 25,653 of record URBQ01000013.1, read on the forward strand.
AGAAGTCGGTCTTTTCGCTCGACTTTTCGTAAGCGACCTGCGCGGCGACCATCTCGGCAGAGGGCTCATCGACTGGCGCGGACTCGGTGGCGGCATGCGCCGACGTGGTCTGGGTCTTGCCCTGCGACTCGAGCCAAATGATGGCATCCAAAACGTTGCCGTCGGCAGCGTCGAGCGCCGCCTTGGCATCGGTGTAACTCACGTTGCACTTGGTGCGGATGGTTTCAACTTTTTCGAGGTCGTCCATGACCTGTCCTTTCGTTCGATGGGCGCGACGCCGGGCAATTTGCTCGGGCGCGAGCGTTGCGTTCGGCGGTTTGCGTTGCGCCGCCCCGCCCTTGGTCGAACTCTATAGTGCAGGTTATAGATTAAGCGATTCTTGAGCCAAGATTAATGTTGGATGAGTTTTTGCGCGGCGGTGGGGGATGGTGAGCGGATGATAAACCGGCGGCAAAAATGAGATAAGCGAGGCGTGCCAATCATACGGAATTAAAATCACGTTGCAAAAGTATGAAAATATCCTACAATTGCAGCATGAAGTACTTTAGCAACATAACGGCGATAAGCGAACTTTCCGAGAGCGAGGGCGTGTTCACCACAGCCCAGGCGGCTCGCATGGACATCTCTCGAGATGCGCTGGCACACTCATGCCGTGCGGGGCGTCTTGAGCGGATATGCCACGGCGCCTACCGGATGTCTGGAACACAGCGCCGAGACACCGACGAGCTCAACGCTTTTTGGAAGCTCACCAATCCCTCCCTTTGCGCGTGGGAGAGAAAGCGTCAGTGGGATGGCATCGCCGTGAGCGGTACGACTGCGGCGAACCTGCAGCAAATGGGCGATTTCTACCTGTCCCCCTACAGGATGACCGCGCCCGCGCGTATCAATACAAGAAACGAATCCCTTTCTTTTGTAAAGCGCGAGATCGCCGAGCAGGACATCGTTTGGCTCGACGGCCTGCCGGTAACTAAACCCGAGCGCACGCTTGTCGATCTTTGCCTCGATTGCGAGGACCCCTCATTAATTATCGATGCCTATAACGACGCGCTTGGGCGAGGGCTCGATATACAGCGGCTGAGAGGTCTTGTAGAAGAGAACTCTAAAACCGCCAAACGACGCGAGCTGATGGCGCCTTTGCTGACGGTACTGAACGGGTAATGCGAAACGGAGGACATGGTGAAGTACAAAACGCCTGCCGCATTGGAGATGGCTGTTAGGAATGCCGCAAGAGAATCGCCAATGGATACCAATCGGGCAATCGTCGGTTTCTACTTTCATCGCTTCCTATGTCGCGTTTTTTCAGAAGATGACGGCAGCTTTGTGCTCAAGGGCGGTCAAAGCGTCCTGGCGCGAACACTCGATGCACGTGTCACAAGAGATATTGACTTGGTTGCTCAAGAGGAGAGTCTCGAAGAGGCTATTGTCGATCTGGTGCAGGCTGCTTCGATTGATCTGGAGGATTTCGTTTCGTTCGTCTTTGATCGTGCAGAGCAAATCAAAGAAGAAGATGAGTATCGGTGCGGTGCGAAGGTGTGGTTCACCCCCTTTATGGGAACCAAGAAGCTACAGCCAATTTCAATTGACTTGGTAATTGATGAAGTGCGGGGACTTGAGCCTGAGGTTCTTGCGCCGATCGATCGTCTGAATATCGAGGGGCTCCCAGTCTGCGACTATCGAGTATGCCGAGTGGAGAGTGCCCTTGCAGATAAATTGCTCGCAATGATAGAGATGCATGAGGGCCGTGCTTCATCGCGAATCAAGGATATAGTCGACATCTTGGTGTACGCGAAAACTTGCTTCGTCGATGGGGCTACGCTTGTCGAGAGGGTCGAGAAAGAAGCGTCTGCCCGCAAAGTGGCAATGCCGGAAGAGTTCGTGGCGCCTCTCTGGTGGAAACAAAATGGTTCTGCACAGTACGTAAAGATGGCGAGGCAGGCGGGGGTACTTGATCTCGCGGGGAACATTGCTGGGGCAGAAGAGGTCGTCAATCGGTTGTATACACCGTGCTTTAATCATTCGGCGAATGTGTGCAAATGGAATCCTCAGACCACGGGATGGGAATAGGCTAGATAGTTAAGCCGGCGGCAGAATTAGTTCCTGTCGCCGGCTTAAGACGTTTCTACTGCCTATGCGCTATTCGCAGGTCTGGTCGACCACCTGGGTGACGGCCTTTTTTGCGCCTTCGAGGTCGCGCAGGGCTTGGGCGACAGCGGCCTCGGCTTGTTTCTTTGTCCTTACGACCTCGGCAAAGTGATTGATGGACTCGCTGTACTCGCGTGTGCGCGGGTCGAGCGCCGGCGGGACTTCGATCTCAAACAGGTCGCTAGGACGGATGGCGCGGATGCTGGCTGCTTCAGTTAATGCTTGAATCAGCTGCGCCCCGTGGCCTTCGGTAAGGTATCCAACAATTATCTCCGAAAACACTACGCGTTCATCTTCGGTCATCGTTTGGAATGACGGGCGAATAACGGTGGTGTTATGCGAAGCAACCAGATGCTGCTTAGCGTCATCGGAGCTGACGACGAGCAGGTTGGACGCGCCGTAGCGACCCAGCATGCGCGGCATGACGATATCTCCAGCGCGGAGCTCATAACGATCGAGAATGCTGGGGTCCACCTTTACGAATTTAGAATCCGAGCTATTTTGATTATCTGAAGCATCTACGGGCAGAAGATTGCCGTCCTGAAAATCTTGAGATGAGATTCGGCGCACCTCGACTGCGTCAATGTCGTTCGATGTCGTGCTCTCGCGGGGCATGAATGGCGCGACTCGCGTAAAAGAGTCACCGAGTGTGGCGCTGTAGTTTCGGGTGATGGCGATGAGGCTGATTTTGCCTTTTGAGAGAGCGGCGTGGTGTTGGAGCAGCTCGCGCGTGGCAAAAGTGGACGTTTCGATTGGCGTCGATCTTGGCGTATTGGTATCAATGCGGGCCCAGTCAGGAGAGATAGAAAAGGTGATATCAGAGTAATACGATGTTTTAGTCACATATTGAAAACGCGGTCCGGGCTCAATTGCGCTGCGAAATGCAACGCTGCGATTTCCTGAAGACAGTATGAGGAGCGCGCTTGTCATGTAGGGCCTGGGCTCGGAAAGTGGCAAATAAACGACGCTCTCGATGAGCCCTTCGCGTATCAAAATCGTGCGTGCTTGTTCAGCTTTATCAAGTAAATCGGCGGGAAGTACCACGGCTGCTCGAGTGCGGCCCGAAAGGGCGAGAGCATACAGGCACCAAATAAAAGGACCCCAGTCGCAAAAATCAAGGTAGCCAGGCTCCAAATAATCGATGAGCGCGGCACTGTCTTTTTCGATATCGTGCTTATTTGCGCGGTAGTAGTTTGATGCATCGACAAACACCGGCGCTGCATCATCATCGCTTGCATTCTGCTTGCCGGGTTCAAGCTCACAAATATCGGGCACGCCGTTACCGTTTAGGGTAAAGCACTTAGCGAGATCTTCGGCATCCACAGCGCCAGGCAGACGGACAGTGAGCAGGCGACTGCCTTGTTCCAGGTTAAGCGCGCGTGAGAGGGCGGCGGCGGTGAGACGTGGCAATGATGTTGTTTCACGCATGTATAGAGACCTTTCTTCTTAGTGGGTTATATATTAGCAGAATAATTTGATAATTTCTAATGACGAGAACAGCGCACTGTGCTATCCTCGAAGCAATCCAAAACCAACTCAATATTAACTGCTTGATACAACCGCTATACAGCCTTTAGGTAAACTGCGCTATCGAGCAGGGCAATTTCACTTACGAAGCAGCATGTTAGGTCAATAACTACTACCTATGCCTCAGAACATTCTAAAACTTAGAACAAACTTACCGACAAACATTTGCAACTGGACAGGAAGAAGCATCCATGAAGAACGAAGACAACATTTATGAGGTATTCCTCAACACGCTCGACGAAGACCTCCGTGGCATGTGCGAAAAGAACGTGAAGGCAGAGAAGCCGTTTCCGTATCCGTACTGCGGTGAGGAGAACGTTGAACGCCTCGCTAAGGCGCTTGTTGGCGTACTGGAAAAGCATTCACCCGATATTCCCGGGCTGGTGCCCGAGCAGTATCGAGACGATGTGCACGAGGCTCGCGAGCTTTTGGCCGCGGCGGCGCTCGCTTTGCTGTCGCTGTACTTTCCCCAGCGCGATAACTGTATGCGCTGCATGGCCATCTTAATTAGCCTGTTTCGGCACGGAAGCAATCCGCGCTTTAAATCGAGCGGCGTGCTCATGTTTGAGCAGGTTTCGACAGGTATGAAGTACTCGTCCGAAAAAGGGGGACGCATTCCGTCTCGCTTTGTGCGAAGCATCGACTACAAAAGACCCAGCGACCACGTGCATCGCGATGGATCGCATGGATTTACGGCGGACGAAGACGATGCCGTCATGTTTTTCGAACGTTACCGCGTGATTCAGCAACGCGTATTCGATGCGAGTTCGCGTTTCAACTTCGAGCTATGTGTCAAACGCCCGTTTGAGGCGCTTTCGGACAATCGGCAGAACTTTTATTACAGGGAGGAAAAGATGGAAACCGATTTGGCAACCAAGGTACAGAGGCTTCGGGACCGCTACACCCTCAACTACGCTCAGGCCAAGGGATACGACCTGCTCGACAAGCTGATGATCGAGTCGTTGCTTGCGTATCTGCGCGACGGGACGGTCTCAACCGTGGCGCGCGAGAGCTATGTGGCGCAGGCCGAGCGACTGATTGACGGCGCGGTCAAGTTGCCATGCGCGACAAGCCCCAAGGAGGGCGAAGGCATCGGCCGTATTTCCTAGCAACTACGCAGAACCATCGACAAGAAAGGGGCCGTGACATGTCGGTCATTAAGATGTACGGCTACGAGGCCGCACAGCAAACGGAGTATCAAGCCAAGAAGTGGGCGACCAAGGAGGAAATGCAGGCGCTGTCGTCCGGCGATGAGCAGCGCGATGTGATCTTGGCGCACGGTGCCACGGTTGCTTTTTACGAGGGCGATAAGCACTGGGAGACGAGCGTGTCCAACAACGTGTTTGTCTTTGGCGGAACCGGCAGCGGCAAAACGGCGAGTTTCGTTTTGCCCAACCTGCTCAATCACCACGAATGCTGTTATGTGGTCACAGACACCAAGGGTGAGCTGCTGCGCCGTACGGGGAAAGGCTTTGAAGAGGACGGCTACGAGGTAACGGTTCTCGATACTGTTAATCCCGAGCGGTCGGCCGGATACGACCCTCTGCGTTACGTGATGGATGTCGAGGATATCCCCACCACAGTGGCGGCAATCATGGAGGGAGTCGATCCTGATGGGCGCAGCTTTAGGAACGACCCGTTTTGGGACAACGCGAGCGATCTGCTGCTCCGAGCGATTATTGGAATCCTGTTCCTTTTGGAGTGCCTTGCCGGCACATTTGCGCCAGGTGGGGATCCCACGGCTCCGCGCCGCTACCTTAAGATGAACAACGTCTTTAAGCTGGCCGCGCTCATCAAGGTCACGGGAGATGGCGAGGGCCGATTTCCGTTGGACTACCTTGTGGGGCAGGTGGAGTCCAAGGAATTTCTTGGCAGGTATGAGTCGGCGAACGCGGAACTGTATGGCGTTGAGCAGTACCGCGATTTTCGCGGAGCAGCCGATAGGACGCTTAAGAGTATTCTGATCACACTCAATGCGACCATCTCGCGGCTTAAGACTCCCCAGCTCATGCGCGTCTATGAGAAAGATGAAATGCGTCTTGACCGTATCGACGAGGGCAAGCGCGTAATCGATCTTAAGGTGAGCGACAACGACTCGACCAATGCATGGCTTGCCAACGTTGCCCTTAAGCAGCTGTTTAACCTGGCCCAGCGCCGCGCCGACGCCAGCCCTAGTGGGCATTTGCAGCGCCGCGTGCAGTTTATTCTGGATGAGTTTCCCAACGTGGGCCGCATCCCCGATTTTGAGCGGAGTATTGCGACCGTGCGCAGCCGTGGCATGAGCTTTTTGATGTGCGCGCAGTCGTTGAGCCAGCTCGATGGTGTGTATGGCGAAACCACAGCTCATACCATCCTCGATAACTGCGACAGCTTGGTCTACATGGGCGGCGGCAGCAACATCGCGACGCAGAACTACATAAGCGAGCTGTGTGGCGAGTCGGTTTTGGGCACCAACTATGTGGGCGCCGAGCGCACTGCCGTCGATGTGCGCGGTTGCGTGATAACCCCGGGCGAGGTGGGGCTTATGCCGCGCGCCGATTGTCTGGTCAAAGTGACCGGCATGCGCCCCTTCCGTGCCAAGAAGTATTTTTGCGGCGACCATCCCAATGCGGCCAAGTGGCTGAGGGATTAGTCCTTGCAGCTTCGCGCGCTCAATCTTGCCTATTTGACCGCACGGCTTCCATTAGCCGTAAACCGTGCGGCCCCGTTTTGCCTCCTTACCGATTCCGTTTAGAAGGGAATTACCATGTCCGTTATGTATCGTGAGCCTAGCATTATCAAGAAGTCCAAGGACGGTCGCGTTGCCGCCGTCGATATGGCAAGTGAGCTGCTTAACAGCCGCGTGCTGCTGCTGGAAGGCGAGGTCAACGATGTGACCTGCAATGGCCTTATTAAGTCCATGCTGGTGTTGGAGCATCAGAGCGCCACCGAGCCCATCACCCTCATCATCAACAGCCCGGGCGGTAGCGTTACGGCGGGGCTGGCGCTCATCGACACCATGCAGTCGCTCGACTGCCCCGTGATCACGGTGGGCGAGGGCGTCGTGGCCTCGATGGCCGCGGTGATCTTGGCCTGCGGCGACCACCGCCAGGTATACCGCCACACGCAAGTGCTCATCCACCAGTTGATGGGCGGCACGGGCATGGCGCAGCAGACCGATATCGAGATCGTGGCCCAGCACACGGCGGCCATGCGCGCCGAGCTGGACGAGCTGCTGGCCGAGCATGGCAACCTGAGCGCCCAGGAGTTCCACGAGCTCACCGAGCGCGACTGCTGGTGCAACGCCAGGCGCGCTCTGGAGCTGGGTCTGGTGGACGAGGTGATTGCCCCGAGTAAGAAGGCGCTCTAGCGGGGCTCATGTCTTGTGGGCATATAGAGCGGGGCGAACGATCGCGTAGTTTAACGGCCAGAAAGAGGTTGAACATGAGCAGGATTTGGGATGTCGACGGCATTGAGTGGGAAGACCTGCCCACCGTGAGCGACCTGCTGTGCGCTGCGGACACAAAGATCCTGGCGCGCGAGGTTGCCCTGCGATACGGCGGCAAGCCGGACGGCCGCGGCCGTGTCGATAACGAGCGCAGCTTAAAGCGCGCCCGCCGCAAGGTCAAAAAGCTGCGCAAGGTTGACCCCGAGCCCAGCGACAAGATCGTCCTGTTGCCCAAGCATGTCATCAATCGTCGCGATGCGGGCCACGGCTTTGACTATTACGACGTAGAGCCATGCGCCTTTACGCGCGGTGGCGCGCAAAAGCTGGGAGAGGACGCGTGCGCTGAAGTGTATCCGTGGGACCTGTTCCTGCTCAACGAGGAGCCCGCAAGTGTCATTCTGGGCTATCGCGTATGGCTCGGCGGCGAATGGGACCTATGCGAACGTTATCGCTTTTTGGCTGTGGTGTGCGCCAGCGCGCTGCATCGCTTCCGCGAGCAAAAGGAGCTGTGCAAGTGTCTCAAGAAGGACGATGCAGCCTGCGATATGGACGAGGACGAGGCGATCGAAGGTGTCCGCCACGACGTGTTGTATCCCGAGGAAGTGATCAACGCAAAGCTCGGCGGCTATTGGGATACGAGCCTGGGGCTCAATCTGCCCTGGAAGGACGAGCATTTCGAGACCTGCGTACGGATCGACAGGGCAATCGATGACCTGTTTGCCGAGGAGACGAAGCGCAATGCCGCGGAGCTTGGGGGGAAACTCGGGCAAGGATATGCGAAGCGTGGCTAGGACGGATATTTGCTGTACAGATTACTTCCATGAATGAGCGAAGATAATTCGGCAAAAATCTGTCTGGACGGAATGATAGAACGATGGTGTTAAACGATATCTGTGCTTCAAGGAGTTAATAATGGAAATCGCTTATAAGGATTTATTTCGTAAAAACTATCTTACTTATGTGCCCGGTCCAGCAGGTTTCTTCGCAAAAAAGTTCAAGGAAAGCGGATATAGCGAGGCTGAATTAATTGATTTGATTTTAGGAGTGGATTTCTCTCTCGCTGGAGCTGACGAGGATATTAGCCTGGAAAAGAAATGCGAAATAATCGAACGGGCGGTTGCAGATGCGCATTATACGAGTTGGGCCCTCGACCTGATTGGTCTGGTGATTTCTTTTTCCGCCGGCAAGTTTTCGTCTGCGTTGGCGGTCAGCAATCCAATTCCAGCCGCGGTTTTCGTAGCGTTATTTCTGGCCGCCCTGGCAATATACGCTCGGTTTCGGATTTGCTTTGAACGAAATCGAACGGCACTGTTGTGTGCGCTGAGGCATATAAAGATGGTTCAAGCGAAGTTGAGCAAATCATCATGATTTTATTGCCTAATTGCAGCCATAAGCTATGAAGCACTGGGATTGCTATGCCTTATTGCAGGGATGCTTTACTGATTGAGAAAAACATGAAGCGACCGTGGTTGACGGTCGCTTCACGTAAACAGGCATTTTTAAATCTTGCGTAACCTGATTTGGAAGTTCAGATTAAAGAAATAGTCATCATCGATTTTATACACATACCCATAGTCACCATGGTCTGGATTTGTGCTGGGGAAATCAAGATAAGCCAAATTGTATAGGTAGTCTTTGAATTCGTCGGATTCAAGAGCGTAATGACAGGTTATTTTTCCAGTTTTTGAAACATCGATGTAGCCACCATTGACGACGCCCTTGCCGTCCCAAAGCGTTGAGGCTGTCATTCTGCAATAAGTTGCGTATAGAAATGCCTTAAACATGTACTGGTATTTTAAGTGAGGACGGGAAATCTGGTGTGGATTAGCCTGGGCCAGCCTATTAACTGCGGCTGGAAGGTTGACGTCCTTGTTCCCATGGAAAAAATGATCTCTTAGGATCCATTCGATCGCCTCGGGCAAAAGCGGATTAAGAAGCTCAAGATTGTCTCTAAAAGCTCGAACCTTTGCTTTTTTTGCGATGACATAGTCTTTAAATACAACGGAACTTGCCGTCTCAATGATTGCGTCGCATCGACTTTGGACCGCTGCGTGGTTTTTGCTGTCCACTAATGAATTGATGTGATTCATGTCATCGTCATTGATGCCGTTAATTTGATAAATCAACCCCGAGGCTGATGCCGTGTTGAATAGGGTAGGGTCATTGCCAAAATACGATTTAATCGAGAAGCCGATGCGATCGCGCTTGAGGCCAGTGCGCGAATCAAGCGTTGTTAGATAAATGTCGTTTTTATCGCCGCTCCCGGCCTTCAACTTCAGGACTTCTGCCAGCTTCAGGAAGGTCACAGCTTCTTCAGATGCTGTGAAGGTGCTTTTCCCGTGCTGAATTTTATCCATAAGATCGTCAGCGGCGACAGTAAAATCGCTGGCGGCAACCTTGGCAACGGGAGAGCCGTTAACGTCGATGATTACATCCGTATTGTTTTCATCCATGCTATACGCGACGATGCGGTCTTTGGTTTCTTTCCTAATGACCCCTACAACTTCCATCCATACATCGGTGGCTTGCGTTGAAGTGTCATACGAAAGGGCGATCTTTCCGTCGCCGATAAGACGCATTGCGGTATAGAGCTCGCTCCATTCGCCTTTATTAGCTCGCCATTTATCTGCCTGTTTTTCATCGCGTGCCATCTAGGACCTCCCTAATTTTTTTTGCAATTTCAGCAATGACGGGCACCGTTACCGAATTGCCAAATTGCTTATATAGCTGAGTGTCGCTCAGGACTAAATTGTATGAATCGGGAAAACCTTGAAGTCGTGCCCATTCACGAGGGGTTAGCTTTCTAACGTCCTCTTTATTGATTGACCCCTTAATCCTGGTCACCGGGGTCATAGAATGCTCCCGGTGATCGACAATTAGATTGCGCTCGCGACCCATACCTCCGCAAACGATGGCTCCTGCGATGCCGTCTAGCTCACGAATTTCATAGCCAAACCCGTGCCCAAGTGCCTCATGTCTCGCTCTGTGCTTTCTGAGCGTTTCAAGGTAAACATCAGATAGATAGTACTTTGGGCTAATGGGGGCGTTTTCGAGGATGTCGCTGAGGGTGGCTTTGTGTTCAAGTCCAGATGGAAAGGTAAAGCTATCTGGAGCGACGTCGTCTCGAAAAGCAACAATATAAATTCGCTCTCTGTTTTGGGGAACGCCAAAATCCTTAGAGTTCAACATCTTATAAAATGGGACGTATCCCTCTTCTTTTAGTGCGCCGAGAATAGTCTCAAATGTCCTGCCTTTATCGTGGATGGGGAGTCCCTTGACATTTTCGCAGAAGATAACGCTCGGTTTGTTTGCACGCTCGGTGCAAATGCGAAGCGTATCGAAGAACAAAGTTCCGCGGGCCCTGCCTTTGTAATCGTCAGCAAATCCCTTTCGTTTCCCCGCCAGACTAAAAGCTTGGCAGGGAAAGCCCGCCAAGCAAATGTCAAAATCGGGAACATCCGAAGCATCAATTTGTGTGATATCGCCTGCGATTTGAAAGGAGTCGATGAAATTTGCGCGATAGGTTTTACGTGCTGGTTCATCCAATTCGCTTGCGAAGATGGTTTTGATGTCAGAGCCAAAGGCCTCTTCGAATCCCATCCTGATTCCACCAATGCCAGCAAATAGATCAATGGCTCGATACGTTGCCATACCACTCCCGATAACAATGCGGTGTTGAAGCAGTTAGAAACCCGCAGATACCTTCTTTCGAATCAAACATTTTATTCTAGCTTGGATTGAGCCTGTCCTGCGTGCGGCAACTAGTCAAAAAGACTATAAAGCAATCTTGAGATAGGAAATTGAGGTTATTTTGAAGCTGTATGACAGGGCAAGAGCTGAAGATAATTAATGGAGGGCATGTTTGCGGGCCTGTATCGTGTGCACTGACAGCGAATGAGACAAATAATAGTCAAGTGTGAATATGGCATAACTTGGGTTGTCGAATGCATCGGTGCAATGGCCGCATGCGTCGCGCACATGTCGTGTGTCTTGGACGGTCAGGTTGCTAGAGGCGAATTTGGGATTGTTAATTTCAAACAGGGGGAATGTTGTTTCGCAATTTGATTGACATTATTTATCTGTGCAACACTCTTTGACGGATTGTTCGGTCTTACGTGCTATGAGCTGCATGAATACTTAATGAGGCCTATATAATCTAGAGCGTTCTTTTGAATTGTCGTGAGGCGGGGCAACAGGGATTGCTGACTGTGCCCTCCATCGTCCAATCCTCTTTTATGGCCGCCTCCGCGGTCGCGATGCGATCGTCTCTGATGGATAGGCAATCCCAGTAGTCGGACAAACCGGGAACGGGGGTGTGTCTGATTGGTTTCATTCCTTTCTTTCTGGCCTTGTCAGCCTCCATCTCTAATGAGATGACGGTGGCAACTAAGTCGAATTTAGAAAGTGCCCATCCGTTGTCCGATTTGCGACAGCTACTAGTGTTCTGCTCTGCGAGCTTATCTAAGAGCTCTGGAAGGGTGCCTAATTGCGCTGACTGGGTCGTAATAGTAACAATTTCATTGCCATCCGCCAATGACCCGTTCCAAATCACGGGGCGAGGATGGCCACATGCTTCAGGTGTTTGAGTGCTGGGCTGGTTTTTGGGCTGATTGATCGCTTTGAGCCACTCTTCGTAGAGTGCTTTCGGCACGAGAGGGGACCGTTGATAATAAGGTCCAAGGGTGTGGTCAACGGCATTGGCTAGTTCTTGAAAATATAGCTGTCGCTTTTTGTTAGTAGCCATCGGGTTGTGCCCGTCTTTCCCGCTGACAGTATCTGCTTTGCGTCTTAAATTGACGGCAGTTGCATGGGGCGGCTTTTTACCAAGCTTGAGTTTTGTATTACTTGCGGGATTGCAGTACATGCCCGTTTCGTTGTCGTATCTAGAACAATACTTGCTATTGTTGCCAGCTGGGAAAAAGGGTTTGTTGCATGTGCTGCATTTTGTCGGAAGTGCCCCGGATCGCAGGGCTTCGCATAGTAGATGCGCATAGAAAACCGAGAATGATTCCGGAAGAAAAGAATGAATCAATGAGTGGGAGCGGTCTATCAAGTGCTGGAAATGGAGGGCTTCTTGCATTGCGTCGCTGTCGTTGATGTTGACAACAAGGTACTTTCCGTCATTTACGATAAACCGCATGATGCCGATTGTGTTTTCGGCGTTCCTCGATAACTCCACCTTGTTGTAGAGCCTGTTCTGAATCAGGTTGAGTGCCAGAGAGTTGAGGCTATTGAGGTCCTGGACCATTGGGCCGGCGATTGCATGTTTCGTGCATTTTGAGGACGTTAGTTCCCCAAAACGGCGAATTTGATTAGCGACATCCAGGATGGATTCTCCGGTAGAAAGCAGCTTCGCGAATAATGAAACGTAGCTGCTGAGGTCATCCCGATAAGAAGGTTCGTTTATCTTCTTGGATAAGCTAAGACAATCAATGATGATGTCGCCAAGAACGGCTACTGCCAACTCATGGATATCGATGGCTAGTTGGTTATCAACTAATTGAACGTGGAAGTGCGTCTTATAAAACTCCCTTTTAGTTTCTGGCGTTTTAAGCGCCAGCGGGTGGTGGACAATTGAGTGCTCGCCTCCGCGAGCGAGCTCGGGCCTTCTATTTAGGTCAAAGACCATTTCAATGTAACTGGCCAGATTAGGTGCAACGGAATCGTCGGCATCGTTACTGCTTAGTAACTCAAGAGCCGGAATAGTAACTCTCGCGATGTTCCCACACTCTATTGCCCAAAGAGAGAAAACCTTCGAGGGCAAATAGGCATCGGGTATTTCATCAAGATAAACTGAATCGATGCACAATGAGCAAGCATTGAAGAAGAGCTGGTAGATACCGTCCGAATAGCCGCCGCTTATTGCGGAATCAAGCGCTTGTTTGACTGCCTCCGCGAGCTCATGCGTTATATCTGCCTTTTCGATACGGCATTTGTCGAGGTCATCGCCTGCGTCAATTATTCTCGAACAAAGCGGAGGAAAACAGGTTGATTTCCGATCTCAACCGAACACATTGAGCTGACGGCACGCTCCCGCAGTTAACCGAACGCCCCCGCGGCCCCTCTCGGGCCCCGGGGGCGCCATTTTCCCAGTTGAAGGAATGGTGGAGATGTGTTTCGATGGGTCCGGTGGCCATGCTCCGCCCGCCGCCCGGCACCTCTTCCCAGACTCAGCCGGACGGTCGGTCCGTCTATTCCGTTTTTCTCCTAGGCTAGGCCAGCGGGGCATCGCCCCTCTCTGCGCGCGCCCTCTCGATGAGCCCCGGCGTCAGGTCGAGTTCCCCGATGGGCACGTCCCCCACGCCGTAGGCGTCCAGCAGCGCCGCCGCGTCCTCCCCGAGCATCGCCCTGAAGGCGCGCGCGGGCGTCGCGAAGCCGAGCGCGCCGCGGGGCTCGGAGTTCACGTGCGACATGGCCAGCGCCAGGTCGGCCGGGGCGAGCCGGTCGAACCTGATTCCGGCGCCCTTGGGCAGCAGCTTCCTGATCTCGACGTGGTTGCGCTCGCAGGCGCCCTTCTGGTCGCTGCGCCTGGGGTCGCAGTAGAACAGCCTCGTCTCGCCCGGCCCCTCGCCGATGAGCGCCGCGATCGCCGCCTCGTCGGAGAACTCGGCGCCGTTGTCGGTGAGGACGGCGCGGAACACGCGGCGCGTCCCGTCGGCGCCGAGGATGGCCCGGACGCCCTCCAGGGCGTCCGCGACGCACCCGGCGGTCTTCTCCTCCAGCGGCAGCGCGAGCTGGAGCCTGCTGGGGCGGTGCAGCAGCGTGAGCAGGCAGGCGGAGTCCTCCCGGGCCCCCTCGACGGTGTCCATCTCCCAGGCCGCGGCGCACGCGTCCTCCCCGAGGGCGAGGAACGCGGCATGCGACCTGCGGGCGGAGTGGCGGGTCGCCGCCCGGCCCGCGGCGCGCTTCCTCGGCCTGTAGCCGACCTTGCGCCTGAGCTCCATGCTGGTCATGCCGTCGTAGCCCGCCGAGACCCAGCGGTAGATGGTCGACGGCGACAGGTCCACCGGGCCGCCGTTGCGCGCCGCCATCTGCTCGGGCGACAGCCCCCGGCGCAGGCAGTCCCTTATCGCCTCCAGCCTGGCCGCCGCGGCGGGCTCGTCGGCGTCTATCCCGCGCCTGGACGAGACGAGGACCGAGTCGGCGCACAGCTGCGCGGCCCGGGCCTCGTAGAAGACGTGGGGGCGGCGCTTGCAGCCGATCGCGCGGTACCGGCCGCAGCCGTTGCAGCATCGCGGCCACGCCGCCAGGCGCGGGCAGGCCGCCGACAGGTCGGCGGAGGCGTCCACGCGCTCGCCGCGCCTGGCCTTCGGCGCCGTCACGAACCTGTGAGACGCCACCTCGGCGCTCACCGTCGAGGGCGACCTGCCCAGCTCCCTCGCGATCTCCCTGCACGACGCCCTGCGCTCCAGCATCCTCTGGACCGTGTCCCGCTCGTGCCTCGTGAGCCTTCCGTAGGCCCTCGGGACCGCCCTTGCGGAGCCGCTCTTCTTCTTTCCGGACATGCCGTCCTCCGATCTCCCGGGGCCGGCCGATCCGGCCCTCAGGGTATCGGGTTCCCACATTTATCCGCACATGTACGGATGAATGTGGGAGGTGTTCGGATAAAGTTGATAATCAAGGAGCCTAATTAGCTACTTGCTTGGGGTTGTAACAGGGTGCTATAGTATTAGAGTTTTGTCTATCTTAGGGGTATTATCCCCTTTTTGAATTGCACCTTCTGGAGGCCCTGTTCATGGAAGAGATGGAAGTCAATCACGTCGACGACATCCACGAGAAGCTGACCGATATGGTGGGCGATCGCGTCAAGGTGAAGGCCAACATGGGCCGTACCCGCGTCGTCGAGCGCATGGGCACCATCAAGAGCGTCCACCCCGCCGTCTTTATCGTCGAGGTTGACGAGCGTCGCGGCCGCAAGTCGCGTCAGTCCTACCAGTATATCGATGTCCTCACCGGTCAGGTTGAGCTGTTCGACCCCGAGAGCGGCGAGCATATCTTTACCCCGCTCGGCAATCAGCTCGAGGAGCATTAACGGTGACCGATCGGTCCCTGACTCTTTCCGCGCCGGCAAAGATTAACCTCTACCTGGGGGTTCATACCGAGCGCGATGACCGCGGCTACCACAGGGTCGATTCCCTGATGGCAGCCGTCGGTCTTTCCGATACCGTGACGGTCACGCCGGCACAGGCGTTGACCGTCCAGACGGTTCCGGCATCAGATTTTCCCATGCAAAAGAATACGGCGTATCGGGCTGCGGTTGCTATGGCCGAGCATTATGGTCGCGAGGCAAACATCTGCGTGACGATTGAGAAGCGCATTCCATTGTGCGCCGGCTTGGGCGGCCCCTCGACGGATGCGGCCGCGGTCATTGTCGCCTTGGCGGAGCTCTGGGGAATTGATCGCACCGACCCCGCGCTCGACGACATCGCGCGCGGCATTGGTGCTGACGTCCCGTTCTTTTTGCACGCGAGCCCTGCGTTCTACGTAGGTGGGGGAGACGTGCTGGCAACTGAGTACCCCGCGCTGCCCGCAACGCCCGTCGTGTTGGTCAAGCCGCGCGAGGCAAGTGTTTCGACAATTGAAGCCTATCGACGTTTTGACGAGGCCCCGGTGCCTGCGGACAAGCCCGGGGCGATAGCTTCTGCCTTGCGTGCTGGTGATGCCGAGACGGCATATGCGCTCATCCATAACAACTTGGGTGTCATTTCCGCACAGATGGAGCCGCAGATTCAAACGGTCCTCGACTGGCTGCGTAAGCAGGACGGCACCGTTGCTGTAGATGTGTGCGGATCGGGTGCCTGTTCGTTTGCCATTTGCGACACCGCCGCCACGGCCGAAAGGCTTGCCGAGGCTGCCCAGCAAAACGGCTGGTGGTCCTGTGCGACGGAGCTCATTCCCAACACGGTTCGCGTCGAAGGGTTGATTTCCGGTCTCAACCGAACACATTGAGCTGACGGCACGCTCCCGCAGTTAACCGAACGCCCCCGCGGCCCCTCTCGGGCCCCGGGGGCGCCATTTTCCCAGTTGAAGGAATGGTGGAGATGTGTTTCGATGGGTCCGGTGGCCATGCTCCGCCCGCCGCCCGGCACCTCTTCCCAGACTCAGCCGGACGGTCGGTCCGTCTATTCCGTTTTTCTCCTAGGCTAGGCCAGCGGGGCATCGCCCCTCTCTGCGCGCGCCCTCTCGATGAGCCCCGGCGTCAGGTCGAGTTCCCCGATGGGCACGTCCCCCACGCCGTAGGCGTCCAGCAGCGCCGCCGCGTCCTCCCCGAGCATCGCCCTGAAGGCGCGCGCGGGCGTCGCGAAGCCGAGCGCGCCGCGGGGCTCGGAGTTCACGTGCGACATGGCCAGCGCCAGGTCGGCCGGGGCGAGCCGGTCGAACCTGATTCCGGCGCCCTTGGGCAGCAGCTTCCTGATCTCGACGTGGTTGCGCTCGCAGGCGCCCTTCTGGTCGCTGCGCCTGGGGTCGCAGTAGAACAGCCTCGTCTCGCCCGGCCCCTCGCCGATGAGCGCCGCGATCGCCGCCTCGTCGGAGAACTCGGCGCCGTTGTCGGTGAGGACGGCGCGGAACACGCGGCGCGTCCCGTCGGCGCCGAGG
Source organism: uncultured Collinsella sp. (assembly GCA_900546115.1). Lineage (GTDB taxonomy): Bacteria > Actinomycetota > Coriobacteriia > Coriobacteriales > Coriobacteriaceae > Collinsella. The sequence goes on from URBQ01000013.1 coordinate 42,346, forward strand.
ATGGCCCGGACGCCCTCCAGGGCGTCCGCGACGCACCCGGCGGTCTTCTCCTCCAGCGGCAGCGCGAGCTGGAGCCTGCTGGGGCGGTGCAGCAGCGTGAGCAGGCAGGCGGAGTCCTCCCGGGCCCCCTCGACGGTGTCCATCTCCCAGGCCGCGGCGCACGCGTCCTCCCCGAGGGCGAGGAACGCGGCATGCGACCTGCGGGCGGAGTGGCGGGTCGCCGCCCGGCCCGCGGCGCGCTTCCTCGGCCTGTAGCCGACCTTGCGCCTGAGCTCCATGCTGGTCATGCCGTCGTAGCCCGCCGAGACCCAGCGGTAGATGGTCGACGGCGACAGGTCCACCGGGCCGCCGTTGCGCGCCGCCATCTGCTCGGGCGACAGCCCCCGGCGCAGGCAGTCCCTTATCGCCTCCAGCCTGGCCGCCGCGGCGGGCTCGTCGGCGTCTATCCCGCGCCTGGACGAGACGAGGACCGAGTCGGCGCACAGCTGCGCGGCCCGGGCCTCGTAGAAGACGTGGGGGCGGCGCTTGCAGCCGATCGCGCGGTACCGGCCGCAGCCGTTGCAGCATCGCGGCCACGCCGCCAGGCGCGGGCAGGCCGCCGACAGGTCGGCGGAGGCGTCCACGCGCTCGCCGCGCCTGGCCTTCGGCGCCGTCACGAACCTGTGAGACGCCACCTCGGCGCTCACCGTCGAGGGCGACCTGCCCAGCTCCCTCGCGATCTCCCTGCACGACGCCCTGCGCTCCAGCATCCTCTGGACCGTGTCCCGCTCGTGCCTCGTGAGCCTTCCGTAGGCCCTCGGGACCGCCCTTGCGGAGCCGCTCTTCTTCTTTCCGGACATGCCGTCCTCCGATCTCCCGGGGCCGGCCGATCCGGCCCTCAGGGTATCGGGTTCCCACATTTATCCGCACATGTACGGATGAATGTGGGAGGTGTTCGGATAAAGTTGATAATCAAGGGTTCGCGTCGAAGTGCCAAAGAAGTAAAAATTTCTCTAGCACACGACGGAAATCTTTGTTACTATAGTCGAGCTAACGGGTTGTGGCTCAGTTTGGTAGAGCACTGCGTTCGGGACGCAGGGGTCGCTGGTTCAAATCCAGTCAACCCGACCAGAGCATGAGGAGGGACCGCTTCTTGCGGTCCCTTTTTTTAGCTATTGTTGTGATACCGCGATACCCGCGGTATACTCATTCGAGCTTGTCTCGCTGTATTGTGGAGGTCTACATGTTTGGACTGAGGGCTCCTGAGCTCATCATTATTCTCGTCGTTGTCCTGATTATCTTCGGGCCCAAGAACCTGCCGAAGCTCGGCAAGTCCCTCGGCTCTACCGTCAAGAATATCCGCGAGGGTATGGAGGGCGACGATAAGGCCGAGACCAAACAGGCCGAGGAGGTCGTGGTCGAGCAGTCCGAGGAGGACAAGGAGATCGCTGAGCTCGAGGCCAAGCTCGCTGCTGCCAAGAAGAAGCAGGCAGAGGACAGCGACGCGGACGCAGAGTAGTCCCATCCCTTTGGGGTGAGCACCTGACCGGCTTGCCCGCAGGCTAGCCGGTCTTTTTCGTTTTGTTGACAGTTGATTGTTTGATCAGAGTTGGGGAGATATCCGTATGGACGCAAGCCAGATCGTACTGACCGCTGAGGGCCGCCAGAAGCTCGTCGAGGAGCTCGCTTGGCGTGAGGGCGATTACGCCAAGGAGATCGTCGAGGACATCAAGGAAGCCCGCGCGTTCGGCGACCTTTCGGAGAACTCCGAGTATGACGCCGCCAAGGACAAGCAGGCCCAGAACGCCGCTCGTATTGCCGAGATCCAGGCCATCCTCGCCAACGCTCAGGTTGCTGCCACCGCGGGCGATCTGACCGTCTCCATCGGTTCCACCGTTTCTCTGATTGATCCCAACGGTGAGGTCATGGAAGTCACGCTCGTCGGTACCACCGAGACCAACTCGCTCGAGCACAAGATTTCCAACGAGTCTCCGGTCGGTCACGCCATCATCGGTCACGGCGAGGGCGACTCCGTCGAGGTCGTTACGCCTTCCGGCAAGACTCGCGTCTACACCATCGCCAAGATCGCACGCTAGACCACGGTCCCGCGTAAAGGTATGTTTTCGCTCCCTGGGACCGAATCCTGGGGAGCGTTTTAGTTTGAGGAGCTAACTTATGGCAGAGAACCAGAACGCCGCCGATCAGGCATCGACGCTCAACGACGAGCGCGCCACCCGCCTGGCCAAGCGCGCCGCCCTGTTCGAGGCGGGCCAGAACCCCTATCCCGAGCACTCTGAGCTTGAGGACTACGTCGCCGATATCGAGACTAAGTACGCCGAGCTTGCCGATGGCGAGGACACCGAGGACGTCGTGAAGATCGCCGGCCGCGTGGTCGCCAAGCGCGGTCAGGGCAAGATCATGTTCATCGTCGTGCGCGATGCGACTGCCGAGATTCAGCTGTTCTGCCGCATCAACGACATGGACGAGGCTGCCTGGAGTACGCTCAAGGCCCTCGACCTGGGCGACATCCTGGGTGTGACCGGCGTGGTCGTGCGCACCCAGCGTGGCCAGCTTTCCGTTGCCCCTAAGAGCGCGACCCTGCTTGCCAAGGCCGTTCGTCCGCTGCCCGAGAAGTTCCACGGTCTTTCCGACAAGGAGACCCGCTATCGCCAGCGCTATGTCGACCTGATCGCCAACGACGACGTTCGCGAGACCTTCCGTAAGCGTTCGCAGATTCTCTCCACCTTCCGCCGCTTTATGGAGTCCGACGGCTACATGGAGGTTGAGACCCCTATCCTGCAGACCATCCAGGGTGGTGCCACGGCCAAGCCGTTCATCACGCACTTTAACGCGCTCGATCAGGAGTGCTACCTGCGTATTGCCACCGAGCTTCACCTCAAGCGCTGCATCGTCGGTGGTTTTGAGCGCGTGTTCGAGATCGGCCGCATCTTCCGTAACGAGGGCATGGACCTTACCCACAACCCCGAGTTCACCACGATGGAGGCCTACCGTGCCTTCTCCGACCTCGAGGGCATGAAGGCGCTCGCCCAGGGCGTCATCAAGGCTGCGAACAAGGCCATCGGCAACCCCGAGGTCATCGAGTACCAGGGCCAGACCATCGACCTTTCTGGTGAGTGGGCCAGCCGTCCCATGACCGACATCGTCTCCGACGTGCTCGGCAAGCAGGTCACCATCGATACGCCGGTCGAGGAGCTTGCTGCCGCTGCGCGCGAGAAGGGCCTGGAGATTAAGCCCGAGTGGACCGCCGGCAAGATTATCGCCGAGATCTACGATGAGCTGGGCGAGGACACCATCGTCAACCCCACGTTCGTGTGCGATTACCCCATCGAGGTCAGCCCGCTTGCCAAGCGCTTTGAGGACGACCCGCGCCTGACGCACCGCTTTGAGCTGGTTATTGCCGGTCACGAGTACGCCAACGCGTTCTCCGAGCTCAACGACCCGGTCGACCAGGCTGAGCGCTTTGCTGCCCAGATGGCCGAGAAGGCCGGCGGCGACGATGAGGCCATGGAGTATGACGAAGACTACGTGCGCGCCCTCGAGTACGGTATGCCTCCCGCGGGCGGCATCGGCATCGGTATCGACCGCGTGGTCATGCTGCTCACCAACCAGGCTTCCATCCGCGACGTGCTGCTGTTCCCGCACATGAAGCCCGAGAAGGGTTTCCAGTCCGGTGCCGCTGCTGCCAAGGCTGCCGAGGCCGGCAACGCCGCGAGCCCGTTCGTTAAGTCGCTCAAGCCCACGGTTGATTATTCCAAGATTGCCGTTGAGCCGCTGTTTGAGGAGTTCGTCGACTTTGATACCTTCTCCAAGAGCGACTTCCGCGCCGTGAAGGTCAAGGCATGCGAGGCCGTCAAGAAGTCCAAGAAGCTGCTGAACTTTACGCTCGACGACGGCACCGGCACCGACCGTACCATCCTCTCCGGCATTCATGGCTACTATGAGCCCGAGGACCTGGTCGGTAAGACGCTGCTCGCCATCACCAACCTGCCTCCGCGCAAGATGATGGGTATTCCCAGCTGCGGCATGCTGATCAGCGCTGTCCACGAGGAGGAGGGCGAGGAGCGCCTCAACCTGATCCAGCTCGACGCTTCCATCCCCGCCGGCGCAAAGATGTACTAACTAGTTACGCGGTTCTACGAACCGCGTAACGGCTCGACGCTGCGCGGGCCGCATTTGGACAATCTGACGTTCAACTTCAAGGGCGCGACCAGAAGGTCAGCGCCCTTTCGTTTCACGTCACCTTGTCTCAAATGCGACCCGCTCGCTGACTTATGCTCAACCTATGGTGGCATCTCGTTTCAAAGCACCTTGCTCGCTCTGGCGGGCTTTCGCTGTCGTTGCCAGGGCATCGACGTTGCCTTGGCTGTCAATAGTCATTGGGGACGTTCTTAAACGACTACCCAACGGCTATTGCGCGCATGGCTCGCATGACAGTCGTCTCTTTTATGTTTCCTTTAGCCGTCGCTGCCTAGGATGGGGGTTAGTCGGTAGGAAGGGAGCGTCTATATGGACGACGCGAGCGAGCGTGCAATCGAAGAGGACATGCTCGATCAGTTCAATTACTTTGACGATGAGGATGAGGAGCTAATCGATCGTCGCGAGCCGGCATCGCTTGACTCATTTGATCTGGTCGATGAAGAGACTGATGAGGTTGAGGACGAATCAACGGAGTCCCCACAGTCTTCGCGCCTTGACTCGCTGCTTTCGAGAGCCCCCATGCACCACGGTGTTCGTGCCGGCGCACTCCATATGAAAACTGACTGGCACCAGATCGTGACGGCAGGCGATGAGCTTGCCGTCGATGCGCCGCTCACCGATAAGTCATCCATCATCTGCCGCACCGGTATGCTTATGCTCGCGAGCGGAACGGGTGCCTGGCGTGTACGCGATACCATGAATCGCGTCGCCGCCGTACTCGGTGTCACCGTCCACGTTGACTTAAGTCTTCTGTCGTTTGAGTGCACCTGCATCGAAGATGGCCACTGCTTTAACGAGGTTGTCAGCCTGCCCACAACGGGAGTCAATACCCATCGCATTTGGATGATGGAGAGCTTCCTAAAGGAAATCGAGACGTATGGGCGCCGGTTTACCGTGCACGAATACCACGAGATGCTCAAGACCGTTGAGAGTTCAAAACCCGATTACTCTCCCTGGCAACAGGGCCTTGCGGCAGCTTGTGCTTGCGGCGCCTTCGTCTTTTTGCTCGGCGGCGGCCCTATCGAGATGGCCTGCGCATTCGTAGGCGCTGGTGTTGGCAACTTTGCTCGCTCTCATATTCTCAAGCAGGGTCTTGGCCAGTTTAGCGCGCTGACGATTGGCGTTGCGCTCGCTTGCGTCTCGTATCTGCTGGCATTGCTCGGCCTTGGCCAGGTCGTACCGGGGGCAATGTCGCACCAAGAAGGCTATATCGGCGCCATGCTCTTTGTGATTCCCGGCTTTCCCCTCATTACGGCAGGCCTCGACATCGCTAAGCTCGATATGCGAAGCGGCATTGAGCGTCTTTCGTATGCCGTGTCGATTATTGTGATGGCGACCCTTGTGGGCTGGATGGTTGCCGAGTGTGTGGGGCTGGCACCGGATGATTTTGCCCCGCTCGGCCTTTCGCCGTTGGCTCTTACGCTCTTGCGCATACTGATGAGCTTTATCGGCGTATTTGGCTTCTCGGTTATGTTCAACAGCCCGGTAAAGATGGCAGCAGCGGCAGGGCTCATCGGCGCCGTGTCTAATACCTTGCGCCTTACGCTCGTCGATGCGCCGACGCTGCTTCCCTTCTTGGGCCTGAGTGCGGGCATGCCTCCCGAGGCGGCTGCGTTTACTGGTGCGTTGGTATCGGGGCTGCTCGCGAGCTTAGCCGAAATCAAGCTCACCTACCCACGTATCGCCCTCACGGTGCCATCGATTGTCATTATGGTGCCGGGCTTGTATCTGTATCGCTCGATGTATTACATGTGCACCTTCGACACGGTCAATATGCTCGGCTGGTTTGTGCGTGCAGTGCTCATCGTGGCGTTTTTGCCCGTTGGCCTGGGTGTGGCGCGTACGCTCACCGACCCTCGCTGGCGCCACACCAGCTAATTGGTGCAAATGAAACTGATCCGCAAAACATGAACGTGGATAATCTCCCGTTTTTGGCCTGTTTACGGGCTCAAAACGGGAGATTATCCACGCTCGTGGAATGGGTGTCCGAAAATCCACGCTCGTTGGGCCGATGCAGAGGCACCTGGCAATTCCTTTTTTGTAGACGTTGTCGCGCGGCTACGGGCGGGAAAGGTCCCAACGGTTAACATATACTCCATATGGGTAAAGAGACCAAAGCGCTGCCGCGGGGCGGCGCTTTGCGTTTGAAAAAAACTAGCTCGTCTAAGAGGAACTAGCATGTTAGACCGTTTTACCGATCGCGCGCGCAAGGTCATGTCCATGGCCAAGCAAGAAGCGCTCGATCTTCACTCAAATAAGGTGGGTACCGAGCACCTGCTGCTCGCACTCGCTAAGGAGGACGAGGGCATTGCCGCCGAGGCACTGCGTTCGCTCGACATCTCCTACGATGACATCATGGATACTCTCAAAGAGGTCCAGACCACGGTTCCCGAGCCCAGTGAGGAGACCGAGGCGGCCAAGCTCGCCTTTACGCCGCTCGTCATTAGCGTGATGGAGCGTTCATTCCGCGTGGCGCGTGAAAACAACCAGACCTACGTGTCGACCGAGCACTTGCTGATCGGCATCGTCGAAGAGGGCAACGGCATGGCCATGGACATCCTCATGCGCCTGGGTGTGTCGTCCGCCTCCATCAAAAAGGCTATCGAGAAACTCACCGCCAAGGACCAGGATAAGAAGCGCCCGCTCGCTGGCGCCGGTGCTGGTCGTCCCGGTACGGGCCTGCCGTTCTTTAGCGGCTCGGATGCCTCCCAGCAAAAGGGGAGCGGCACCGATACGCTTAAGCAGTTCGCGACCAACCTTACGCAGAAGGCGCGCGACGGCGAACTCGATCCGGTGATTGGTCGCGAAAAGGAAGTCCAGCGTATGATGGAAATTCTTTCGCGCCGCACCAAGAACAACCCACTCATTCTGGGCGACCCCGGCGTGGGCAAGACGGCCATCGTCGAGGGTCTGGCTCAGCAGATTGCAGCCGGCAACGTGCCCGAGAACCTTATGAACCAGAACATCTGGACGCTCGACTTGCCGGGCCTCGTGGCGGGCGCCAAGTACCGCGGTGAGTTTGAGGAGCGCCTCAAGAACGTAATCCAGGAGGCAACCGAAGCCGACGACGTCATCCTGTTTATCGACGAGATGCACACCATCATCGGTGCCGGTTCTGCCGAGGGCTCCATCGACGCGAGCTCCATGCTCAAGCCTGTGCTCGCGCGCGGTGCCTTCCAGATTATCGGCGCCACCACGGCCGAGGAATTCCGCAAGTACCTCACCAAGGACCCGGCCTTCGAGCGTCGCTTCCAGACCATCGATGTCGAGGAGCCGAGTGTCGAGGACACCGTCAAGATTCTGACTGCGCTCAAGCCACGCTACGAGGAGCACCACCACGTGCGTTACACGCAGGGTGCCATCGAGGCCGCCGCGAACCTCTCCAACCGCTACATCCAGGATCGCTTCCTGCCCGATAAGGCCATCGACCTCATTGACGAGGCCGGTGCCCGCGCTCGCATCGCCGCCAACCGCGCGCCCGAGCCGGTGCGCGAGGCCGAGCATCGCATAGAGGAGCTCAAGGCCGCCGCGCAGGAGGCCACCGAGAGCGACGACATGAACAAGGCCGCCGAGATCACCGAGCAGCAGAAGGCTGCCGAGATTGAACTCGCCGAGGCCAAGGCTGCCTGGACCGCCGAGCTCGACGCCAGCCCGCTCACCATCGATGTGAGTCAGATCGCCGATATCGTGTCCGTGACTTCGGGCGTGCCGGTATCCTCGCTTACCGAGAGCGAGAGCCGGCGCCTGCTGCAGACCGAAAGCGTGCTCAAGACGCGCATCATCGGTCAGGATGAGGCTGTCGAGGCCGTTGCCAAGGCCGTGCGCCGCAGCCGCTCGCCGCTCAAGGACCCGCGTCGCCCCGGCGGCAGCTTTATCTTCCTTGGTCCCACCGGCACGGGCAAGACCGAGCTTGCCAAGACGCTCGCCGAGTACCTCTTTGGCAGCAAGGACGCACTCATCAGCTTCGACATGTCCGAGTTCGGTAGCGAGTTCGAGGTATCCAAGCTCATCGGTAGCCCTCCGGGTTACGTTGGTCACGACGAGGGCGGCCAGCTCACTAAGGCCGTTCGTCGCCACCCGTACTCGGTCGTGCTGTTCGACGAGATCGAGAAGGCGCATCCCGATATCTTCAACATCCTGCTGCAGGTGCTGGAGGAGGGTCGTCTGACCGATAGCCAGGGCAAGACGGTCGACTTCCGCAACACCGTGATCATCATGACGTCCAACGTGGGCGCCCGCGAGATCGCGCAGGATGCGAGCGTGGGCTTTGGCACCACCGGCGAGCAGGGCCTCACCTCGAGTGAGATCCGCGGCCGCGCGATGGGCGAGCTCAAGCGCCTGTTCCGCCCCGAGCTGCTCAACCGCATCGACGACATCGTGGTATTCCAGAAGCTCTCGGGCGAGAACCTGACCAAGATCGCTCACCTGCTGGTGGACGATCTGCGCCAGCGCCTGATTGCCAACGGCATGAACATCAAGCTCACCGATGCGGCCTATGACAAGATCGTGGCCGAGGGCACCGACCTTACCAACGGTGCGCGTCCGCTGCGCCGTGCTATTCAAAAGCTCATCGAGGACCCGCTGTCCGAGGAGCTTTTGGCTGGCGAGTGGGGCGAGGGCGATACCGTCCTGTGCGACGTGGCCGATGGCAAGTTTGTCTTTAGCCACGGCACGGGCGAGATCCCGGCACCGCGTCCGGCGGGCACGCTCGGTGGCGATACCGCCCCGGCGGCACCGCACACCGGCAACGCCGCGCCCGTGAGCGGCGGCGTGACCTCGGGCCCCGGCGGTATGATGCAAGCCGGTTCCGGCGCGCTGTAGGGCGTAACAAAACCTTGTGTCCACGAGGGCGTTCCAAAGGAGCGCCCTTTTTCTGTTGGAAAGCCCCCTTCGTTCAAAGTAGATCTCATTAAACATACCAATGGCGTATGCATAAACGCTGATCAAGCGTTGAGGTTGGTTGAAGGGTCCAACGTCCCTTCGGCACGGCCCGTCTAGCCTGCTTTATCTTAATAAAGTGGCGTTTCCCCGCCGTTAGCCGATGATGCAAGGGCGCTCGGCGTTTTCGACTGGTTTATGCACGCAAAGTCTGGGAATATACAAGACGCATGTCTTACTGTCTAACCAGTTGCGCCAAGGAGGCACCATGGATTACAAGATCACCGGCTACGAGCCCGCCCAACTGTTCCATTTCTTTGAGGAGGTCAGCGCGATCCCCCGTGGGTCTGGCAACGAGAAGGGCATCAGCGATTTCCTGGTTGCGTTTGCTAAGGAGCGCGGCCTCGATGTGTACCAGGACGAGGTCTACAACGTCATCATTCGCAAGCCCGCTTCTGCCGGCGCCGAGAATGCTCCGACCGTGATGCTGCAGGGCCACATCGATATGGTGTGCGACAAGTTGGGCTCCGTTGAGCACGACTTTACGACCGATGGTATCGACCTGGTCGTCAAGGACGGCGTCCTCACCGCTAACGGCACCACTCTGGGCGCCGACAACGGTATCGCCGTCGCGCTTATGCTTACCGTGCTCAACGACGATTCGATTGCCCATCCGGCCCTCGAGTGCGTGTTCACCACCGACGAGGAGACTGGCCTGGTCGGCGCCGAGACGCTCGACAAGTCCCAGATTAGCGCCCGCACCATGATTAACCTTGACTCCGAGGAAGAGGGCGTTGCCACCGTCAGCTGCGCCGGCGGCGTCGTCGTTACCTACACCTGCCCCATCGCGCGCGAGCACAAGGCCGGTAGCACCCTCACGCTCGACATCTCCGGCCTGCTGGGCGGCCACTCCGGCAGCGATATCCACCTGGAGCGCGGCAACGGCAACCTCATCATGGCCCGCATCATCGACCGCCTGATGGTTGCCGGCGAGCCCGCCATCGTGAGCTTTAACGGCGGCACCAAGGACAACGCCATCAACCGTGAGTGCAAGGCTGTTCTGGTCTATGCCGACCACGCTGCCGCCGAGGCCGCGGCCCAGATCGCAAAGGACATCATCGCCGACGTCACTGCCGAGCTCGAGGTCTTCGACCCCGGCTTTACCTGCACCGTCGAGATTGCCGACGACGCCGAGGTCGAGGCCATGGACCAGAAGTCCGCGCTTGCCCTCATCCGCGCCCTGCGTCTTGCCCCTAACGGCGTGATTCGCCGCAACGTCGCCACCGACGGCTCCGTCGAGGTTTCCTCCAACATCGGTGTGGTTGCCACCTCTGACGACGAGGTTAAGATCATGCTTTCCCCGCGCTCCTCGATCACCTCGCTGCAGAACGAGTTCAAGGATCGTTTGCAGACGCTTGCCGATGTCCTGGGCTTCGACGCCAAGTTTGAGTTCGAGTATCCCGGCTGGAGCTATGCCGAGCATTCGCCGGTCCGCGACGTCTTTGTCGAGAGCTATCGCGAGCTCTTTGGCTCCGAGCTGCGCATCGAGTCCATTCACGCTGGCCTTGAGTGCGGCCTGTTTGCCGAGGCCCTGCACGGCCTGGACGCCATCGCCGTGGGACCGACGCTCTCCGATGTCCACACCCCGGACGAGAGCATGGAGCTCGCTTCTGCCGAGCGCTTCTACGAGCTGCTCATCGACGTGCTCAAGCGCCTCGCCGCGTAAAGGTTGCGCTAGCAGCAGTCCGAGCCACGTGCTAGCGGATTGCAAATGACATTACGAGAGGGGGTACCCGGTCTTTTGCGACAGGTGTCCCCTCTCTTCTTTTAAGAAATGGGAAATTGATTGGCGTCTAGCCCATATCCGCCCTGATGAGGTCGAGGGTGCGCTGGCAGTTTTCGCGGACGGGGCCGAGCATATGCTCGCGCAGGTCCGCCATGCCGGGCAGGTCGGCGTATTCGTCCATGACCTCTTCCATGCAAATGGGTACCTCGTAGGCGAGGTCCATCATGGTCGCAAAGCAAAACTTCTCGGATAGCCCGGCATCGGTGAGCGCCGTCTCCAGCGCGGGGTCGCCCATACCGTGGTATCGGCGGATAGCACCTGGACCGATGCGCCCCACACGATTTTCGCCGCCAACGCTCATGGCAAGGCGCGCCCGGCGGCGCATGCGCTCATACGCCAAACCCGACGCGACATCGTACATGGGTGCGAGTGCCGCGTTTGTGCCTTTGCCTAGGATGAGCGAGTAGTTTTTAGCGTGTGCGTCAGGCGCTCCGATAATGGCGTTATAGAACAACATATAGGTAAAAAGCACAAGATTCATGTGGTGGGGGACTGTGTTAATCAGTCGTTCTTGGATGTCTCGTGTAGTCGGTCCTCCGTCGGCGGTGTATTTCTGGCTTGGCAATACACCGAGCGCCTGGCAAAAGTCCTCCTGATGCAGCCTTTCGATGCTTCCGCTGTTATTGACCATTCTGTCGTATCGTTCAACGACGAGTGCGGCTTCGTCTTCAAATGTGCAATAGGAGACGTTGGCAGTTGGAATGCCAACACGCCGAGCCGTTTTCATGCAGACGAATTCGTTTAAGGCCTGATGTTTGAACCCGACGACACCATTTTTGAAGATATGGGTAGTGGGGGATGACCCTAGACATTCGTACCATTGGCCATCATGCCAAGCTAGTGCAAATTTGCCTTGGTTGCCGCCCAGGGACCAGCTTTCGTTGGAGCCCATCCATGTCTCTCTTTCGTCATCGCGAATTGCTTTAAGCTTGTGAGCGATTTGAGAATTGGTAAGCGGGCGGTATGCGGAGACCCTGCCACGGACGGCGTCTAATTGATCGGCTCGACAAAACTGAACGGCCCCCGCGCAGTCAAGACCGATATGGCACAAGAGGGCGACGGGGTTGTTAGATGCAACATCATGCTCGGTGGCAATGGCGCGACGCTGCTCTTGACTGTCGGGCAAAAGGCCAAATAGGAACGGGCGGACGATGTTATGGCCATACGTGCGATTGGAAAGCGGCATTGTTAGCGATAGCGGTGCCCCGCGATAGGTTGGGGCGTATACAAAGCTGCAGAGTCCATGCTCGTCTTGCCGGAGAGTGCCTGCGATTTCGCCACAAATGAGGGTCGCAAGCTCCATTTCTGCCATTTATTTCACAACCTTACAGCCAAAGGAGAGGTCTGAAGTGTCGGTAAGGCCTTGCTCGGCTGCGATTTGGGCCAGCAAGGCACCATAGGAAGATGGCGCTCCTTGTCGAGCGGGTCGTCTGCCTACGCTTGGCTTTGGCAGGGCATTCGAGTTCGCGATAGGGAGGTCCGCTATCGTCGTTGGATGTTCGGAGGGCGATGCGATGGAGTCGTTATCGCTTTGCGCAAAGAGGCCTATGCCGAGTGCGTTAAAGACAGTCAGCAGCTTGTCGAGCCGAATACCCGTGGCGTCTCCTAGCTCGAGCGATGCGAGCAGGCGCTCCGAAACACCGGCTTTTTTAGCGAGGGCGGCACGGGTGAGACCCTGAGCCTCGCGTGCCTGACGCACATAGATGCCAGCTTGGCGCGGCGTGGTGATGGGAAGGGTATCCACGGCAATCTCCTAACGTGCATACTTTTGCATATCAGTATGACATGCAAAAGTATGCACGAAAAGGCCTTATGCAAAACTCTGCATGAGACTTCTACATTGACGTTGAGCTTATGAGAGGCGTTTTTTATATCGCGAGGATTCCCAGATGCTCAAGCAAGATCTTAAGCCCAATGAGGATGAGCACAACGCCGCCGACGATGGTGGCGGGTTTTTCGTAGCGCGCACCAAAGGTATGGCCGATCGCCACGCCGGCGATGGAGAAGATAAAGGTTGTGATGCCTATAGGCGATACGGCGGGCACGATGTCAACCGAGAGCGCCGCAAACGAGATGCCCACGGCTAGGGCGTCGATTGAGGTGGCGATGGCGAGGATCAGGTACTCGCCCAGGTCAATCTTTTCGGCATCCTTGGCGTCGCCTTCATCCTCGTCCTCGGTAAAGGCCTCCCACAGCATTTTGCCGCCGATGAAGGCGAGCAGAATAAAGGCGATCCAGTGGTCGATGGGGCCGATGATGTCCATAAACTGGCTGCCGAGCGCCCATCCGATTACGGGCATGCCGGCCTGAAAGCCACCAAAGAACAGGCCGAGCGCAACGGCGACCCTAAGGTTGATCTTTTTCATGCCGAGACCCTTGCAGATGGAAACGGCAAAGGCGTCCATCGAAAGGCCAGCGGCGAGCAACACGAGCTCTGCGAGTCCCATAGTCTGGCTCCCTCTCTGCGGGCGAACCCGATTACACGACTACTCCCTCATTTATATGAGACCCGATGCTACCACATGAGCAGTCAAAGAGCCCCGTCCCAAATGGGCTGCCTAAGCGGCGTTCGCTCATTCTGTAAGCATCGGATTTCGCGAGCGTGACGGGGGCAAACCGTGAGAAACTATTTAGCGTTTATGGAGCGTATAGGATTGGAGCGATGCCTTGGATAAGAACGAGTTGCAAAAGCGTATGGAACAGGCCATTCGTCTGACGGCACCTGGCCAGCCGATCCGCACCGCCCTCGACATGATCATTGCCGGTCACCTGGGTGCTCTTATCTGCGTCGGCGACACCGAAAACGTGCTCGCTGCCGGCAACGACGGCTTCCCGCTCAACATTTCGTTTACCTCGAACCGCCTGTTCGAGCTCTCCAAGATGGACGGTGCCATCGTCATCGACGGCGACCTCACCCAGATCCTGCGTGCCAACTTCCACCTCAATCCCGATCCCTCGCTTGCCACGAGCGAGACGGGCATGCGTCACCGTACTGCCGCTCGTATGTCGGTGCTCACCGATGCCATCGTGATCTCGGTCTCGGCCCGTCGTGCCGTCGTCAACGTGTACGTTCACGGCAAGAGCTACGAGATCCAGCCCGTCACCACCATCATGAGCTCGGTCAACCAGCTCGTCGCCACGCTCCAGACTACCCGTCAGTCGCTCGATCGCTCCCTGCTGCGCCTGACGGCCCTCGAGCTCGACGACTACGTTACGCTCGCCGACATTACCGGTATTTTCTCGAGCTTCGAGATCATGCAGCAGGCAAAGACCGAGCTTAAGGATTGCATCGTCAAGTTGGGCAACCAGGGCAAGCTCGTGCAGATGCAGCTCGAGCAGCTCGCGGGCTCCAGCATGGATACCGAGTATGATCTGATGATCCGCGACTACGCAAGTGATTCTTCCGAGGCTAATGCCGAGAAGATTCGCGCCAACCTAAGCCGTATGACACCTAAGGACCTGTCCGACCCACAGCATGTGGCGGCGGTTCTGGGTTACGACGACCTGGACGAGGACTCCGTCATGACGCCACTGGGCCTGCGCACGCTTTCGCGCGTGTCCGTCGTGCGCGACGGCGTGGCCGAGAAGATCGTTGACGAGTACGGTTCGTTGCAGGAGCTCATGGACGACATCAGCGAGGATCCGGAGCGCCTGGGCGACTTTGGCGTCAACAACCCTGCCATTCTTGCGGACTCGCTGTACCGCATGAAGGGCACCAAACAGGGGAACGCATAATGGCGCCCGTATGCGCCGTGGTCGTTGCCGGCGGCAGCGGCCAGCGCTTTGGAAATCCCGGCGGCAAGCAGCTCGTTAACGTGGCGGGCCGTCCGCTCATGAGCTGGTCTATCCGCGCGTTCGATCGTAGCGACAAGGTCGGCCACATCGTGGTGGTGTGCCCTGCCGAGCGCCGTGCCGAGATGCGCCGCCTGGCCATCGATCCGTTTGACTATGACACGCCCATCAGCTTCGCCGATGCCGGCGATACCCGTCAGGATTCCACCCGTGCCGGCGTGCATGCGGTTCTGGCGGGTTTCGAATATGTCGCCATCCACGACGGCGCCCGTCCGCTCATCACGACCGAGGCCATCGATCATGCGATCGACGTGCTTGTGGGCGACCGCTCGCTCGACGGTGTCGTATGCGGTCAGCCCGCGATCGACACGCTCAAGATCGTCGACGGCGACAATATCGTCGAGACGCCGCCGCGTGAGCTCTACTGGGCCGCGCAGACACCGCAGATCTTTAGCGTCGACGCCATGAAGCGCGCCCACACCGCAGCTATCGCCGAGGGCTTTATCGGGACCGACGATTCTTCGCTGGTCGAGCGCATGGGCGGGCGCGTCCGCTGTGTCCAGAGCCCGCGCGATAACCTTAAGGTGACGGTGCCTGAGGACCTGCGTCCCGTAACCGCGATTCTGCTTGGCCGCATGGCCGAGGGAGAGGACCTTCCCCATGTTCAGTAACCTGCGCATTGGCCACGGCTACGACGTCCACCGTTTGGTGGAGGGGCGTCGATGTATCATCGGCGGGGTTGACATTCCCTACGAGCGCGGCCTGCTGGGCCACTCTGATGCCGATGTGCTCGCGCATGCCTTGGCCGACGCCATTCTGGGCGCCTGCCGCGGGGGAGACATCGGCAAGCTATTCCCCGACACCGATCCCGCCTACGAGGGTGCCGATTCGATGGTGCTGCTCGCTCGCGTGATGGACTATGCGCGCGAGCTGGGCTTTGAGTTTGTCGATGCCGATTGCACCATTGCCTGCCAGCAACCCAAGATCACCCCGCACCGCGATGCCATGCGCGCCAACCTTGCCCATGCCCTGGGCGTCGACGTCGAAAACGTGGGCGTCGCCGCCACTACGACCGAAAAGCTCGGTTGGGAAGGCCAGGGCGAGGGAATCGGCGCCTGGGCCGTCTGCCTGCTACAGAAAACCGTTAAGGAGTAACGAATGCGTATCTACAACAGCGCTACCCATAAAAAGGAAGAGTTCCAGCCCATCGAGTCCGGCAAGGTCCGCATGTACGTGTGCGGCCCCACGGTCTACGACAACATCCACATCGGCAATGCCCGCACGTTCATCAGCTTTGACGTGATTCGTCGCTGGCTCATCGCGAGCGGCTACGAGGTCACGTTCGCCCAGAACCTCACCGACGTCGACGACAAGATCATCAAGCGCGCCAACGAGCAGGGCCGCACGGCCGCCGAGGTCGCGACGGAGTTCTCCGACAAGTTCATCGGCGTCATGCGTGCCGCCAACGTGCTCGATCCCGATGTGCGCCCCCGCGCCACCAAAGAGATCGGCCCCATGATCGCCATGATCAAGACGCTCATCGAGCAGGGCCACGCCTACGCCGCCGATAACGGTGACGTGTACTTTGCCGTGCGCAGCGATTCCAACTATGGTCAGGTCTCGGGCCGCAACATCGACGACCTTATGGTTGGCGCGCGCATCGAGGAGAACGAGGACAAGAACGACCCGCTCGACTTTGCCCTGTGGAAGGCCGCCAAGCCCGGCGAGCCCAGCTGGCCGAGCCCCTGGGGCGAGGGCCGTCCCGGTTGGCACACCGAGTGCGCCGCCATGGTGCATCGCTACCTGGGCACCCCGATCGACATCCACGGCGGCGGCTCCGACCTTGCCTTCCCGCATCACGAGAACGAGTGCGCCCAGGCCACCTGCGCCTGGCACCAGGGCTTCTCCAACACCTGGATGCACACGGGCATGCTGCTGGTAGACGGCGAGAAAATGTCCAAGTCGCTCGGCAACTTCTTTACGCTGGCCGAGGTCCTCGAGCAGCACTCCGCTGCCGCCCTGCGCCTGCTGATGCTGCAGACGAGCTATCGCTCGCCGCTCGACTTTTCTTGGGAGCGCTTGGAGGGTGCCGAGAACTCGCTCACGCGTATTGCCGGTACGGTCGAGAACCTGCGCTGGGCCGCGAACCATGCGACGGCCGATGCCGATGAGGCAGCATCCGAGGCGTTTGCCGCCAAGGCCGCCGAGACCCGTGCCACCTTTAAGGAGTGCATGGACGACGACTTTAACACCGCCGGTGCCATGGGTGCCGTCTTTGGCTTTGTGACCGAGTGCAACCAGTACCTGGAGCAGGCGGGCGACGCTGCCGACAAGGCCGCCGCGCTTGCCGCCGCCGATACGCTGGTCGAGCTGCTCGATACGTTTGGCGTTGAGCTCCCCGAGCCCAAGGTCGAGCTGCCGCTGGGTCTGCTGGGTGTTGCCGCCGGCCTGGTCGCCTACACGGGCGACGACGTGGACGAGGCCGCTGCCAAGATTCTCGAGGCCCGCGCCGAGGCCCGCGCCGCCAAGAACTGGGATCTGGCCGACGCCATCCGCGACCAACTCAAGGACCTGGGCCTCACCATTGAGGATACTGCCGCGGGTACCCGTATTAAGAGTCTCTAGTATTTGTCGACCGTTCGAGGTGCGGCAGATTGCCTTGAAAGAGGAGGGCATAGACCTGGTGGTCATGCCCGATGATTGAAAGGCAAGGTGCCGTGGCTCGGACGGTCGATTCTTGTTCGTTATCTATTTAAGGAGGCCGTTTTATGGCCGACAATCGCAAGCGTGCGCCTCGCGGCGGCAAGCAGACTGCTTCTGGCTCGCGTCCGATTCGCCGCAACGACCGCGCTGCCGCTCCCAAGGGCCAGCGCGAGCGCTCACAGGCTGCTCGCCCGCAGCGCGATCGCAACCGCGACAACGTTCAGGTTCCCAAGGGCGAGTTTATCGAAGGTCGCCGTGCTGCCGCCGAGGCGCTGCGTACCGGCTTTCCCGTCAAGTGCGCGCTCATCGCCGAGGGCGGGGAGCGCGATGCCGCCTTGTCGCGTCTGGTCGACGACCTCAACGCCGCGGGCGTCCGCATTAAGTATGTGCCGCGCGCGCAGCTTGATACGCTGTCGAGCCATGGCGCTCACCAGGGCATTGCGCTCGAGGTGGGCAACTTCCCTTACGCCGATGTCGCCGACATCCTCGACCGCTCAGGCGAGGGCCCGGCGCTTGTCGTGGTGCTCGACCATGTGACCGACGACGGTAACTTTGGCGCCATCGTGCGCTCTGCCGAGGTTGTGGGCGCAGCGGGCGTCATCATCGCCAACAAGCGTGCCGCCGGCGTGACCGTGGGCAGCTACAAGACCTCTGCCGGTGCCGTCATGCATCTGCCTATTGCGCAGGTGCCCAATATCGCCCGTGCTCTCGATGACCTCAAAGCCGCTGGCTTTTGGGTGGGCGGCGCTTCCGAGCACGCCGAAGGCAGTTGCTGGGACGCCCCCTTCGAGGGCCGCGTTGCGCTCGTCATGGGTTCCGAGGGCGACGGCATCTCGCGTCTGGTGCTCGAGAAATGTGACTTTTTGACCAAGCTTCCCCAGCGCGGCATGACCGAGAGCCTCAACGTGGCACAGGCGACTACCGCGCTGTGCTTTGAGTGGCTGCGCCGCAATGCCGGCGAGCTCATGGGGGAGGAGTAGCGCATGTCCAAGAAGAACCGCGCCAAGTCCAAGGCCAAGCGCTTTGGCGAAGGCTCGGCCAAGCCGATTGTTTCGGCCGCGACCTATGGCGTGGGCGGCAATGCGTTTGCGCAGGCCATCGCCGACCCGGTCTCGACGGTGCACTCCAATAAGCCCGAGCTGCTGGTGGTCGACGGCTACAACGTGATCCACTGCACGCCGCGCTACGAAAAGCTCGTCTACGGCCATTCCGATGATCCGTATTCCAGCGACGTTCACGATATGGCGCGCACGGCACTCATCAACGATGTTGCCGCGTTTGCCCAGGGCCGCTACGAGGCCGTAATCGTGTTTGACGGCGCGGGCAATATCTCCAGCGAGCGCCCCAACCTGCCCGCCCGCGGCGTGCGCATCGAGTTTTCGCCGACGGGCGTATCGGCCGACACCGTGGTGCAGAAGCTCTGCATCGAGGCGCGCGAGGAAGGCCGCGCGTGCTCCGTGGTGTCGAGCGACGGCACGATCCAGGCCGTCGTCATGGGTAAGGGCGTTACGCGCATCTCGAGCCGCATGCTGGTGGACGAGATCAAGCAGATAGATAACGATGTTCACGAGGCAGAGGAAGCTCCGCAGATCAAGATGACCCTGGGCAGCCGCCTGAGCCCCGATGCCCTGGCCAAGCTCAAGGCCCTTCGCGGGAGGTAGGGGAGTTGCGGCAGAGAGCCGTTTCCTAGATTGGTCTACCCGCTGATTTGTAATCAGTGGGTTGCGGGTTTGCAGCTGTCAAAACGAATAGGTTTATGTTTTGACGAACAGATAAAACTGTTCGTTCTGACGAACGGTTTTTGAGATGTGGTCGGTCGAAGGGCCTGTTGCGCCCCGTCCTCAATTCCTTTATCCTAAACAGGCTTCGCGCGAAAGCGCCAAGTGTGCCAGTGTGGCGCAACGGTAGCGCAACTGATTTGTAATCAGTGGGTTGCGGGTTCGATTCCTGTCACCGGCTCCATGTTTTACCAGGTCAGAGGTTTATAGCCTCTGGCCTT